>DATIYI010000368.1:0-48473 GCA_035517695.1 Streptosporangiaceae bacterium
CGCCGCAACCCGGGAACCCGCCCACAGCGGCCGGCCACGCGGAACATGAGACCCAAACCTGAACATGTTCCCCATCAAAACGTGAAGACCTCTGGGAGCCCCCTTACGGAATCGAACCGTAGACCTTCTCCTTACCATGGAGACGCTCTGCCGTCTGAGCTAAGGGGGCAGGACGGGCACCAAGCCCGGCCGCAGATGACGAGATTACCAGAACAGATCGGGCACCGGACGCGTGGCGGCGTCGACCGCGGCTATCTCACCGATGGCGAGGGCAGCGGTGAGCCTGCCGATGGCGGGAGTGAACTTGAACCCGTGACCGGAACACGGTGAGCACATGACCACGGGCCCGTCGCGCCTGAGCACGAATTCCCCATCAGGCGGCGAGGTGTACAGGCACGTGTCAACGGCCGCCGCGACCGGCGCGGCGCCGGGCAGCCACCGGACAACGTAGTCCTCGATCCTCGCGAGCGTCGCTGCCGAAGGCCCGGGGCGCGGACGGCCCGCATCCACTTCGTGGCCGGTCGTGTGTTTTCCGACCTTGATTCCGCGATCCGGCGTCAACTTCCCGTAGTAGCCGAGGCTGGCCACCGTCCGCGCCGTCACCTGGTGGCCCTGCCTGGTGAGCTCCGCAGCCAGGTTGGCGGTTGACTTGGTAGTCCAGCGCGGTGACATCGGGTCGCCCCGCGTTGCCGGATCGACCAGCGCCTCCAGCGCGGGCACCAGCCCGGCGTCCAGCTCCGCCAGGCCAGGCCGCCCGCCGCCGGGACCGCGCACCCTCCCGCCGGGCTCCGCGCCGGACTCGATCTCGGCCGTGCCCCGGCGCACCGTCTTCACGTCCGCGCCGGTGGCGCGGGCAATCACGGCCACGCCGCCGCTGCCGAGCGGCTGAGCCTCCACGCCCAGCCACAGCCGCCGCTGGCGCTCATCGAGATAAGGACGGATCTTGACATACCGGGCGGCTATCTCCGCGTCAGTCAGCATCCATTCGACGTACCACAAACGACCAGGAGATTATTCGGACAACTCCCTTTAGTTTCTGCGCGAGCGCTAACCTGATGACCCTCACGGGCGAGCCACCATGAGGTCGCGGTGCCCATTGCGCCCGCGCCGACCACCACGTTGTGAGGCGGTGACCCTGAGCGTGCCACCATAATCACCGCCGCGCCGCCGCCGCGAAAGCACGGAGGACCTACTGCCGGGCTTGCGACAACGGGTCTATCAGCCCGAAATGCTCACAGCCCCCCAACTCATGCAGCACCACATCGTCGCCCGCGGCGCGCGCCCCCGCGGCGAACCCGCGGCTCATCGGGGGCGGCACACTGTCGTCTTGCGCGCCGTGCACCAGCCACACCGCCGCGCCGAGCGGCAGCAAGCGGACCGGATCGGCGGCGGCTGCACCGATCAGGCGGGCCACCGATCAGGCGGGCCACCGATCAGCGCCACGGCCGCGCCGTCCCCTAGTCCTCGGCGCAGCAGCCGGCCAGATCGCTAACCGCGGCAGGTCCGACCACGGCGACGCCCCCGGTTTACTGGCGCGACATTGCGCGCCGACAGGGAGTGCCGTGCACGATCTGGCAGCCGCAGGTCGGCGACCTGATCCGGGCCCTCTCCGTACCGGACCACCGCGTCCGGGGGTGGCGCGACCATGGTCAGCACGTCGCGTGGCCCCGCCGAGCCGCCAGCACGAGGCGCACCGTTCCCGCTACCACCACGTCACCACCGTACGGCGGCTTCATGATCTGCATGACGACGGGCAGGCCAGGGCAACGGGCAGTTGTTGTGACACACCGCGCGGGTCAGCACGTGCGCAGGCGACACGCGCGCTCCGGAGCGGCCAATGCCCGCTCAAGTTTGGCCGGCCGAGACCAAGCAAGCGCTTGAGTACGGGTTCCCGCTGCTCGGCGCCCGGAACGCCGCCTGTTTCGGCCTGTGCGGGGAAAACGATGCTAAACGGCTGCTGCGTAGTGGCGCCACCACACTGGGTGGCTCAATCCCAACCAGGGGCTGTTCGGGCACGGATCCGCCATCCTCGCCGCGGTCTGACCGGCCGGACAAAGGGACCAAGGCGGAACCAAGGGCCCGATGGGCGACGTCCTAGAAACATCATGTGCATGGCATGGGGTCGTCCTGGGCACGACATGGGTCATGTCATGGCTACGGCGCGGCGCGGACATTGGCGTCCTTGCCCCGGCGACAATCGCCGCGCCGCCCCAGGGCGGTGGTCGCGACGACCGCGATGATTCTACGACCAGGCACAGGCTGCTAGGACAACTCACAGGTAGCGCATAATGTGGCAGCACTCCGCGTGAACGACGAACCCTTCACCGACGACCGCAGGAATGGGGTCAGCCGGGTGAGCGTCCGTAGGCACGGATCAGCCCTCGCAGGCGTGGCGACGGGCATGTGCGTGGTGGGTGCGGTCATGACCGCTACCTCGTTCAGCGCGGCCGCGACATCCGGATCCGGTCCGCTCGCCGGGACACGGCCCGCGGCGGCACAGTCGGCGGCGGCACAGCCGGCCGCGGCACGGCTCGCGGCAATACGGCCGTGTGTGACCGCCACGATGCCAGCGAGCCCGTCTCCCAAACCGTCACCGTCAAAGTCGTCGTCTCCGTCGCCATCGAAGGCATCTCCGTCACCCAAGAAGACAACTCCGTCACCGAAGAAGACGACCCCCGCTCCGAAGAAGACAACCCCAGCACCAAAGAAGACAACCCCAGCACCAAAGAAGACGACGCCAGCACTGGCGAAGACAACTCCAGCTCCGAAGAAGACAACCCCGTCGCCGGCGAAGATGTCTCCGTCACCGGCGAAGGCATCGTTGGCACCTTCCGGCACGACCCAGGCACCGAGCAAGTCGCCATCGGCGTCTGCTTCTTCAACGCCGGCTTCGTCGCTGCAGCGCGCGGCGATCCAGACCGCCGCGTTCATCGTCGCAGGGCCCACGTCGGTGAAACTGTGCGAGAGCGCCGACGTCTTCTCGGGCAGCGCCAAGGTGAAGCCGGGCGGAACCGCGAACGTCGCGATATGGCTTTCGTCCTCAGGCGCGAACGCGGGCGGCATCACTGTGACCCTGACCAGCAGCCCAGCGAGGGCGACGCCCCACTTCGTGGTGTGCCCGAGCGGCCACACCACGACGTGCAGGCTCAGCACGCTCGGCAACGGCCAGACCGTCGAGCTGCAGGCCGCCGTGCTGGTGCCGAGGTCGAGCACCAACGGCGAGCACGTGAAACTTGACGCGAAGATGACGACGTCCAAGCCGAAGGCAACGGTGGCAGCGTCGGCGACCGTGACGGCCGCGATGCCCGCCAGGCCGAAATTGAGTTCGAGCTCAAGCTCAAGCTCAAGCTCGATTCCGGCAGGCGGCGATATCACTACCACTACCTATCCCGTCGAAGGCCCGACCGGCCTGGCGGGCGGATCGCTGCCGCTCGTGACCGGGGGGCAGGTCACGTCGACCCCCGCGGGCAACGTCGGCGCACTGCTCCCTTCCATCCCCGCGGCCACCCCAAGCCCGGTCGCACAGCCAGCGGCGGCCTCCGGGGTTCCTGCTCCTGCGCCGGCCGCCGACCTCGGTCCGCTCAACAAGGGGCTCATGGGTACCCAACTGATCGCGCTCGCCGCGTTGTGCGCTGGGATTGGCATGGTGATCGCCCGGTTCACGCTGCGCACGCCGCGACCAGCGGCTGGCGCCACAAAGGCGAACGCCGACAGCGCTGACAAAAAGAGGAAAGCTGACACAAAGAGAAAAGCGGCCGGCGCGGCAGGTCCTGGCGGGAAGTCCGGGGGCGCGGCCGCGACAAACGCGAAGAACGGCGCCGCGGTCGCCGGGGAAGCCGGTCAAGGAGCAGGGTCGGGCAAGGGCGGCCAGGACGTCGCGGCCGGCCCGGCGAAGGACCAGTCTTCGAGCGACGACGCGCCCCCGGCCAAGGATCCCCGCTGACCAACGACGCGCGCTGGCCAAGGATGAGCCTGCGGCCCAGGATGAGTCCCGACCGCGGAACGTCAGCCGCGCCCCAACCGGTGGCCTACTAGGCCGCGGATCCGAAGAAGATCCCCTCAGCCGTTCGGGCTCGTACTGGAACCAGCCGCGACCGCGGGAACCTCGACGCCAGACCTGATGATCAGCATCACCCGCGCCAGCGAACTGGCGTTGAGGGTCGCCGAGACGAGGACGCCAACAGTGTCTCTGTCCGCCCAAATGCAAATCCCCGAGCTGCCCTTTCCCGCGCACGCGGCCTGCCCGCCGAGAGGCCCGGCGGCGGTCCCCTCGGGCGCGTTGGCTTCCGCGGTCTCCTGCTGCGTGAAGCTCTTGATCACGTCGGCCGGTGGGCTGTGCACGAGCCTTCCAGCGATGACAGCGACGCGATCAGGAGAACTCGCGGGGCCGCCTGCGTCGTAGATGGCCGCGACGATGCCGGAGACGTGCCCCGGGTCGATCTGAGTCAGGTATTGCTCGCTGTGGCTCAGGCCCAGTTGCTGCTCCGCCGGCTGATCACGGGCATAGCTGCCGATCTGCTTCGGGACGGCGAGTACATACGACGGCATAGCAGCCGTCCGGACCGGGTGAGCCGGACGGGCGGAGCGGACGAACCCGAGGGCGGCCACGGTCGCCACAACGACCGTGAGCACCGTAGCGATGCTTAGCCGGATCCAGCGCTGGCGCGCTCGGTGCCTGTCCCTACGGCGGGCGCGTCTAGCCGACGCCTGCGGCTCGGCTCCGGACGGCCTGTAAAGGGCAAACTCAGGCTGATCGGTCTCTTGCTGATCGGTCTCCGGCTGGCCCGCCCAACCGGGATGTGCCCGCGCATCGTCCAACATGGCGGGCACCCCTTGCTGCGGGGCACGGTAGCGAGCATCTGACTGATCGGCCTTGTAGCCGTAGCTGACCAAATCCGGAGGTCCGAGTTCCTGCAAGCCATTCGGCTGAGAGCTGGGCCGGTAAGTCGCCGGCCCGGCCGACTGCCAGGACTGGGGCTGCCAGGGCTGGGGCTGCCCGTACTGGGGCCGCTGGTGGCCCCGATGCTGGCCGAAGGGCTCGTAACCCGGCTGCCGCTGGCTGGCGGAACCGGCGTCGGAGCCGATGTGATGCACGCCAGTGGCGGCGGCACCTGGGTAACCGGCCCGTTGGCGGCCGGCCCACGTGCCTTCAAGCCCACCCGCGCCAACGTGGCCGACCTCGGATTCCTCAGACGGTAGCTGGAATACGGAATCGTCAGCGGACTGGCCGCTCGGGCCGCCGCAACGGCCTGGCGGGGCCGGGTCGTCCGTCCGCTCGCCAGGTACTGCTTGGCCGTGCCGCGGACTATCCGGGCCGGCGTTGGTTCCGAAGGTCATCGTACGGGCCGCCCCGATCTGGCGACTCTGCGGAGTCAATGCGACTGGATCTCGATAGCAGAGCGGAACATCAGCAGAGTGATCGCCAGCCTAGTGGTAGCCGACCCGGGCGCGAGGCGAAAACCGGCCAGCGGCGGGCTTGCCAGCCTCGCCCTCGAAGCTCGCGTACCTGCCGCTGACGGCACTGACTGGCGGATACGACTCATATCACCGACGCATCAGGCGGAACGCCCGAGGTGATCACCACAAGATCGACGCAGCGGCCACCCATGCGGACAGCCCGGCCGCCCATCGTGTCATTCCCTTCGGTAGCCTCTGGGTGGATGACCGCGCGGAGCGCGTGCAACAGCGCTGCCGCTCGCCCCTGCCGGGCAGCAGCCGTCCGCGCAGCGGCCGGCTGACCGTGGTCGGCAGGGAGAACAGATGGCTAAGTCGCAGCGAAACCGGAGCAGCACTCAGCACAAGCTCGAACAGGTGCGCAGGGAGCAGCGGGCACGCAGCGTAAGGATCGGCGTGTTCGCTGTTTTCGCCGCGGCCGTTGTGGTCGCAGCGGTCGTCGCGATAATCGCGCTGACCGCCGGAGGGGGCAAGGCACCTGCGACGACCGCTTCGAGCGGCGCCATGGGCCCGGAGGGCATCGTCCTCGAGGCCGGGCCCGAGCTGGCACCGGCAAGCACCGCGGCCACCGGGCAGACCGTCGACGGAATTCAGTGCAACGCGGGCGAGCAGGTCGTCTACCACATCCACGGTCACTTGGCCGTCTACGTCAACGGCACGGCGCGGCAGATCCCCCTCGGCGTGGGCATCGTCCAACCGCTGGTCAGCCAGACGCCAAACGGCCCCTTCGCATCGGCTACGCACTGTTACTACTGGCTCCACACTCACGCCACCGACGGCATCATTCACATCGAATCACCGGTCCAGCACACATACACGCTTGGCAACTTCTTCGACATCTGGCGGCAACCGCTGAGCGTGCGTCAGGTCGGCCCGGCCACGGGAACCGTCACCGCTTTCGTCAACGGCACCAAGTACAGCGGCGACCCGCGCGCCATCCCATTGGGTTCACACACCGACATCCAACTGGATGTCGGTGGCCCGATTGTGCCGTTCAAATCGGTCGACTGGTCCAAGTCGCAGCTGTGACACACGATCCTGGCTGGTCAGCCGACCGGCCAGGTGTGCACAGGTGCGTTCGTGTGCATGTGCTCGATGTAGCGCTGGGTCATCAGCCGCAGCACCTCCGGCCGGTCCAGGGCCGTTTTTTCTTCAAGCATCCGGGTGGTAGCTATCTGCCACGCCGCGCCGGTGCGGCCGGTCAGGCAACGCTGCTCGATCACACCGAGCAGGCGGTCCGCGTGCTGCGGGCCGACCCCCCAGCGGACAAGCCCCTCGCGGGCAAGCGGCAGCAGGCGCCGCAGCACAAGCTCGGCGACGGGTACCTCGCCCAAGCGGGGCCAGTAGAGCTTCGCGTCGATCCCGTGCCTGGCCGCCTCGCGCAGGTTTGCTGCCGCCGTGGCGAAGGACATCTGCGTCCAGACGGGCCGCTGCGCCTCGGCGAGCGCCCGCACGAGGCCGTAGTAGAAGGCGGCGTTGGCGACCACGTCGGCCACCGAAGGGCCGGCCGGCAGGACGCGGTTTTCCACGCGTAGGTGCGGCTTGCCGTCCACGACCGCGTACACGGGCCGGTTCCACCGGTAGATGGTGCCGTTATGCAGGCTCATCTCGGCCAGGTCGGGAATCTGACCGCGGTCGAGCACGGCGACCGGATCCTCGTCCTCGCAGAGCGGCAGCAGCGCCGGGAAATAACGGATGTTCTCCTCGAACAGGTCGAAGGCCGACGTGATCCACCGCTCACCGAACCATACTCGGGGCCGGACGCCCTGGTGCTTGAGCTCATCCGGCCGGGTGTCGGTGGCCTGCTCGAACAGCGTGATCCGGGTCTCTTGCCACAACTGCTTGCCGAACAGGAACGGGGAATTGGCCGCGAGCGCGACCTGCACGCCCGCCAGCGCCTGGGCGGCGTTCCAGTACGTGCCGAACGCGTCCGGGCTCACCTGGACGTGCAGCTGCACGCTGGTACAGGCCGCCTCTGGCGTGATGCTGTCGGCGTGGGTGAGCAGCCGCTCTGGCCCGTCGATCGCGATACGCAGGTCCTCGCCACGCGAAGCGAAGATCTCCTCGTTGAGCAGCCGGTAGCGTGGGTTCGGCGACAGGGCGCCTTCGTGCATGTCGGCTTCCCTCAGCGTCGGCAGGATGCCGACCATGATGAGCCTGCTGCCGGTGCTGCGCGCCGTCGCGTCCGCGTGATTGAGCTCCGCTCGCACCTCCGTCTCGAGACCTTCGAGCGCGTCGTCGGCCAGCTGCCGGGGCGGCACGTTGATCTCGAGGTTGAACTGGCCGAGTTCGGTCGCCCAGGCCGGATCGGCGATCGCATCGAGCACCCGGGTGTTCCCCATCGAGGGCAATCCGTCGTCGTCGACCAGGTTGAGCTCGATCTCCAGGCCGACCAGCTGCGGATCGGCCTCGAACCTGGCCTCACGCAGCATCCTGGCGAACACTTCAAGCGAGCGGCGTACCTTGTCGCGGTACCGCCGCCGGTCCTCCCCGCTGATGGTGATCGCGGGAATGTCCCTGCCCATATGTCCTCCGCGCCCCCTATTGGGCGGCCAGCGCTATTTCCAGATTCGCACGCCGGATAGGTCCATGACCAGCCACTGGCCTGCGACGCGGAGCATGCGAGTGCCCCGGCCGCGCCGCGGCCGGGGCACATCGCATCGTCGGTCAGCTAAGCCGATTCCCCTCCGGTCAATTAAGGTAGGCGCTGGTGCTCGTCCCGCTGGAACTGGACCCGCTGGAACTGGACCCGCGTGACCCGTTGCCCATGTTCGGGCAATTGTGATGGGCGGGCGCCGTGGATCCGCTCGACCCCGGCCGCGGGCTCGCCGTCGATGTGGACGACGGGCTGCTTGACGTGGACGGCGAACTACCGCTCGAGCTGGGCGGCGGGCTACTGCTCGATGTCGCCGCCATGGCCACGCCGACCCCTCCGGCCAGCAGGCCGATCGTGATAGCGCCGCCTACGGCAGCCCTGCGTAGCAGCCCACCAGATCTAGTGGGTGGCATATGAGCCTCCTTCTTTCTTTCCTTCCGATAAGCCGCTGCGCGGCCCTCGATACCGGAGCTTCGCCGCCGAAATTCATGAGGGCCTCGCGCGGGGCTCTCAAACCCTTCTCAATGTGCGCCCGGCAGCGGCACCGCCCGCCCCTCGGTTCAGAAGCAATTGAGAGGAACGCCAGAGTGCGCCCTGCACTGCGCCCTGCATCTTCGGTAGTGCAGGACCGCAGCCGGCGTATCAGGTGCCGGTGCGGGCCAGTCAAAGGGAAGGAACCTACTGATGCCTGTCAACCCGGCCGGTGGCCCGTCCCCCGCATGGCTGCTGCGGCGTCGCGGCATGCGGCGGATGTCGGCGGTGACGGCAGGGGTTGCGGTCGCAGGCGTGCTCGCGACCGGAGCTGTCGCGGTCGCGCTGCCCCGCTCAACCCACCCGGCAAGCAACTCGAGCGGCACTGCCAGCAGCACGTCCGGCGGTTCAACCTTGCACGCGACCTCGGGCTCGTCAGGCACCGGATCCACCGGCACCGGATCCACCGGCACGGGGTCCACGAGCACGGGATCCACCAACACGGGGTCCACGAGCACCGGGTCGCCGGGCACATCGTCGTCGGGTCGCACCGACGCCACCTCAGGAGCATCATGATGAACACCGCCCCGCCGCGCGAGGCACCGGCGCCTGCGGCGGCCGACTGGCGAGCCATCGGCACCTCGATCCGGCTGCTCGTCACCGACCGTTCGCGCCTCGACACGGCCAGGCGACTGCTTGCCGCGGACCTCGCTGCCCTTGACCTGGCCTGCAGCAGATTCCGGCCGGATTCAGAGCTCGCCCTGGCCGAGCGGGCAGCAGGGACCGCGGTACACGTCGGTCCCGTGCTCGCCGATGCCGTGGCGGTTGCGTTGCGCGCGGCAGAGATGACCGACGGCGATCTGGACCCGACCGTGGCCACGGCCATGGCGGAGCTCGGATATGACCGCGACTTCGAGCTCATGACCAAGGACGGGCCGCCCGTGCACCTGACCGTGCGCGACCGGCCAAGCTGGCGGCAGATCCGGCTGGATCACCAAGCCCGGCTCCTCACGGTGCCGGTCGGCGTGCGGCTCGATTTCGGCGCCACGGCAAAGGCACGAGCCGCTGACCTGGCGGCGGACCGTCTTGCCCGCCGGCTCGGCTGTGGCGTGCTTGTCAGCCTCGGCGGCGACATCGCGGTAGCCGGGCAGACCCCGGCTGGCGGCTGGCGGGTCCGGGTGCAGGACACCACGGGGCATCCGGACGACCCGCCGACCGGCCCCGCCGCCGTCATCGCCATCAACGCGGGCGGCCTGGCGACGTCGGGCACCGCGGCACGGCGCTGGCGGCGTGGCGGCGTGACGCTGCACCACATCCTCGATCCGCGCAGCGGCCTGCCCGTGACCCCCGTATGGCGGACCGTCTGCGTCGCGGCCGACTCGTCCCTCTACGCGAACATCGCAAGCACCGCCGCCATCATCCGCGGCGAGGCGGCCCCGGGGTGGCTGGAGAGCCTTGGCCTGCCGGCCCGTCTGGTCGCCGTCGACGGCACCGTGCGCACCGTGGCCGGCTGGCCGGTGGAGGTGCCGGCATGAGCGGCATTACGCACGCGACCGCGCTCTGGTACGCCAGCCGGGCCACCGGCGTGGTCACCATGGTGCTGCTGTCCGCCGTGGTGGTACTGGGTGTGCTCGTCAACAGGCAGGGCCGGCTGCCGGGCCTGCCGAAGTTCGCCGTCACCGGACTGCACCGCAGCATCTCCCTGATCGCGGTCGTGTTCCTGGCGGTGCACGTGCTCAGCGCGGTCGCCGACAAGTTCGTGACGATCCAGTTGATCTCCGCGATCATCCCATTCACGTCCAGTTACCTGCCGCTGCAGATCGGCCTCGGCGCGGTTGCCCTCGACCTGATGCTCGCGGTGATCATCACCAGCCTGGTGCGCGCGCGCATCGGCAGGCGGCTGTGGCGGGGGGTGCACTGGCTGGCTTACGCCGCCTACCCGGTGGCGCTCGTGCACAGCATCTCGAGCGCGAAGGACCTGCGGTCCGGTGGCCTGCTCGCCCTCACCGTCTGCAGCGCGCTCGGCGTGGCCGCGGCCACCTGCTACCGGCTGGCCGACACCTGGGCGTCGCGCCGGCGAGCCTACCTCGCCGCCGAATCGCTGATCGCCGGCAGGCGACAAGACAGATACCAAACGGCCGCGCCACGGTACTCGCCGCCTGAACCGGTCACCCCACGCACAGTCACCCCACGCGCAAGGGAAGGGGCATCGCGATGACGGACGCTGCCACGATGACGTCGCCACTGGCAGCCACCCCCGGCGGCTCGGCCGCCGGGGGTGCCCCAGCCGGGCACGCCCCAGCCGCAGGCGCCCCAGCCGGGCACGCCCCAGCCGCAGCGCCCCAGCCGGGCACGCCCCAGCCGCAGGCGCCCCAGCCGCGCGCGCTGCCGCGGCTGTTGCCACCGGGCGGCGCCGCGGCCGTGCCGCAAGACCTGGCCCATCACGTGCGCTCACATGGCCCGCTTCGGTGCCGGCGCGCGCGCCGGCACCGAAGCGGGGCCGGCGATGGGCTCATCGCCGAGATAGCGGCAGCGGGCCTGACCGGCCGGGGCGGTGCGGCATTCCCGGCAGCGACGAAGATGACCGCGGTCGCCACGGGCCGGCGGCGGCCCGTCGTCGTCGGCAACGGCGCGGAGGGTGAGCCTGCCAGCGGCAAGGACAAGCACCTGCTCTGGCTCGCGCCGCATCTCGTGCTCGACGGGCTGCAACTGGCCGCGGAGGCGGTCGGCGCCCGCACCGTCTACCTGTACGTGCACGCAGGCGGACGGCTGCACGAACGGCTTACCTTCGCGCTCGCCGAGCGGGCCGCGGCCGGCTGCGATCTGCGGCCAGTCAGGCTCATCGCGGGCCCGCCCCGATTCCTGGCAGGCGAGGAATCCGCCCTGGTCAGCCGGATCGACGGCGGGCTCGCTATGCCGACGTTCAAGCCACCGCGCAGCTTCGAACGCGGTGTCGGCGGCGCGCCGACACTCGTGCAGAACGTGGAGACCCTGGCCCATGTGGCCCTCATCGCGCGGCGTGGCGCGGCGTGGTTCAGGCAACTCGGCACGGCGGAAGAACCGGGCAGCATGCTCACCACCTGCCATCGGGCCGACGGCACGACCGAGGTCGCCGAGGTGGCGATAGGCACACCGGTCGCCGCGCTGCTCGGGCTCGGCTCGGCACCCGCGCAGGCCGTGCTGACGGGTGGTTATCACGGCACCTGGCTCCGGGCCGCGGATGCCGCCAGGCTGCCGCTCGCCAATGCGCCGCTGCGCGAGGCGGGCGCCACGGTCGGCGCGGGCGTGCTCGCCGCGCTGCCGCCTGGCCGGTGCGGGTTGACCGAGACCGCGCACGTGGTTCGCTATCTCGCCGCCGAATCCGCGGGCCAGTGCGGCCCGTGCCTGGCCGGGCTGCCCCGCATCGCGGACGCGCTGACGCACCTGGCAGGCCCGGATCCAGACCCGCGGTGGCTCACCCACCTGCGGCGCTGGTCCGGGCTGGTGACCGGCCGCGGCGCCTGCCATCACCCGGACGGCACCGTGCGCTTCGTGCGAAGCGCGCTGACCGTTTTCGAGCATGAAATCACGCTGCACCGGCAGCGCCGGTGCAGCGTGGCGGGCGCACCGTCCGCGGCAGGCGGCGAGCCTTTCCTGCCGGTGCCCGCCGCCACACCCGCCTACTCGCAGGACTGGAGGTAAGTCATGAGCGTGCGCATGCGGGTCAACCCCATCGCCTGCACCGGCCACGGGCTGTGTGCCGAGCTGCTTCCCGAGCGCATCAGCATGGACGAATGGGGCTACCCGATCGTCTCGCCGCGGCCGATCACACCCGTACTTGAGGCGCTCGCGCGCCGCGCGGTCACCGACTGCCCGGCGCTCGCCCTGCTGCTGGAAAAGGAGCGCTGATAATGCCGCCGTCATCAGCGCACTCCCCCGGCGATGGGCCATCAGTCGGGCCGCGGCACCGGCGATGGACCATCGGTGCGGCAGCCTCGTGGTCAAGCCACGGTCCCGGCAAGGGCGGATTCAGAAGAAGCTCAGAAGAACCACATAGCTGGCGGCCAGCCGGGCGGGGAATGCTTTGACTATGAACACAACCGCGCAGGCCCAGGCGCAGGCGCAGGCGCAGGCTCAGGCCCAGGTCCAGACCCAGGGGCAGGCCCAGGCGCGGGCCCACGCCCAGACGCACAGACGGGGCGAGCCGCGGGGGCGAAATCTCCTCCGCGCGGACGGTACCCCCATCCGGGTGCTCGTGGTCGACGATGAGCCGACCCTCGCCGAGGTGCTCGCCAGCGTCCTGCGATACGAGGGCTGGGAGGTCCAGACCGCGGGCGACGGGAGCTCCGCGGTGCGCACGGCGCGGGAGTTCCAGCCGGACGCCGTCGTCCTCGACATCATGCTGCCCGACTTCGACGGGCTCGAGGTGCTGCGCAGGCTGCGCGCCACGAGCCCGAAGGTGTGCGTGCTGTTCCTGACCGCACGGGACGCGGTCGAGGACCGTATCGCGGGCATCACCGCGGGCGGCGACGACTACGTCACCAAGCCGTTCAGTCTCGAAGAGGTGCTTGCCCGGCTGCGGGGCCTGCTCCGCCGGGCCGACGTGGCCAGGTCCGCGAGCGACAGTGAGCTGGTGGTCGGCGACCTGACCATGGACGAGGACGCGCGCGAGGTGCGCCGCGACGGCGAGCTGATCGAGCTGACCGCCACCGAGTTCGAACTGCTCAGGTACCTGATGCGCAACCCGCGGCGGGTGCTCAGCAAGGCCCAGATACTCGACCGGGTGTGGAACTACGACTTCGGCGGCCAGGCGCACGTGGTCGAGCTCTATATTTCCTATCTGCGCAAGAAGATCGACGCCGGCCGCGAACCGCTGATCCAGACCGTACGCGGCGTCGGCTATGTGCTCAAACCCGCGGGCGGCTAAGTGCACGCCCGATGGCTGGCCGGCTGGACCCTGCGGCGACGCCTCATCGCGGGCCTGCTCGCACTGTTCACGTTGGCCGCTGCGGGCGTCGGGATCGCGACGACTGCCGCGTTGCGCCCGTTCCTGCTGAACCGTCTCGACCAGCAACTCACCGCCGCAGGTGCCGCCCTGTCGGCGAGCAACACGCCCGCCGACAACCCCGGCGACGGGCAAGGACCCGCCAATGGCCCGCCGGACACGCCCGTCATGGCGGGCCAGGCCGTGAATACGTTCGGCGTCTGCATCGACCGCGGCGAGGTGACCAAGACCGGGGTGCTCACGAGCTACGAGGGAAACGTATCCCCGGCCAATCTGTCCGAGGCGGACCTCGCCGCCATCTCCCGGCTGCGACCGGGCCAGCCGACCTCCGTCGAGCTGTCCAAGCTCGGCGACTACCAGCTGATCGCGACACCGGCGGGGCCCCCCGGCAGTGGTGGGCTCACCGTCACCGGCCTGCCGCTGAGCGGTGTGGAAAGCACCATCCGCACGCTCGAACTGATCGAGGTCGCCGTGTTCGGCGCGGCGCTGCTGTTCATCGCGGTGGCGGGCACCGGCTGGATCCGGCTCTCGCTGCGCCCGCTGCGCAAGGTCACCGCGACCGCCGCTGAGGTCACCCGGATGCCGCTGGCCAGTGGTGAGGTCACCCTGCCGCACCGGGTGCCTGACGCGGACCCGCGGACCGAGGTCGGCCAGCTTGGCGAAGCGTTCAACCGGATGCTCGGCCACGTGGAGGAGGCGCTGGGCGAACGTGAGGCCAGCGAGGCGCGGCTGCGGCGGTTCATCGCGGACGCCAGCCATGAGCTGCGCACCCCGCTGTCCGGCATCCGCGGTTACACCGAGCTTGCCCTGCGCGGCGAGGCCACCCTCGATCCGGACCTGCGGCACGCCCTCAGCCGGGTCGATTCCGAGTCGGCGCGGATGAGCAGCCTCGTCGACGACCTGTTGCTGCTGGCCAGGCTGGATGCGGGCCGGCCCCTCGCGCACGAGCCCGTCGACCTTACCCGGCTCGCCATCGACGTGACCAATGACGCCCGTGTCGCGGGCCCGCAGCACCGGTGGGTGCTCGACCTGCCCGACGAACCCGTCGCCGTCACCGGCGACGAGCACCGGCTGCATCAGGTGCTCGCTAACCTGCTCACCAACGCGCGGGCACATACCCCGGCAGGCACCACTGTCACCGTGCGGCTGATCCCGGCTGGCGCGGGCGAATCCGGCGAGGTCGAGCTCACGGTCAGCGACGACGGCCCGGGAATTCCGGCGCAATTGCAGGCCGGCGTGTGGGAGAGGTTTGCTCGTGGTGATAGTGCACGCTCGCGCAAGGCCGGGAGTACGGGTCTCGGGCTTGCCATTGTGGCCGCGGTCGTCGCCGCACATCACGGCCGGGTGTCGCTGGCGAGCCGCCCGGGGAAGACGACGTTCAGGATCTGGCTTCCGGTGGGAGGTCCGGGAAACCACCAATCACCAGCGTGATGCCATCGTCGCGAAGGTCCATTCCCGGACCCGGCACACCCGTGCGGTAACGGCACTGGAACCATCAGCAAGACCGGAGATATCGGCTAAAGCCCGCGATAGAGAATGCTCGCCATAGGTACGGGCGGCGCATTCGCACCCGGTCGGGGATAGGCGCTCACCGCGCGGGCCACCAGAACGCTCATGGGCATCCGATGATCCGACCCACAGGGTGGCCGCACCGCGCGAAGCGCTCCCCCAGGAAAGGTGCTCGGTCAGCTGCCATGCCACCAGCGAGTGCGGGCCCGAAGGGGCTTGATTCTGGCCGGGCGCGGGTCACCTTGGCAAGCGGAAACCAGTCACCGCAGGCGTTAAGAAGCAGACCGCTAGTGCGCGGAGTCGTACTGCTCGACCACCGTGGAGGGAATCCGGCCGCGGTCACTCACCTCGATGCCACGCTTGCGCGCCCACTGCCGGATCTCGGCCGGACGTTCCCTGTCCCTGACCGGTGATCCGCCACGGCGGCGGGACGCGGAGGGGCGTCGCGCTTGCCCGATGTACTTCGCGAGCGCCTGTTCCAGCTTCTTGCCGTTGGCGGGCTTGAGGTCGATCTCGTAATCGCGCCCCTCGAACCCGAAGCGGTAAGTGGGGTGATCCGATTCGAACTCGTCGCCGTCGAGGTCGTCCGTGTAGGTGACCCTCAGCTTACGCGCCATGGAGTCATCTCCCCCTGAGGTGCCGGTCCGATGGGATATGAGGATACATCACCTTTTGAAATATCGGCAAACATGAAACGCCAAGTTTGTGTACATGTTTCCGGGTGAAGACCCAGCCGGAACTTTGGGTGCCTTGCTACCTACGGTCCGCTGGTTCGGCAAAGCAACTCCGCACCGCGAGCGCCCCCTGTCGGCCGATGAAGGATAGCGGTGGATCGGAGTCCGGGCTGGGCCGCCGCACATTCTGGTTGAAATCTATATCCCAGAAGTAAAGACCCGCCATATGACGCTCACGCACCACCGTGCACATGGCCTGGTACCACCTCGCCTGGAGCCCGAAGTCCCAGTCACGTGAGCCCGTCCAGTCCTGCGGGTGCGCGTACGAGCCAGGCTGCGCGGCGATGCCCGTCTCCTGGACCAGGATGCCGGACAGGTGGACCCTGGTTGGCGTGTTGAGCCAGCCGTTCAGCGCGGAAATCAGCTCGCCAACGGTCGCCCCGTCGCCGAGGTGGACGGGAAAATAGGCGTCCAGGCCCTCCTGGCCAACGGTTCCACCGCCTAGGTGCCCGGCCGCGAACTCGTCCCAGTTGTTGGAGAAGCTGAGCTTGCCATGGAATATGGTGCGCACCCATGCGTCCACGGCGTCCCAGCAGGGATCCGCGGCGAGGGAAGAAAGCTCCGCTCCCACGGTGAAGCTCGTGACCCGGTGGGCGCTGGCCATGGCCAGGTAGGGGGCGAGGAATTGTTCGTAGCTGGCGAACCATTCGCGGCGGTTATCCGGGTAGATCGCGCCGCGCCAGCCGCCGACCGCGTTCTGGTTGAGCAGTGGGCGCAGGTTCACGCTCAGGCCGCGCGCCGCGGCGTCGTCGACGAGCACGGCCAGGTCGCCGGGGGTCGGCGTAGCGCTGTGGGCATAGACGTGGCTGCCGTAGCGGCCGCTCATGTAAAAGGGAAATGAGATGGAGATCGCGTTCGCTCCCAGGTCATCGATATAGCCGGCGATGCGGGCGGCCTTGGCCCTGATGGTGGCGGCCGCGTCCTGGGGGTGGCGGTACCAGAGCACGTCGACGCCGAGTTGCCGACGCGGCGGGGCCGGGGCAGGTGGCGGGCCGCCGCACCCTGCCGCCAGCGCCACGAGAATAAGAGCGGCGACCAGCCGTCTCATAACGCCTGCCGGTCGCCGAGCAGGCAAGCGGTGAGTGACATCAGGGTGACGGTGACGAGCACCGCGCCGAGTACCCAGACGACCGCGAGGCCGTCCGCGTTCCACACCCGGCGGGTGTCATCAGCGATGGTGTTGCCCGCGGCCCTGAGCACGCCCTGGGCGTTCACCGCGTTTCCCGACAGCACGTTGCCGGACAGCTTCAGACCACGCGGTCGGGTGCCGGTCAGGCGCAGGCCGACCCGGTTGCCTCTGACGACGTTGCCGACGACGCGGTTGGCTGGTGACCTGGCCAATACGATGCCATCGCCGTGGTTTCCTGCGACAGTGTTATCCCTGATCACGTTGCCGGTGGAGTCGTCGTCCATCATGATTCCGTTCGCCGCGTTGGCACGAACGAAATTGTCGGCCACGGTGCTGCCGTTCACGTGATCGGAGAAAATAATGCCGTGCCTTCCGTTGCCGGTCACGGTGTTCCCGACGACCGTCAGGTGGCTGCTGTAGGTATGCGGGTCGACGCCGTAGAAGAAGTTTCCAGTTACCGCATTACGGATGAATTTGACGCCAGATACGCGGCCCGTGTAGAGGCCGAAATAGTTGCCCGTGAAGGTCGACCTCGTCGCGCCGCCGGTCGAGCGATCCTTCCACGCCACCCCGTACGAGTCGTTCCAGTTCCAGCCGAGCCCGGCGAGGCGTGCGTACGTGATCTGCATGCTGGAGCCCTCGTCCGCGAGCACGAAGGGCCGGTAGGTACCCGCGTAACTGGGTTGCGACGACGTGATCGTCGCGGCTCTGATCACCAGCCTGGCCCCGCTGGCGCCGAGGAAAACGCCGGGGACGTTGGCCATCATCCGGAGCAGGTGGACCGACGGCGGCGCCACGGTTAGGACCGTTCCCCTTTCCATGATCAGAGCTGCACGTAGCCTGATGACCCCAGGCGTTGGCTCGCTGATCCAGGCGGGGTCCGCGACGATGGCGGCGAGTTGCGCCAGGTCACGCACGGCGTGCGTGGTGCCGATCCACTTTACGTGCTTACCGGCCGTGCGGAGGGAAACGCCTTCAGGCGTTACCATCATCACGCGGACCCCCGGGTCGGGACCTTTCCCGTGGCCTTCTCCAGGCGGCAGCCCCACGTTCGCACGCGCTATCGGGTCGGTCGTGGCGTTGTCGTGAATCCGCACCGGCAGGCTCGGGAATGGCGGCAGCCGGGGCGCCTGCGTCACCCGCCCGAAGGTCAGCGAAGCCGCAAGCGCCGCAGCCGCCACGATCGACAAAATCACCAGGTGAACGCCGAGGATGCGCAGCTTGGCCAACACCACGGTCGCCCGCCTAACTCGTGGCCGAGGGCGAAACCGCGGCCTGCGCCGTCTTTGGGATCACCTCGAAGCGCTTCGGGTTCCCCTCCACGAGCGCGATCGCGAAGACCAAGACCGACATCAGCGACGTCAGCGGGCACAGCACCACGGCCACGCCGGCCTGCCAGGCCCGGTAGCCGAAGCGTTTGTGAACCTTGACCCCGCGCCCGCGCGCGGGCAGCGTTTGCGCGCTGTTGATCCAGCCGCTGGCGCCGAAGACCGCAAGCCACGTGCAAAGCGACAGCCAGAACATGACCGTCACGTGCGGCGGCGGCACGTAAAGATGCATCAATCGCATGACCGCGGCGATGAATGAAATGACCGTCAGGGTGCAGCCGAACATATATTTCCCCGCGATGATCACAGCTTGCCACAGGGGCAGGACGTCCCGGTGGGTAATGGCGTGAATGTTTCCCCATAGCCATCTCTTTCGCTGCTTCTTGAAATCCATCCAGCGCCATGGCGAGGTCAGCAGGACGTACTCGTGGAAGAATCCCCATTTCGCGCCCATATGTGCCGCGTTCTGGCCGAATGTCAAGTCTTCGGAAGCAAATACTGGATAATTCCAGGTAACCCGGTCCTCAAGGGCGCCCGTGATGCACAGGCCTTCGCCGTGAACGTGCAGCGGCTTGCCGACGAAACCCTGAAAGAACGCGCAGTAGATCAGGCATCCCCGGGTCCTGAGATCATCGAAATGACTGAGCCAGAAGTGTTGCAGCGGCAGCGTTCCATAATAGACCCGGGGCGTCGTGACTCCTTGGCAGATATCGTAGTCCGCGCCAAATGCGCGTTCGATATATGCAGCCGTAACCGACGTGTCGTCATCGACAAAGAGTATCTTGGTGTCGGGACCGTTCAGGCCAAGCCCGCGCCGCTCGCGCCGTGCGTATTCCAGCGCTCTCGCCTTGTACTTAGAACGGGCTGTGAAGCTCGCCGGCACCGTGAGCACCCGGTCCGCGCGCGGATACCTGTCATTGAGACCAGGCTCGTTGACGACCCAGATTCGATACGTCATCGTGAGCCTGAAGGAGCGTATCTCGGAGATAATCTGGTTGACCCTCTCCTCCTCGCGACCCGTCGTGGTGATCTGAATGATAAGCATGCCGAACTTCCACGCCGCCCACTCAAATCTTGTCCGGTACCAGATCTGGCCCACCGCTAGCATGACAAGTTCGATGAGCGGTACGAGCCAGGCGCCGAGAAAGACGCCACGCATCAATTTCCCCCGCAAGCCCTGTTGACCTCGCGAACGGCGCCAAGCAACCGCGCCGGGAGCCGTCGTTTCTCGGTGAAGCTGAGCCAGGCCCCGACGTCCTTGGGCAGGCAGGCGCCCGCGTAGGGGCCGTGATCGCGTGAGCCGTACAGCGAATCCCACATTCCCTGGGCGCTGAGCGCGGTGAACTGGAAGGCGATCCGCGGGTCCAGGCCCAGGGCCAGGGCGACCGCTCGCATTTCGTTGAAGAAGGAGATCTTGGTGGCATTGTACAGATTGTGCACGTACTTCTGGAACTCCGCTTCCTCGTAACCGCACTCGTAGATCGGTGCGCCAAAGGCGGCATATATTCCGGCTACTCGCCTGGTGAACTCGACGTTTCGCGGGTCTCCGCCGATCGTCAGGAGGCGGGGCTGCAGGAAGTCTCTTTCCGCGCAGTCGGCACGCAGGTACTCCGGGTTGTAGCAGACGCCGAAATCTACGCCTGCTTTCTTGCCCGACGTCTCTTCGAGCAACGGCATCAGGACGTCGCGCGTTGTGCCTGGCGGAAGGGTACACCTGAAGACGATCACTGGCCGCGTCGGACACTCGGCCAGCGCCGTGCCGAGTGATTTAGACGCTTGTTCGAGATGACTCAGGTCGATGCCGTCAGGCGCGGTTAGCGCCGTGACCGAGACAAAGACGGCATCAACGCCGGTCAGATCCGTGCCGGATGGATAGATGGCCGTGTAGCCGTGCTCGATGAGGTTGCTGATGGTACGGTCGTCGATGTCGACGAATGTCACATCGTTGCCGTGCTCGATGAAGCCCTTTCCGGTCGCTCGCCCCACGATCCCGGAGCCAACGATCATTATTCTCGACATGTTCACGTTCCCCCGGGACTTTCGTGCTGTAATACAGTAATTTGTGTTGAGCGTCAGCTAGGGGCAGGCTCGACATAACGGCGTTCCCAATCGGATCAGGGCGCGTTGACTTTTAATCGGGACAATGACCCAGGTTTCGCCGGTAAACGACACTCGATGACCCGAACGAAAGGGCGCCGGGCTGCCCCCGTTGGAAGCCCGGCGCCCCGCTAGTTCTGGGACCTAACGGCCGTCAGAAGGAGAAGCAATCGCTCAGGTCGAACCCGAAGTCGTCCCGGCGGAAGTCGTCCCGGCGGAAGTCGTCCCGGCGGAAGCGCTCGCCACGGAAGATGCTGGGCCCGCCAATGAAGTGGCTGCAGGAACCGCAGGTCACCTTGGCCGGGTGAGCGACGGCGCCGGTGCTGGCGAATGCGGGCGCTCCGAGCCCGATCACCGCCGCGGCCGCGGAGGCCGCGACGAGGGTGCTTGCCATGGAGAGTTTCATGATGCTGTGCCTTTCTGGATGAATTGTGTGCAGGACCCCGCGCGGCAACCGGAATAGGACCGGGCAAAGCCGCGAATTCGCTGAACGGAGTCCATCCCGCCGATGTCGGCGATAACGACGATACTACTCTGTGTATTGAGTTGATTACTAGCAGTTGTGAAAACTGAGCTTCACAGGACGTCCAGGACGCGCGCTGTCACCAGTGCGAGTGGCCGAAGCCGGTGTGCACGCGCCACGGCTCCCACGCGTTGGTGTAGCCGCGGTACCCGCGGTGGAGGGCGAAGCCCTGATAGTCGGCGCAGCCACACGAGTTCAGCGCCGTGACCCGCGGGATCGTAATGGTGCGCGGGATGGTGATGGTGCGCGGGCGCAAGGTAATCGTGCGCTGGCTGGACCCAGTGCCGCAGACGCACGTGGTGCGCGGCTTAGTGGTGCGCGGGTGGACGGTAATGGTAACGATCTTCGGCCGAGCGCTCCGGTGGCTGGCAGCCGTGCCGCAGTTGCACGTGGTGCGCGGAACAGTGACGGTGCGCGGCGGAGTGACGGCGCGCGGCGGAACGGTAACGATCTTCGGGCGCGCGGCGTGGTGGCTAGGAGCGGTGCTGCACTCGCACGTGGCGCTCGGCTGGGTGGTATGAGTGGTGATCTTGGTGATGGTAGTGGTGGTTGAGGTGGTTGTGTAGGTGCTGGGACCGCAGACCACCTCACACCGGTTGGCCTTGGGCTTGCTGGTGACGCGCGGCTTGACGGTGACGGTGACGCGCGGCTTGACGGTGACGCGCGGCTTGACGGTGTGCGTACTGGTACTGGTGCTCGAGCCACAGACGCAATTGGTAGCCGCGACGGGCGGGCTGACGTGCACCGTAACGGAACTTGAACCGCAGCTGCTGCTGCACGTGGCGCCGGTACTGACGGCACCGGTACTGACGGCGGCACTGGCGGCGGCACTGGCGGCGGCACTGGCGGTCGCGGAACTTGGGCCGCAGTCGCTGTTACACGTTGCCGTGCTGTGCGCGGCGGAACCCGCGCTCGCGAGCGCGGGCGCACCGAACCCGACCAGCGCGGCGGCAGCGGACGCCGCGACGAGCGTGCCGGCCGCAGAAACTATCTTCATGCTCTCCCCTCCTGGGCGAATTGAGTAAAGGGACAACCTGCCGCAGCCGAAACGGCCCCGGGCAAGCCGCGCATATCTGAGACGCAAGCGCCCCCTGTGTCCCCGTGACACGCTAACACTACTCTGAGTTATGAATCAACTACTGAACGTTAATGGTTCAGGCCGTGCCGAATCAGGCGTCTCCGGGTCGTTCAGCACGAATGGATCAGAGAATGCCGCGCCAGAACCGCCTGATCAGGCCCACGAGAGTCGGGTTTCGTGACCGCGGCGAAGTTCGCGTGAGGCCCGTGCCCCGCAATGCGGCTGCGCCCTTGACAGCCCAGGACACCAGTCCAGCACGCAGTTAGCGGTTGCGCGTCGCGATCGCCAGCAACGCGCCCATTGGGAGATTCATCGCAGGTCAGCAAAGCACCGGGCCGGGGCAGTTGCCCCGGCCCGGCGCTTTGTTAACTAACGGCTAGGCGATCATGGACCAGTAGGCCCGGGACCCGGACCGCCAGTAGGCGGAGTGCCGCCAGGACCACCAGGACCACCGGGACCACCAGGACCGGTAGGACCACCAGGGGTAGGACCACCAGGACCGGTAGGACCACCAGGACCGGTAGGACCACCAGGACCGGTAGGACCACCAGGAGCCGGAGGCGGAGTACCGCCGCCACCCTTACCACCGTGGCGCCTGTGGCCGAAGATGCCGCTCCACAGCTGGTTGTCGAACACGACCCCACGCGAGAACGCGGTCAGGTTGTCGGTGGTGAGCTGCGGGCGTGGCCTGTCCGTCGGCGCCGCGCCGTTGCCCGGGTAGTTCAGCACGAACGGGTGAGAGAAGTTCTTGCCAGAACCGTTGATCAGTGCCACGAAACGCTGGCCATGGCCGTACCCAGGCGCCGGCGGCATACCGGGAGCTGGAGTCGTGACCGTGCTTGTAGTGACGCCAGCGCCGGTCGGAGGCGGAGGCGTGCTGCCCTTCGGCGGCTTAGGCTGATATCTGGGATGTGAGAAGGTCACGATCCATACAGTCTTCGCGGACGCGCCGCACGGCTGAAGGCTGACCTTCGTACCCCAGCTCGCCGGCTTCGCGGTGCCGACGCACAGGTTGCTGCCACGGCCGTACGGGCTGAACTCGAGCTCGAACGCGGGGTTGTGGGCGTAACGGAGCTCCAGGGCCCCCGACACCAGGCCGACGTTGTAGAAGTCGTCCACCGTGCCCAGGTTGGCATAGGTGAAGTCCTGTGCCCCGTCGTGGTTGCTCGCCTGGAACAGGATGATCGGCTGACCGACCTTCGCCTGGGCGTGCAGCACGTCGAGGACGAACCGGTGCCCGAATTCCTTCGAGAACACGTTGACGCAGTTACGGCCACATGATGGCGTGGCCGCGCTCGCGGGGCTGGTTGCCGCCAGCATCGCGAGCGGTACGGCAGCGGTCGCCGCCGTAGCTATAACATTCCGGATGCGCATGAGAGATGTGCCTCCTTTGTCTGCGGGGGGACACGCGGAGCGGGCTGGACACGACTAGCGGGCTACCCCGTACTCCCCCGTTGCTTTCCCTGAGTCCCCGGCCGGGTCGATCGCCGTTCTGCGGTGACCGGGACCTTCACAGCCCTCTGGCATTGGCCCGTTGATAACTCAGCGTCGTTGTCTGACTACTTGTCGGCGTCACCCGGTGCGGGTGAACCCGTAACAGCACGCGGCACACATCGGCCGATCAGCTCACTTGTCCTGTCAGGTATCAGGGGCGCTTTCCTGTCAAGCGTTATGGATCTTGATTACTACCACCTTAACTACAGTTAGTTACGATCACCCACGATGGGTGATGTGGAGGAGCGGTTCCTCGGGGATGCTCCGCCAACCCTGACCGCGGCTCGGTGGTCCATGAGCTGCAGCGTTACCAGTTATCCACAGAACTGGGCGACGGCTTGTGGACAAGTCCGGCCCAGAAGGCCGCAAGGACGGCTACCGTGAGGGGCGGAGAGGTGGCGATGACCGACACGACCGGCAATGGTCTGGTGGATGCGGCCCTGGACAGGCTGGCCCGCACCGACCGGCAGGAAGCGGACGCCGCGCGGGCCGCGTTTGCCGCACTGACGTGGGGCGCGGGCCCGGACTCTGTGACCCTGTACGGGCTGTGCGACTGGCTGTGGTACCGGCTGCCGGAGAAGCGGACGACCGGGCTGGCCGAGCATCTGCGGCTGGCCAGCGCCCTCGGCACCCTCTTCGGATTGCTCGAAATGCCGCGTTACGCCCGGGCCTGCACCTCCGAGACGACCGTGAACGTGCTCGCCGCCTGGGACCGCGACCGCAAGGACGGCTTGAAGGCGATGGCCGCGGCGCGTGCCGCATCCGGAGTCGGGCCCCCCGACGTCCCAGGGCTGCTCACCTGGGGCCAGGTGATGGGCAGCGAAGAGAATTGCGCCCTGCTCGCTACCGCTGCGCGCCTGGAGATGATGATCGCGGCCGGTGAGTTCAAGCCAGGCGCCCGCGGCTGGCGTAAGGCCGCCGAACTCGCCGCGGCCACCTTCCTCGTCACCCCCCGAGATGATCTTGGCGGCGACTGCTGGCTGCAGCGCATTCATACCGAGCGCCTCAAGGACTGGGCCAAGTCGCGCGGCAGCGCGCGCGGTCAGCTCGCCGCTGCTCTCGCTGGTCAGCTCGCCAGACCCGCCCCTGTGCCCAGGCAGGCAGCGGACCTGCTTGCACCCATCAGCTGGCTGCTCCGCAAAGCCGCCGACGACGGCGGCATTCCCCTCACCCAAAGCCATACGCTGGCGCGAGCGGTGGTCGCCGAGGGCTGTCAGCGGTTCGGCTGGCTTACCGTGACGGGGCGGCCACGGTCGGAGTCCGACATCATCGAGGCGTGGACCCTGCGGACCATGATCCGCGAGCTCGGCGTCGTCCGCCGCCAGGGACGGCGCCTCAACCTCACATCCGCGGGCAGAGACCTCGCCGTCGCGAACGCCTCGGCGATGTGGGTGGCTGTCATTCCCGCCATACTTCCCGCGAGCAGGGCCGAGGCGGCCGCCGCCGAGATGGCGCTGATGTTCCTGCTGACCAGGACCGGCAGCGCCGAAGACGACCTCGCCGCCGGCGTGGCGGACGCGATGGCGGCAGAAGGGTGGCACAGCCCCGACAGCGGCCAGCCCATCGACTCCGGCGCCACCGGCTGGCTGCTCGGCGAACTGCACCGCCGGATGAGCCTGCTCGGCCTCCTCGACCTGCGCACGGGCGCCGCGTCCGCCCGGCTCACCGGACCAGGCCGGGCGGCGGCGCACGCCGCACTGCGCGCCCGCGCCCTAGGCCCGCGCACCAGCGCAGGCGGGAGCTGACCGCACGGCGCATTGCTGGCCCGCATCGATTAGCCCGCGATAGCCCGCATCGCATCGCCGGGCCGGTGTGACGCCGCCTGCCGGGGGTCACCCACACCGCCGCGCCGGTGTCACTCCGCGCGGCCGTTCGGCATCAATATCCCTAACGGCTCACGCGTCGCGCGACGCCCCTGGAAACGTACTCGGCTACGGCGGCGATCCCGCTCGTCAAGGGACGCTGGCGATAACCGTCGTCCACGGCGAGGAGACGGTGTCGTTGAGCGCCGCGATCCGGATGTAGTACTGGTGGCCACGGAGCAGCCCAGCCAGGGTGTAGCCGGTGACCGTGGGACCGGCGGTAAAGGAAGCGAAGCCCGTGGTGAATGCGGAGTTCGTCGCCCGCTGGATTATGAACCCGGTGACCGGCGATGCTCCGTTGCTCTCCGTCCAGGTGACGTCCACCCTGCCCGGATCGGTGCCCGGCGCGAAGCCTCGCGTGGTCAGGCTCGCCGGGGCCGGGGGCGCCGTCAGGGGAACGAGGATCGACGCCACGTCCGACCAAGCCGAGTCGCTCATGTTGCCCTGAGCCTTCACGCGGTAGTAGTACGTCGTGCCCTCGGAGACACCGTTATCCAGGAAGGCCTGGGCCGCCGGGTCCGCGACGACGTCGGTCACCGCGGTGGTGAACCCGGAGTCGGCCGCGCGCTCGATCAGCAGATCCGTCACGGCAGCGGGTTCGATATGCGCGTTCGACCCGGCCGGGCTCGCATTATTGGTCCATGTCAGACTGACCCCGGATGGCGGCCCAATCTCAGGCCAGACGACCGAGGCGGCGACGTCGCTTGGCGCAGGCGGCGGCGTGACGATCGAGGCGGTGTTCGACCAGCCCGACTGGTTGGCGTCGGTGTCCTTCTCCGCTACCCGGTAGTAGTAGGTCGTGTCCGCGATTACCGCGGTGTCGGTAAAGGAAACGGTGGCCGGGTAGAAGTCGTCAAACACCGTGAGGCCACCGTTGAAATTAGCGTCAGCGGCCCGTTCGATCACCCATTCCACCCCGACTGCGTCATCGTTCGTCCAGGTCAGGTCCACCGACGAGCCGGAGGCCGTGGCGCTAAGTCCGGTCGGTGCCGCAGGAGTACCGAGAGGTCGAGATCCGGGTAGAGACCGGGATCGGTGACTTCTTCGCGTTCGATGGAGGGCGCGATGCCTTCCATGGTGGGAGCCATGCGCTTCATGCTGGGAGCGATGAGCCCGGTGGTGCCTTGGATGCGTCGTGGCGGCCACCGCCGCTGCGCCGTCCCCGGCGCTGGACGCTGGAGTCGCAGTGTGCGCCGCGCTTGCCATACGCGTGGGCGCCGCCGCTGCCGCCACCTGGCCTAGTGACGCGATGACCATGCCAAGCATGGTCAGAACGAACATGAGTCTTCTATGCATGATCCCGTTCCCCCGAAGCAGGATTCGTATCGATAGAGAGCCAGGACAGCGTGCCTTCTTCCCCGATAGACCGATGATGTGTCCCGGGTTGATAACTCAAAGTATTGATCACGAAACTCTCTGCATCAAGGGCTGGCCGCGGCTTTCTCCTCGGTTTTCTTTCGCCGCTCAGATGCTGCCGCTGTCGTCTCGTTGGGGCACCGCAGAAAGCTCTTTTGGCCAAACCCGCCAAGAAAAGCGCAGAAACAACCGCTACGCCTGCATATATCAGTGCCTTAGCCTCGATGATTCATGGGGATCGGGCGTTGGCCAGGAGCGAAGTCCTGGCCACGTTGCGGATCTTTATTTTAGCTGGCGGGTATGAAAGTGGCCCGGCTGGCGGCCGGGTGACCAGGGGTTCCACAGGCCCGGGTGTTTCTTCCATGATCGCGGAGGCGGCTTGCTGCTGGTCGGGGTGCTTGCGGCCTGTTCATTTGCGGCAGGGCGGTGATCCGGCCCAGGCTGTGGCTATCGCGTCCGCCCAAGGCCAGGTGCTGCAGAGTTTCAGCCGTCCGCGGCGGTCGCCGCGGAACTAGCTTTCCGCCGGCGGGCAGGATCCGGTAGCGCAGGTATTGGGCTCGGCGCAGGCGACCTGCGCCACCGTTAGCGCCAGGGGCAGACCCCGGCTACCTGGGCTCCGCGGTCGTCTGCCCAGGGGGTGCGCTCGGCTAGGAAGGCCCATGCTTCAGTCTCGCTGGCGCCAATGCGGCCATCTCCGACGTCTGGTCGTCGCGGCCGCAGCTCCGTCGTCAGTCGCGCCCGCATACCGCGCCATGAAAACGCCGCTGGCCCCGGAGGGCGGGGCCAGCGGCTGCGTTGCGGTCCCGGCTAGCGCTTCTCGCCCCCCTGACCTCACTAGCCTTACTGGCCCCTACGGGCGGCCGCGGCCACCGGACTGGCCGTCCTGCCGGCCGAACTGCCCGTCCTCCCGGCCGAACTGCCCGTCCTCCCGGCCGAACTGCCCGTCCTCCCGGCCGAACTGCCCGTCCTGCCGGCCGAACTGCCCGTCCTGCCGGCCGAACTGCCCGTCCTGCCGGCCGAACTGCCGGCCGAACTGCCGGCCGCCCTGCCGGCCGCCCTGCCGGCCGCCCTGCCGACCGGTTTGGCGGCCGCCCTGCCGGCCGGTTTGGCGGCCGGTCTGGGTGCCCGTCTGGGAGCCCGTCTGGGTGCCCGTCTGGGTGCCGGTCTGGCGGCCCGTCTGGGTGCCCGTCTGGGTGCCGGTCTGGGTGCCGGTCTGGCGGCCGGTCTGGGTGCCGGTCTGGCGGCCGATCTGCGGGCCGGTCTGGGGGCCGGTCTGCGGGCCGGTCAGGGCGGCCAAATTCGCGCGCTGGCTCACCGACGTCGCTGCCCCTTCAGACCATGCTGTGACTACAAGTCCCGCACCTGCCGCGAGCGCCACAGCTACGCCGAGCTTCTTGATGGAATCCAACTGAACATTCCCTCCTTCGTCGAACCTATTTTTGGGTGCTTTGGGGCTGCTAGGCCACAGGCGTTTCAAGCGTTTCCCGCAGAACACCGACCTACTTGGCTCGCGGTGGCGTGGACGGGCCATCCGGACCTCGCACGTATTTCGAGAATGTCCGATCTGACATAAAAATGCCAAACGCCCAATTCCCGCCTTTCAGTCGAGTTTCCGCCTTCCCCGACAGCCCCTGCATTCGAAGGATACGCGTTTGCCAGCCAGGCGGTTCACATGAACCGCCAAGTTCATCTATAAGACTCCTAAGCATCAGGCCGGTGCGCGTAGGTGATGTCATATTGATGCAGTGAGGTCTTCCAACCGGCCATTGATTCAGGAAGTCGCCGATAATGCGATTCATCGCGTCGTGATCGACGTCTCGCCCAGGGAGCTGGTCGGGCATTCGCCCAAGCTGGTGAACTGCGGGCGTCACGTTCTGGGCGGAACATTGGGGTGGTATTGACTTTAAGCGTCAACAGATCCGGATCGATTCTACCTATTCTCGCGTAGGCGCGGCATCTTGTCAGGAAGATCGCCGTTAGTAGTCCTTCGCCATAGCGTAGGCCGGTTACGCCGCAGACGGCACCGCTGCAAGGAATGTCTGGCATATTGCGCGGGCGGCTCATCCGTCCATGAATGGGAAGACTTACAGTTCTCGGTCAGTCAGCGCCCGGTCCCACGCACGCATGCCCAACCAGAGCAGTTGGTGGATTTCCCGGCTGTGCTGGTGTCCTGGCTGTACGCTAACCAAAATAGCCAGAAAGTGCCTCGCCGGATCTTGCCATAAGTTGGGTTAATGGAGATTGACGAGAGTGGAGCGCTCCCCAGTGCAACAGCCCCCAGGGATTGAGACGCAGATAGGTAGGACAGATGCCAGCCGGTCAGCCTGGGTTCGCGGAGCCGCGGTCGTGCTTGCGCTCGTCTTGTCATTCCACTTCGCCGCCACGGCCCTATGGGTGGCCCCTGTCGGCCCGCTTAGCCAAGCCCTGGCTCCAGTTCTGAACGCGTACATGCAGCCCGTCTTCCAGCAAGGCTGGAGCCTCTTCGCCCCTAACCCGGTTAACGGAGATAGCGAGCTATTTCTTCGGGCCCGATGGACCGATCGCTCGACCGGAGAGATCCGGACCAGTGACTGGGTTGACGTCACGAGGCCTGAGTGGAGCGATATCTTGCACAATCCCTTTCACCCCAGGTCCGACCTAGTCACCGACGGGCTAATAGACCTCCTAAGTACAGACCGAGATAACCTCACTGATAACCAGGTTAGAATTTGTGAACAGGACTACTCTCACTCTGGCTGGGATCAGCTGCTCGCTAATCTGAATGCTCAGAGAGGGGCCGATCGCGATTGGCTGGAATCCTATGTTCGCCATGAACGCGTAGCCGCTGCTTTCGCCACGCAGTACGCATATGCATGGTGGGGTCCAGACGTCGAGGCGGTACAAATCCGGCTTAAGTATACGCCGGTTCCCGACTTTGCGGACAGGGCCGGCGCGGGCGCGCAGCCAGAGAGTTCCTTCACTGACTTCGGGTGGCGGCCGGCGGTGGCCCTCGACGGTCAGTCCCAAAAATACTTCGCCGAGACCGCGCGGGGAGCCGATCGATGATCGGGGTTCGTGTCCCAGGTTTCTGGGGCGAGACCTGGCCGGCTGTCGATAGGAGGTGGAAGACGCTTGAGGGCTGGCTGTTCGACGCCAAGCATGTCACCTACGGCCTGTCGCTTCTGCGGATCCTCTATGGTCTGCTGATTATCGGGCTGCTCGATGTCAACTTCGCTGACCGCCAGTACATCTGGGGCATCGGCTCGCGATGGCTGCAACCTCTGGTTGCCGAGGAGGGCTTCACCCGGCCCTTCACCCTCCTCAGTGGGAACTCCCCACTCTTCAGTGGGAACTCCCCACGCATCTTCACCGCGACTTATCTCCTCATGGGGTTCGTGGCGCTCTTGTTCACGCTCGGGTGGCGGACCCGTCTCGTCACCCCGGTGCTGCTCGTATTGTGGGTCAGCCTCACGTGCCAGAATCCGCTGCTCACGGACGCCGGAGACACCGTCGTCCGACTCGTGCTCTTCTATCTCTGCTTCGCCGACGTGTCGGCGCACTGGTCGCTAGACGCCCGCCGCCACACCCGAGCGGCATCGAATCCCGACCGTGTGCGCAGGATTGCGCTGCCGTCGGGATGGGGGAACTGGGGGAACTTGTTCCACAATGCGGCGGTCATCGCCGTGGCCTGCCAAGTCTTTATCATCTATGTCTCGTCGGCGATGTTTAAGACCCAGGGTAGTTTGTGGCAGAACGGGACTGCTATCTACTACCCCATGCGCATGCATTCGTATGAGGCCTTCCCGATGTTGAACGACGTGCTATCGAGCAACGTCTTCATACTGTTTGTGGCAACCTACGCGTCGGTGTTCCTGCAACTATTCTTCCCTTTCTTGCTGCTCACCCGCCCGACCCGCATCCTTGCGCTCGTCGGAATAATGGCAATGCACGTCGGCATCGCCATCACGCTGGCCTTGCCGTTCTTCTCCCTGTCGATGATCGGAGCAGACGTGATTTTCGTGCGAGACCGGACATTCTCCCGTGTTGAGTCGAAGATAAAGCGGCTGCTGCGAGGCAATATGGCTGGGCGAAATCGCGACAAGGGGCGCCCTGAGCGCGAGTTCGTCCAGGGGGAGGCGGATGGCCCCGCCCCCCATGAATCGGTGCTGATCTACGATGGTGACTGTGGTTTTTGCCGACGCACCCTCGACGCGATGAAGAGGCGACTGGCTAGGTGGCCGCGGACCGCGCCGTACCAGAGGTTGAACCTCGATCAGCACGGCGTGCGCAGCCAGGAGGCGGCAAAGGCGATGCTGTGGGTGGAACCCGGGATGCCAACTCTAATAGGCGCCGCAGCTTTCGCCCGGCTATTCCGCGAGCAGCCGCAGCTTCGCTGGCGCACCCTGGGTCGAATAATGGCCCTGCCCGGGATCAGTCACCTGGCTGCTATCGTTTACCGCGTCGTTGCCCGACATCGGCACCGGCTCCTCAGCGGCGCTAGCGCATGCCAGCGGCCTCTTGCCGAGGTGCGGGAAGCTCCGCCAGAACCCTACTTCGACCAGACCAGCCCGGCACCTGGTCGAGCAGGTCAAAGCTGAAGGCCCGCCCACGCTCCTGGACCCCGCAATACTGGTCGGCCTGCGTGTCGGCTACCACAAGGCCGTCGGCCGGATAGCCCCCGCAAGACCGAGCATGCACGTTACCGCGTACTACGGCCCCAGCAAGCCGCTGGGGCGGTTCTGGTTCCGCTGCACCAGTGTGTTTTCCGCCGACCGGGGCGGATGTTTGCTCCGGTGACAGGTGGCATGTTCGAGGTGTGTTCGTTTGCTGCGCACGGCGCTGGGCGTTTCCTCGTGGACCAGCCGGGGGCCTGGAGGCCCTCAAGCCCCCGACGCCGCTCCTCCAGGCCGCCCGGGTCCCGCAGGTCCGCCCGGTCCCGCAGGTCCGCCCGGCCCCGCCGGTCCGCCCGGCCCCGCCGGTCCCACAGGGCCGCTGGGTCCTTCGGGTCCTGCGGGCCCCGCAGGACCTCCGTACCCTCCAGATCCTCCGGGCCCCGCAGGACCTCCGTACCCTCCAGGCCCTCCGGGCCCGGCAGGACCTCCATACCCTCCAGGTCCTCCATCTCCCCCGGGCCCCCCGAATCCGGCAGGTCCTGCATATCCCCCTGGTCCCATGGGCCCCGCAGGTCCCGCGTCTGGGCTCGCGCCGCCACTGTGGGCGGCGTAGAGCCGGTAGTAGATCAGCGTCACCACGAGCGCGAGGAACGGTGCGACCAGAGTCCCGGAGACCACGCTGCTGATGCCGTTTCTCCATCCGCTAGGCAGTGCCGACAGGATCAGCCCGAGCACGATGTCGAAAACGATCAGGATCAGGAAGACCAGTACGTAGGTACCGAACACGTGCCAGCCGAAACCACGCACGAGTGCCCGGCTACGGCCGAAGGAGTCCATTGCCTTCGAGCCGCCGATCACGATAACGGGCACGATCAGCGACCAGATGGTGAGCAGCCACAACCCGGGCACAATGAGCAGCAACAACCCGATGAAGATGCCGATACCGGCCAGGATCGACGCGATTGCGACGCGGCCGAGATAGGGAGTCGCCGCGGAGACCGTCTCGCCCAAGGACAGGTCCACGCGGCCGTCCCTGACGTCCTGCACCGCCTTGACCAGCGTCGCCTGCACCAGGAAAGCCGCGACGATCCCGATGATCCCGGCGATCAGTGCCCCGGCAACACCCGCGAACGCGGTGAGAATCGCGGTAATGATCGCCGTGGCGAGGTAGATGACGAAGGCGATGATGAGAAAGTGGGCGGCGTGCGCACGGTACAGCTTCCAGGCTTCGCCCAGAACGCCGGAAAGTGGGTTCATGGCCGCGATCGTACATTGACCGTTGTGGTGACCGCCGTAGGCCACCGCAGCCAATTTTCTGGCGTGTCGAGCCCGCAGGGGCGGCGCCAGCCACCGCCAACGCGCAGGTCGAAGATCTGGTCGCAGCTCTCCGCGACCTCTGGGCCGTGCGTGGCGAGCACGAGTGCACCGCCCGCGTCGCCATCTCGAATAGCCGGGTGAGCACGAGCGCGCGGGCCGCTGGATGTGAGTGGCGGGGATATTCCGGTTGGCCTCCTCACACTTGGAGATGATGGCCAGAAGGCGACCCCGGCTACGACCGCTGCCGCCCCACGATCACGACCGCCGACATCATGAGCCCACGACCGTCGGCATCATGAGCCGGCGCCACCAGGGGCGGGGCGGCGGCTCGCGATCGAGCGCGGGAACCTGCTCGGCCGCGAGCGCTCTCCTTGGTACGCCGCAGCCACGCCCAGCCGATAAGCGCGGCAAGCGATCCCTCGACAACGTCGGCAATCGTTGGCGAGCCGAAACCGATATCTTCCCAGCGTTCGCCGTGAGTGACAAGGCGCCGCCAGACTCGCCACGGTGAAACGGGTTTTCGGCCAGGCCCAGCCCGCCGGTTTCCCAAGTGCCGCAGGCCGTCTCTTGAGCCGTGTACCTGCGGGCTCAGGTGAGTCAGGTGTGGCGCGGGACCCGGCACGCGGTGGCCACGAGGCCGGGGCAGGACCCCGGTCACTGCGACGGGCAGGTCGCCGGTACGACGCTGGGAATGACGCCGGGTTGGAGCTTGCCGAGGGAAGGCGAGGACCGTGTTCGGGGCGCGGTAGCGTCCGTAGGTACTCCCGGCGGGTGCGACGCGGGCGAGGGCTCGTTCCTTGAGCGGACAGGCCAGACCGAACCTACCGATCATTCCGATCAGCAGCCGCCACCACCGCCTCAGACAGGCGACTGTGGGGCCCGGCCCAAAGCCGGGCCCCACAGCAAGCGGTTAGTACGGAGGATACGGGGGATATGGGGAAGACGAGCCAGGCGGACCTTGCGGCCCTTGCGGACCTTGCGCACCTTGCGGCCCTTGCGGACCTTGCGGCCCGGCCGGTCCTTGGGGGCCCTGCTGATTTACGAGGATCGGCGTGAAATAAGGCGCCGGGCAGTAGGCAGACAGATACAGGGCTTGGGTGTAGTTATTTTCGCACTCGGGGACCTGAGCGGCTGACGCGGTCGGCCCGATAGCCGCCAACGGCCCGCCTACCGCGGCGAGCACCAGAGCGGCCGAGGCGGCCTTCGCCATCACCCGTTTTCTATTCATGGCTGACTTTCCCTTTCCTTTTGACGTTCCCCCGCGACGCTGGCGTGACGATAAGGACGTCTCGCCGCATGGGAAATTGGGATTTAGCGTCACCTAGAGATGACCCATGGCAATTGTCGAGAACGCAAGCCTGGGACGTGCGCGGGACGCACAAACGTGAGTTTGCGCCCGCCCAAAATAATCGGATCAGCAGATAACTAGACGAATCGCTGTTCCCCGTGACTGCCAAGATATGATGTCCCCCTCCTGGCGCCGCGTAAACTATCAGCCTTACGGCGGCCCAAATCGGAAAAGTCGGTATCATAGTCTGATTTCTCGATCCGGCAGGTAACAGTCATCTCGGAGGAGAAATGCGGACCTGGGTGCCTTGGTCCCTCGAAGGGACCAGGAATAGCCTCACCGGATGCGGGGATCGCCGCCGGGGCGAAAAGCGATTGCTAACATGGGCATGCTGCGCGGGACGCCATGCGGGGCACGGCGATGGGCAAACAGGCAGGTCACAGACAGCGGCTGGAGACAACAACCGGCGGGAGTGACAGACTGGCCGGGGATCAGAGTTCCCGAAGAGTGCGGATCTTGGACCATCAGCACTCCTAGCGGAGTTCCGCTGCGCTTCCCGCGCCTGACACACCGCCGCTACCAGATCGTGATCATCTCCGGCTATACCCACCGCAACCGGGTCCGGCCGTCACGGCACCACGACTTTGCGCATCACCGTGTCCATGCGGGTCTTGTTCGGCGGGTCCGAGCGCCATCTTCTCGGGAACGTTCCTGCCCTCGTTGCCTGGGGCAACGTACGCCAGTTGGAGGCCGCTGGCTGATTACGAAGCCGGTCACGGCACCCTCCCGCCCCAAGCGCAAGCATGCCTGAGCAGCGGCTTGTGCGGCGAAGAGTGCGACTCGAGCACAGTGTGCCTGAGGGAGGTCCTTAGGATCTTAGGATCAAGTTGTTTTATGGTCGGAGAAGAGCCGATTCCTAGGAGGAGGACAAGGATGACGCGCACGCCGGAAGAAGCGTTCAACCACCATGCCCAGGCGCTCGGCGCGGGCGACCTGGATGAGATCGTCGCGGACTACACCGACGACGCGGTGTTGATCTCGCCCGCCGGTGTCAAGCGGGGCAAGGATGGTGTCCGCGCGGCGTTCATCCAGATGCTCGCCGATGTGCCGAACGCGAACTGGGATCTCAAGACCCAGATCTACGAGAACGACATCCTGTTTCTCGAGTGGGCGGCCGACGCCGCCACGACCCGCGTCGAAGATGGCATCGACACATTCGTTTTCCGCGACGGCATGATCCGGGTGCAGACGGTCCGCTACACCTTGCAGCGCAAGGCATGACCGGGCGGCACCAACAGGGAAGCCACAGGCCAGGGCAGCCTGCCTGGGGAGGGCTTGTCAGGCCCGGCGCAGGACGCTTCGCACGTATGCCTGAATCGCTTCCTGCGCTCCTGGCGATTTCCACATGCGGCACACCGCGTCGTCCGTCAGCTTGTCACGAGAGATGCGATCTACCGCGGTGGCGCGGATCTGGCGGCGGGTATGCCGCAGCGGCTCCGGTGGGAGCGCAGCGAACGCTGCCGCCGCTTCGATGGCTCGCGGCAGCACGGCCGCCGCGCTGACTGCTTCGTCGATGAGGCCGACGGCCATGGCGGCGGGAGCCTGGTAGGTATGCCCGAAATAGATGATCTCCCGAAGCCGGTGGGTCCCTACCGCGAAGCGGAGGATCTCCAGGGCCGCGACGGGAAACGGGACTCCGACCAGCATTTCGGTCACCCCGATCCGCCCGTGGTCGGCGTTCATCACCCTGCGATCACAGGCAGAGACCAGAATGCAACCGCCGGCGATCGCGTGCCCGTTGACCGCGGCGACCACCGGGAGGGGACAGCTGAACACGGCGAGAAACGCGTCGACGAGCGCGGGCAGGAACTCGTCGAGGTAGGCGGGGCCACCGTCGGTGACACGCAACAGGTCGACGCCCGCGCTGAAGATCGGCCCCTGCCCGGTGAGCACGACGGCGCCGTCGTCGGCCGTCCCGACCTCACCGAGGCAGGCGGCCAGGTCGCGGCACAGGGTGGTGTCGAGTGCGTTTGCCTTGCCTCGAGCCATCCGCACGACGGCCACGCCGTCGCTCCGCTCGACGTGGATCGAAGACCCGTCCATGATCCTCCGTTGTTGCCTAGCCCGTCCCCTGGGATGCGATCATGGACTGGCCGGTCCATCCAGACCTGCACGACGGCCTTAGGCAGTGGTGACCGTCAGCGCGTGATCGCGGGACGAATGTCTCTAACCGGGAACGCCCGGCAGACCGACCCTAAAAGAGTAGGTTACGCAGCGCATGGCATAGAGCCGGTTGGCTACCGGTCGGCGAGGCGCCGGGTGGGCACGTGGGATTGAGTCCCCTCTACCGTGCAGGGTTCGATTCCCTGCTATGCCGCTTGACATGAACTACCAGCGCTCGGGCGTTCAGCACCCGAGCGCTGACACCCCGCCTCAGCCGACGCCAGCACTCGTGGCGGGCGGGCACGCTACGAGGAACTCAGGCGGTCAATCGGCGCCCCCAGCGGACATCGCGGTGCCTGCCGTGGGGCGGCGGCGAATCCTCGCCGCGAACAAATCGCGAAGGCTGACGACGCCGCGCACCTCCTTGCCCTCTACCACCGGAAGGTGCCTGAATCCGTGCAGCAACATGATCTGGGCGGCATCTTCGATCGGCGTGTCTGGGGTCACCGATTGCGGGTCCGGGGTCATCCAGGCGGCCACCACCGATCCCGAGAGGTTCTCACCTGAGGCGGCCGCCCTTAGCACGTCCCGCTCGGTGAGGATCCCGGCGAGGAAGGATGCCTGCATGACAATGGTCGAGCCCACTCGTGCTTTGACCATGGCAGCAGCCGCATCAGCCACCAAAGTGTCCGGCGTAGCGATGATCACGCCGGTATGCATGAGGTCTCTCAGCGTCGTTGGCTGTGTACCGCCACCCTGGCGCGGTCTGTCAGCCACTTCCCCCCACCTCATCGAGTTCCGGGTCCAAGTGCGGGGAGGCCGGCCCTGCGAGCTCCTCGGAGAGCATTCGCCATAGCGACCCGGCCCATGCGGACACGTGCGGCCACTGCTTCCAGAACACCTGAAGCGTGGTCTCATCGAACTGGGCGTGCGCTTGCTCCGCTGTCATGGTGTCGGTAACTTCCTCAAGGCTGTGGATCAGATCGAGGAACCGACTCGCGATATCTTCCATGCACCACCTCCCGGCGAGTGTAAGCCGGCGTCAGGCGGATTGGCCATGCCGTGGGCGGACTTCGGAGAGAGTTCGCAGGCCGGCCCGCACGCTTAGCACGCACATGAATCAAGAACCGCACGAGTGACCTGCACAGCTCGATATCCTGGGCGCCCAGGCGTCTGCACCGGTAGCTGCTTCTGGGGTGCTGATAGGCTCCAGCAGCTCGATGAGCGGTTCTTGGCCGAAGTAGCGGGCCCAGCCGAGCGGGGTCGAGCCGAACCGCGTGTCCCGGATGTCAGGATCGGCGCCGAGGCGAAGGAGCGTCCTGGCCTGGTCGAGGTCGCCTTCCTCGGCCGCCTTGTGCAGGGCGGTCTGCCACGGCTGGTCGTTCGGCACATCGGTCCGCCCCTTGGCGTTGACGTCGAAGCCCGCACGCCCGCGGTCCGCGCCGCCAGGCCGAAAGCAGGAATACTGGCTATCCAGTCGATTGCGTACTCAGGTGGGCTCTGCCCTTCCCGCGGACCGGAGGCCCCCTGCGGGCCCACCTAAAAAATAGCGCGCCGCAAACGACGGCGACCCGCCCGGGCCGGTCAGTTCAGGTGCTCTTGCCAGTCGGGTGGCACGCGGCCAGCCGGCCCTGGCACGGGCTGGTCGAGCGGATGGTGCTGCGGCGGAGCCAGCGGCGGCCCGTCATAGGCATCCTGCGTCTCGTAGCTCCAGAACCACGACTCACCGGGTTCGAAGCTGCGGATGAAGGGGTGTCCGGTGGCCTTGGCGTGTGCGGTGGCGTGCTGCGAGGGCGAGGTGTCGCAGCAGCCGATGTGCCCGCACCGGGCGCATCGGCGCAGGTGCAGCCACCACCCGCCGGTGGCGTCGCACTCGACGCAGCCGGTGCCGCTGGGCGGGACGGTCGGGTCGATCCCTGGCACGCTCGTCATTTTTCGATCCTCCTCAGGTGGATGCCGCCAGGCCAGGCGCGGACGCGCCGAGCCAGGCCGGCGCCTGCGGGCAGATGCACACCGTTGCCCGTGGCAGCTCCGTGCGGTTGCCTGGCGCTATCAGTCAACGGTGCCCGGCGTGGTCAGCGGGAGCCAGACGCGAAAACGGGTATCGCCCGGCACAGATTCCACCCGCAAGTCCCCGTGGTGCTTGTTCACGACGATCCGCCAGGAGATATCCAGACCCAGCCCGGTGCCCTCGCCAACCGGCTTCGTGGTGAAGAACGGCTCGAAGATCCGCTCACGGATCTCCTTGGGCACGCCGGGACCGGTGTCACCGACCTCCACCATAAGCCGGTCGCGGTCGAGCGCGGTTCGCACGGTCAGCGTGCCTTTGCCATTCATGGCGGCCACCGCGTTGTCGATCAAGTTGGTCCAGACCTGATTGAGTTCGGCCGCGTACGCCGGGATCGCCGGCAGCGACCGGTCATAATCCTTCACGATCTTGACACCCGGCCCGATCTTCCCGCCGAGCGTCAGCAGCGTACTTTCGAGCAACTCGGGCACGTCAACGACCTGGAAGGGCGCGCGGTCCAGTTGCGAGTACTGCTTGGCCGCGGTGACCAGCGTGGAGATGCGGCCGGTGGAGTCCTCGATCTCCTTCATCAGGAGCTCGGTCTCGACCGTGTAGTTCAGCCACCGCAGCGCGCCCTCGAGGACGTCGTCACCCACGGTGGCCGCCACCTTGTCCAGCCAGCCGGCCTCCAGACCCGCCTGCACGAAAGTCGGAGCCAGATCCCACCCGCCGACGATGCCGTGGTCGTCCAGCCAGTCCGCGACCCCATCCTCACGATCCGAAGTCTCGATCGGGCTGAGCATGGCCGCCTTCGATACGTGCTCGACGGCGTCCTCCTGCAGCCGGATCAGTGTCTCCAAAGTGGCCCGGTTGTAGGGTCCTGCCGCGATCATGCCCAGCTTGTGGCGCATCCCCCCCACCCGCTCACGCAGTGCGGACGTGGCACGCACGGCGGCCGCAGCCGGGTTGTTGAGCTCATGGGTGAGCCCGGCCGACAGGGTGCCGAGCGCGAGCAGCCGCTCGCGCTGGCCGATGGCCTGCCTGGTGCTCTTGATGCCGAAGAACAATCCCTCGAGCAGGTGCACCGCCATCGGGAACCACTCGCGCATCACCTCGGCGAACACCACGGCATCGAGCACGAAGAACCGCGAGGGCACGGTCACCCGCAGCGTGTTGTTGTACACCTGCGGCACGCGGTCACCCAGGTAGGCATTGAACGCGCCGGCGTACACACCTCGCTCGGACGTGCGCGTGACATCGACGTCGTCCACGCCGACGCGGCGGGACATGACCGTGGTTCCCTCCAGGAGCACGTAGAAGCAGAGCGCGGGTTCACCCTCCAGGTAAACGGGGCCCGGCTCGATGCGCTCCACGTGCCCTTTCTCGCATAGCCACTCGAGCTGATCGTCGCTCAGCTTCTCGAACAAGAACAGCGTGCGCAGCTCGTCGACGCTGCACAGCAGCTTGCCTTCCTGCCCGCTCATAGTTTCTCCAGGTAACGGTGCACGAGCATCACGGCCATGGCGCCCTCGCCGACCGCGGAGGCGACCCGCTTTGCCGACTCGGCCCGCGCGTCGCCGGCCACGAACACGCCCGGGACGCTCGTCTCCAGGTGATACGGCACCCGGTCCAGACTCCAGCCACGCGGGCGCTCTCCCTCGATCGACAGGTCAGGGCCGGCCACAACGAAACCACGGTCGTCTCGCACCACGACACCGTCCAGCCAGTCCGTCCGCGGCGCCGCGCCGATGAAGACGAACAGCCGTTGCGTATCGACCAGTTCGGTCGCGCCCGTCTTGCTGTCGCGCAGCGTGAGACCCTCCAGATGGTCGTCGCCATGCGCGGCAGCGATCTCGGTGCAGGTACGGACCGTGATCGCGGGGATCTTCTCGATCTGCTGAATGAGGTAGTACGACATCGACGCCTCGAGCGACGGCCCCCGGACCACAATCGTCACCGAGCTGGCGCCGCGCGACAGGTAGACCGCCGCCTGCCCGGCCGAATTCGCACCGCCCACGATGTGCACGTCCTTGCCGGCGCAACTGGCCTGCTCGGTCAGCGAGGATCCGTAGAAGACTCCGCGCCCGGTCAGGGTGTCGAGGCCGGGGGCTGCCAGCTGCCGGTAGGAGACGCCGGTGGCGAGGATGACGGTGTGGGCGTCGATGGTGGCACCGTCGGCGAAGCGGACCGTACGTGCCGACCCGTGCACCTCCAGGCCCACCACGTCACGCGTGGTCAGCATCTCGGCGCCGAATTTTGCAGCCTGGCGCCTGGCCCGGTCGGTCAGCTGCGCACCTGATACGCCGTCGGGGAAGCCCAGGTAGTTTTCGATCCGCGAGCTCTGGCCCGCCTGGCCGCCGGCCGCGGTGCGCTCGACCAGCACGGTCCGCAGCCCTTCTGATGCGCCGTAGACCGCCGCGCCGAGGCCGGCGGGCCCGCCGCCGATGACCACGATGTCGTAGAAATCGGCGGCCGGCGTAGTGGACAGGCCGACGCGGGCGGCCAGTTCGGCGTCGGTGGGTTCCACCAAGGCCTCGCCGTCCCCCGTGATCACCACGGGCAGCGCGAGCCCATCGGCACCCGCCGCCGCGAGCAGCCGCTCACCCTCGGGCTCGTCCGACAGGTACCAGCGGTAGGGCACCTGGTTGCGGGCGAGGAACTCACGCACCTCGGACGAACGCGCGGACCAGCGGTGGCCGACCACCTTGGGCTCTGGAACAACACGATGATCGGATTCCAGCCACGCCTCGAGCAGGGCGTCGACGACCGGATAGAGCTTCTCCTCCGGTGGGTCCCACGGTTTGAGCAGGTAGTGGTCGAGGTCCACCACGTTGATCGCGTCGATCGCGGCCCCGGTATCCGCGTACGCGGTGAGCAGGACCCGCCGGGCACCCGGGTACAGGTCCATCGCCTGCTCGAGAAAGTCGATACCGCTCATCTGCGGCATGCGGTAGTCGGCCAGGATGATCGCGACCTGGTCGCCGCGGAGCTTCATCTGCCGCAGCGCCTCCAGGCCAGCATCCGGCGAATCCGCGCGCACGATCCGGTGGTTCTCGCCGTAGCGACGCCGCAGATCACGGGCCACCGCCCGGGACACCGCTGGGTCGTCGTCGACGGTCACGATCGCCGCGCGTGCCTGCGCCTCCGGCGCCGCCGCTACAACCATGAGCACGCCGCCCAGTTACTGAGTTCGGTACGGGACCTCAACATGCACACATAGTAAGAGTTCCGGCCAATGCGCACGCAGTCCGAACCGGGGCCTCGGGGCGTGCGGCTGTCCCCACCAGAGCTACCGCGGCTCCATCTTCGCCACCTTGGTTGAAGCTCGTCCTGCTTCGGTGCCGGGGGTTCCGGCCCGCGCAGCCACTGGAGCCGGCCCTCGCGGCGGCGCGTGGCCGGAGACTGCGGCGGGCGCCGGACTGTGTGGCGCGGCCGAGGCAGCCTCTGCAGAGGCACGCGGCGCCGCGTGTACCGGCGGCAGCCCGTCGGTGCGCCCCACGTAGCCTGCCCTGAATCCGGATCCCCTCGTTCGCTTGCTCATCCGATCCTCCCCCGCACCCTTCCTTGACCATGGCGGTGACGTCTGAAATTCCCAGCTAATCTCCAGAAGGTTTAACGTGAGACCCCCCGGAAAAGACACCTCAAAAGGGTGTCAGCCGCTGCGGCAGGATCTTTCGGCCGCTGAAATTATTGAAATGCCCTATCAGTCTGCGGCAAAGGGGGACTGTGGGGAGTTCAGGAACCGGTATGCCGGCATACCGGTATGCCGGCATACCGGTATGCCGGCGGCGTGCCATACAAGTGATGGCGCTCATCCTGGCAACAACAGGGGTCACGCGGCGACGCGCTGCGGCGCAGGGCAACGCCCTGCCGGTCCGCGGCGCCGACATCTCATTCACGCTGCAGGAGGAGTCCATCGGCACGACCTACTCGGTGGGCGGCGCCGTGGCGCCCATCGAGAAGATCCTGGCCGACGCCGGAGCCAACTTCGTTCGCCTGCGCGTATGGGTCGACCCGCCGGAGGGGTACAGCGATCTCGCCAGTGCCCTCAACCTGGCGCGGCGGGCCAAGGTAGCTGGTCTGAAAATCTTCCTCGACCTGAACTACTCCGATTTCTGGACGGATCCAAGAAACCAATGGACCCCCCGCGCATGGACCATGCTGGATCCGGAGGCCCTGCAGCAGACGGTGCTCGACTACACGAGGTCGGTACTCGCGGCATTCCAGGCCCAGGGAACTCCCGTCGACATGGTGCAGGTCGGCAACGAGGTGACGTACGGGATGCTATGGCCAACGGGGGAGATCTACGGCACCGGAGGGGAGAACTGGGCGCCGTTCTGCACGCTGCTGTCGGCGGGCATCGCCGGAGTGCGGGACAGCGAACCAGCCGGGCGCGCACTTCCCGTGGTCATCCACATCTTCGGGGAAAACGGCGACGCCAGGTACTTTTACGACCACATTCTCGAGGAAGGTGTCGACGACTTCGACGTCATCGGACTGACCCACTTCCCCTGGTGGACCGGCTCATTGGCCAGCTTGCAGGCGAACCTGGACGATCTGGGTGATCGCTACCGCAAACCATTGCTGATCGCCGAGACCGCGTATCCCTGGGCAGTCCCGGATGAGGGGTGGTTCCAGTACAAAGGGGCGTGGTTCCAGAACAAAGGGGTGTGGCTCCAGAACAAAGGGGATTGGTTCCAGAACATCAGCCAGCTCCCCGACGGATCGCTTTTTCCGCCCACGCCAAACGGCCAGCTCGCGTACTTCCAGGCGTTGCGTGGCCTGCTCGAGCAGCTGCCTGACGGCAGGGGGCTCGGGTTCTTCGCCTGGGAACCTGGGTGGTTGCCCGGGGTGCCTGACGAGCCGGGAGGCGGCAATCCCTTCGTGGACCTGACGATGTTCGACAACCGAGGCGAGGCTCTGCCCGCCCTGACCGAGGCTTTCCGGCCACCACCATGATCTGCGACCGGTTTGGCGGCGGCGTGCGAGCCATACCGCTCGCGTTTCGCCCGGCCGCGGCACCCGGCAGCAGGCCGGCGCCCGCCGCGCCGCAGCTCCCCGAGCGGGTCCGCGGCGCGGACCTGTCGTTCACCCTGCAGCTCGAGGCCGCGGGACGCACGTTCACCGACCAGGGGCGCACCGCACCCGTCGAGCAGCTCCTCGTCACGCGGGGGATCAACACCGTCCGGCTCCGCGCGTGGGTGAACCCGCCCACGGGGTACAGCAACCTCGCGTCCGCGCTCACCCTCGGCCGTCGCGCACACGACGCCGGCTGCAAGATCCTGCTCGACCTGCACTACTCGGACTTCTGGGCCGACCCGTCCAACCAAACGACGCCGGCGGCCTGGCGGGGCCAGGACCTCGCGACGCTCTCCAGCACCGTCCGCACCTACACCCGTCACGCGGTCGCCGCATTCGCCGCCCAGGGCACCCAGCTAGACATGATCCAGATCGGCAACGAGGTCACCAGCGGGATGCTCTGGCCCACCGGGCTCGTTTACGCGGGCGGGGAGCGCTGGGACGGGTTCGTGCAGCTCCTTAACGCCGGGCTCAGCGGTGCCCGCGAAGGAGCAACCGCGCCGCTGCGGACGATGGTTCACATCGACCGCGGCGCGGACAACAGCGGCGCACGCCACTTCTATGACAACATCACCCGGCGTGGTGTCGACTTCGACCTCATCGGGCTCTCCTATTACCCGTTCTGGCAGGGCCCGCTGGCGACGCTGTCGTCGAACCTGAACGACCTCGCGACGCGCTACGGCAAGAGTGTCATGGTCGTCGAAACCGCCTACCCGTGGACGCTCCCGGCCGGCGACGGCGTCGAGTACTACGCCGCGCGTCCGGACCAGCTGCCCGATATCGCCCGCTTCCCCGCCACACCGGCCGGCCAGGCCGCGTATTTCGAGGCACTTCGCGCCACGATCGAGGCGGTTCCGCAGGACCGCGGTCGCGGCTTCCTCGTCTGGGAGCCCGCATGGCTGCCCGGCGTCGGCTGGGGCGCGGGCGAGGACAATCCCTACGCGAACCTGGCAATGTTCGACTGGCGCGGGGCGGGACTGCCTTCGCTGCGGGTGTTCCGGGCTGATGTCTGAGGTGATGAGCCGGGGCGTCCGCCCAACGCCAGGTCATAGATGGTGACCTCGGGCCGCCGCAGCCCAGCGGCGCCGGCGCGCAGGCCCACCGGTTGAGGTAATCCACCAGGTGCCGCAGATCCCGCTGCCACCGAGGCGCTGCTCCAGTTCTCCGAGCGTGCCGAAGAGCGCGTACGCCGGGAGCCTGACCCAGCCTCGGCGAAACGCGCCTGTCCCTGATCGAGTCCCCCGGACAGCGACGCCACATTGTCGAGGTTCTTCAGCCCGCGGACGATAGCTGCCGCGTTGAAACCAAGCCCGAGCAAAATTGCGCAGGTTTCGCCGTGATTGTCGAAATGGTGACCGTGCGACACGGGCGGCCGCCAGATCAGATTACAATTTGTAGTTTTTAAGTTATCGAAAGTAGTCAACCGGGAATGGGTGTACCGACGCCTTCCGTAGCCGGGGGAACCGGGGGACTGTTCATGATGCGTCGGATATGGGTGTACAGGCTGGGGCAAAGATTTGCCATTGTGACGCTGGCTGGCGCGGCCATGCTCATGACCGACGTCGGCCTGGCACTGGCAGCCGGTGGTTACGGTCCTGCGCCGCCAGTCCCGCCGAGGGTTCCAGCTGGCTATCAGTGCATGGTGAGTCGGACGGTCACCGCGGCCGGCGGCACCATCGGGCCGGTCACCATCGACGGTGCCTCCGTCACACTCATCGTGCCCGCGGGAGCCTTCCCGGTCCCGGCACAGATCACGCTGTGCGCGCCGCAGCTGTGGGCCACGGCCAACGCTGGCTTCCGCGGCTTCAGGGTCGTGGCAGGCGTGGACATCCACGTCCAGGAAAACGGCTCGACGTACCCGGGAACCTTCCTGAAGCCGCTCACCCTCGAAGTGTCATCGGCGTCGATCACCGCATCGAGCATCGTCGTGGTTTGGAACGGCACCGCGTTCGTGACCGAGCCGACCGCCACGGTACGTTCGGGCAAGGTGACGGCCAGCTTCGACACCGACCCGGAGTTCGCTGTCCTGACGCCAGTCGGCGCGGCAACGACCCCGATTCCAGGGGCTACCAGCGCCGCCACCGGTAAGCCGCTCTTGGGCGAGGGAATCCTCGCCGGGGTATTCCTGCTGCTCGGGGCCAGCGGGCTCAGCTTTGCCCGCGGTCGGCGTGCGGACGACTGAGCCTGTGGGGCAATCCAGGGCATGAGGGCCGGACGGTGCCTGGACGTTTGCCCCTAGCCAGTGGGACCCGGCGGGTTACCTGAAGAACAACCTTGAGGACAAGAGCCCATGGCCAGATTGACTCGGCGCCGAGCGGCGACCGCAATAACGCTCGCCTCAGTCGCTATCGCCATGGCCGCGTGCGGCGCTCGCGGGACCTCAGCGAACTCGCCGGGCTCGACTTCGGACCTATCGGCCAGGATCAGGGCGCAGCACATCGTGGCAGCGCCCAAGAACATCCTGGCTGCGGCCGTGCCGCAGCCAGGCGGGGCGATGTGGGTACTCGCGGGCAGCCCGACGAGCCGGGGACTGTTCGAGCTGGACCCGACGAGCGGGCAGGTGTTTGCCAGCATCTCGGTGAGCGACGCCGCTCGGTCCGTAGCGCAGGCTGCGACGGGCATGCTCGGGCTCGCGCTCGGGACCTATAGAACGGGTGCGCTGGAATTGCTGGACGGCCGCACCGCGAAGGTCATCCGGACGGTGCCACTGTCCGCGCCCGCCCGGGACGTGGTGGTCGGGAGTGACGGCACCACGTTCTACGTGCTGACCGGCTGGGGGTCCGCCTCCAGCGTGACGATCGTGGACTCTCAGCGTGGCCAGGTGCGCGGCACGGTCCCGGTGCCGCTGGAGGCCGTGTCCATCGCGCCCGACGTCCAGCAGACCACGCTCTACGCGCTGCAACGGGACGGGCGCGTCAGCCAGATCTCCATCGCCGACGGCAAGGCCTTGGCCACGTTCGTGGTCGGCAACTCTGGCCAGTCGCTCGCCCTGAGCCCGGACGGCCTCACGCTCTATGCGTTGAAGGATACAGATGCCGCGGCCAACATCGCCGCCGTGGATGTCGCCACAGAGAGCGTGCGGCGTGTGCTGCCAGCGCCAAGCAACTGTCTCGAGTTGCTCGTCTCCGCCAGTGGGAGCCAGCTCTACGAGGTCGTCGGGACAGCGGGCTATGGGAACATCCAGGTATTCGCGGCCTAGCGCCGTCCGGGCCGCGGCGCGATGAGGCTCACCGCGGGGCGGCACCAGTCCGCAACCAGCCGGATGCCCGGTGCCGTAACGACCCTGCTCCGCACCCGGCCAGCCGTCGAACCTGAGGCGACGGCCGCTCCTGGTCGCGGCGGGCAGCACGGCCCCGCCGCGCCGGGCGTCACCGGCGGTCACGAGACGACCTTGACCGCGCGGGCGCTGCGGACGCTGGCAGGTGTCTTCGTCATCACCTGGTCGTTCCGGCTGTCGGGATATGTCACCTTCGGCCCCTGGCTGGCGGTACCGGTCGTGGTGCTCGGCCTTGGCGGGCTGCTTGTCATCGTCGCGGCATGGCTTCCCGATTCGGTACTCGGAAGCCGGCGCCAGCACCAGATCGGCTGGGCCGCGCTTTTCGCCGTCTTGGTGGCGCTGGCGCTGTGGAGCTATTTCCAGGTCTTCGTCTCCCCTGACTACGGGACCGACGAGATTGCCTTCGACCAGTACGCGGCGCAGTTGGCCCTGCATGGCATCAATCCCTACCTGCGGTCCATGGCACCGGCCTTCCCGTTGTTCCACGTCTCGCCGAACGGCTACACCTTCCAGCTGAACGGCCAGCCGGTCACCACGCTGTCATATCCAGCACTGTCATTTGAGGCCTACCTGCCCTTGCTCGCGCTCGGGCTCGCGACCCAGGCGGCCGCCTGGATCAACGTCGCCGCCTGGGCGCTCGGCGCGGTGATCCTCTACGCCGTGCTGCCCAGGAACCTGGCGCCCCTGGCGGCAGCGGTGGCCAGCGTGGACATCTACACTGGCTACGCGGCCGGCGGGGTCACCGACTCCCTGTTCGTGCCGCTGCTCGTGGGTGCCGCGGTGGGCTGGGACCGATTCACTTCCAGCCGCGGCCCGGCCGCCTGGCGGGGGCCGGTCCTCATGGGGCTTGCCATGGCGGTCAAGCAGACTCCCTGGCTTGTGGCCCCGTTCGTCGTGGCGGGAATCGTGGTGGAGTCCCGGCGGGCGGGCGGCTGGGGTCGGGCGATCCGGGATGGCCTGCGCTACTCGGGTATCGCGACCGCGGCCTTCCTCGCGCCGAACCTCGCGTACCTGACCGGCGCGCCGCAGGCGTGGCTGCGCGGGGTGCTCACCCCGCTGTCCTCTCACGCCGTGCCGGCCGGCCAGGGACTGATTAACCTCAGCCTCGCGCTCGGGGTGGGCGGCGGTTCGCTGCTTGCCTACAACGTCGCCGCCGTTGTCGTCCTCGCAGCCGTACTCGCCTGCTATGTGGCCACCTACCCGGTGCTGAAGCCCGCGGCGTTCCTCCTCCCGTCGGTCGTACTCTTCTTCGCGACCCGCTCGTTCGGCAGCTACCTGGTGATGCTCATTCCGGCCGCGATCGCGGCCGCGGCCACCACCCGGCAGCGGTCCGGCGCCGCCTGGCGGCATTGGAAGCTGGTAGCGCTGCCCGGCGCCGCGGTCAGCGCGGTGGCGGTCGCCGCCGCCGTCACCGCCGCGAGCCCGCTGGCCATGTCGATCCAGTCGGTGCGGACGACCGGCCAGCTGGCCACGGTGGAGCAGCTGACGCTGGCCGTCAACAACACCACGGGCGCCAGTGTGCGGCCGGCCTTCACCATTGAGAACGGGACGGCTCTGACGGCCTTCTGGCGCCGCCAGAAAGGACCCGAGGTACTCCGCCCGCACGAGCGAGCCAGCTACACCATCGTCGCGCCAAGCTACTTCGCCATGCCCTCGATCGGCACCGGCTTCCAGGTCCTCGCCTTCCTGCAGAGTCCGGCATCAGTCAGCAGGACCAGCGCCTATCTGGCGAGTACGTGGCGGGTGATCCTCCAGCCGCAGGCGATCAACCATCCCGTCGCAGTCGGCCAGCAGATCACGGTGCGGGCCGAGATCGTGAACCGGCTGGACCAGCCGGTCCGGAACGCGAACGTGCCGGTCTACCTCGGCCAGGTCATCTACGCGCAGCGCGGCCTTCAGTACAGCCAGGCCTTCATCAACCAGGGGCTGGGTGGCCAGACGCCGGTGGAGGCGCTGACGAACGCGGCAGGCGTGGCCACCTTCACGATCCATTCCCCGGTGGCCGGCACCGACCCCGTCTATTTCGAGGCCAATCTTGTTAACCTGGCGTCCTTTTATCCCTACGGCTACTCGCCGATCCTCGCGGTGAGGTTCGGCTCATGAGCGAGGTCACCGCTGGCGGCGCCCCCGCCCC
>DATIYI010000369.1:0-3533 GCA_035517695.1 Streptosporangiaceae bacterium
CTAGCGGCCGCTACAGTCGGCGGGCGAGGTCAGGGCTGACCAGTCGAGCTCCTTCGGTACCGGTGCTCGGGCCGCCCGCCGCTGCCGTAGCGGAGCCTGATCTCGACGCGTCCCATCTCATGCAGGTGGCTGAGGACGCCGTGGCCGGGCTGGCCGCCGGGATCCGGATCCCGAAGGCTAAATCCCCCGACGACGTGCAGTGGGTACACCGCCGCGCTCCCGGCACGCCGCTTATCTGCGCGATCGAAAGCGCCCGCGGGCTGCTCGCCGCCAGGAGATCGCCGCCGTCCCCGGGGTCCGCCACCTGTCCATGGGCGGCGTCGACCTGCGGCGAGACCTCGGAGCCGGTGACGGCGACCTGCAGACCCTGTACGCGCTGGCACGTCGTGGTGGCCTCGCGCGCCGCCGGCCTCGCGCCGCCCGTCGACAGCGTATACCCGCAGCTCGACGACGACCTGGGGCTTCGCCAGCAGGCCGAATTCGCCCGCCCGCTCGGCTTCTTCGGCAAATCCGCGATCCATCCGCGGCAGCTCGGCACCATCCACGACGTGTTCACGCCGTCAGCGGACGAACTGGCGTGGGCCCAGACCGTGCTCGAGGCGTTCGCCGCGGCAGGAGGCAACGCGGTCAAGCTGCCGGACGGTGAATTCGTCGACGTGCCCGTCGCCGACCGTGCCCGGCGCCTGCTGGAATTCGCTGGCCGACGTCTGGCCTGCACACCTGACGGCGTGGCACCTAGCCCGCTGCTATATGCCCATAGCCGACAGATGTTGGCGGACGATGGCACCTTTCGCGTCTCCTGATGTCGACAGGCACCACGGACTTCCGAGATCGGCGTGGTGCGACTGAGCCGACGGAAGGAATGTCTTTCATGTTCAAGTCCACGTCCACCTCATTGATCCTGCTCGGCGTCCTCGCCGTCATCGTCGGGATCATCGCGATCGCCTGGCCGGGCGTCACGATTCTGGCGCTGGTCATCCTGTTCGCGATCTACGCATTCATGGACGCGGGGCTGCAGGCCGCGCGCGCCTTCAGCAGCCGTAGCGCCGGACCGGTATTCGGTCACCTGCTGCTCGCGCTGATCAGCCTGGCGGCCGGCGTGGTCGCCTTGGTCTGGCCCGCGCCCACCGCGTTCGTCCTGGTCATCGTCGTGGCGGCCTGGGCGCTGGTTGGCGGGTTCGTCGAGATCTTCGCCGGATTCGGCAGCGGGGAGACCGCGGGTACCCGCGCGATGTTTATCGTCTCCGGGCTGGTGTCTGTCGCCTTCGGTGTCCTCCTGTTCGCCCGTCCCAGCGTAGGTGCGGTCACTCTGGCGCTGCTGTTCGGCCTGTACAGCCTGATTTACGGGTTCTCGCAGATCGCGGCGGGCGTCCAGGTCCGTCAGCTGGGCAAGTCCTTCCAACCGCTGTCGGCGGTGAAGAAAGCAGCCTGAGAGCCCCCCAGTCCGGAAAGGGGGCGTCCGGGCCGGCCTCCCGCCGACGTAGGCGCCCTCTGGCGCCAACAGCGCGATAGCTGTGGGCTTCTGGCGCAGCGGCAATTTCGGTGCAGTGGTACCGGTACGAGGCGCCTGGGTCGTCCGTCGGCCCCGGCCGGCACCGATTGCCGGGCGTCTTAAGAGCGAGGTGGTGGCATGATGCGAGCGATATCTGGGCAGCGGCCCGGGACCGGGCGGCTGGCCCGGGTTCTCGGGCTGGACGGCAATCCGCTGCGCCGGGCCAGTGACCGGGCCGAGGCCTGGATCCGGGTCGGCCTGCTCGCGATCTTCCTGCTGGCCGGCCCGCCGGCGGCCCTCGGAGCGGGACACTGGGCCTACCACGCCGGGATCAGCGGGGCACGGGGGCAGGCGCCGGCACATCGTGTCCAGGTCAAGCCGGTTCCTTTCGCCGTCGGCCTTTCCAGGGTCAGCGAAGCCCGCCAGCCGTGGGCCAGATCCCGGTCGGGGAACGCTGGCGCATCGGCCCCTACCTGTGAGGTCCTGGCGGCAGTAGTGACGCTCGCCCTCATGGGGTTTGCATTGCTGACTGTCTTGCGGCTCGCCCTGGGGTTCCTGAGCAGACGCCGCCTAACCGCCTGGGAGACGGCCTGGTCCAGAGTCGGCCCGCAGTGGACCGGGGGCAAGTCCTGACCTGGCGCCGTGGATATCGTCCCGGGTGACGCTGAGCACCGGCCGCCGGACCTCGGCTTCGCGTGTTAGCCGCCGGCCTCACCCTATAGCGGCGGCCAATATCACGAGAGCCGCTGTCGCCTTTACCGCCGCCAGATCACCGTATGAACTTTGACCAGCGGCAGATCCGCCGCACCCGCACGGGAAAGGGCGAACCAGAAATGGGCAAGAAAAGAGATATCCGTGAGGCAGTCAACGCGGAGCTCGAGTTCGACCCGCTCGTCGACGACGCCGACATTCATGTCGTCAACATGAACGGCGACGTGGTGTTGAACGGCACGGTTCCGAGCTACCCGCAGTACCTGGAGGCCGCCGCCGCCGCGCAGCGCGTGGCTGGCGTCAAGAACGTGCACAACCACCTGCAGGTCGTGCTGCCCGACGCTGACTACCGCGACGACGCCATGCTCACCACCGCCGCCAACAACGCGCTGAGCTTGAACGTCACCGTCCCGGACGGCGTCGAGGCCACCGCCCGGGACGGCAACCTGACCCTCACCGGCACGGTGAAGTACGGCAGGCAGCGCGAGGCGGCCGACCTGGCGGTCGCCGCCCTGACCGGCGTTCGCAACATCAAAGACGACATCGACCTGAGCTACGACGCTGACCCCCTTGACGTCACCTTGCTCGTCCAGCACGCGCTGGACCGCAACGCGCTCATCGCCGACGACAGCCACGTCTCCGTGGACACCAGCGGCAACACGGTGACACTGAGCGGGCACGTCCGCACCTGGGCCGAGCACAACGCTGCGGTCAGCGCCGCCTGGATGGCCGGCGGCGTCTTCAAGGTCCGCGACGAACTCGCCGTCACCGGCTGACCGCCCCGGACCCTCGCCCTGCTATTCGACCTGTTCAGCTTGATCTGCGGAGTCTCGCAGATCACGACGGGGGCGAGCTGCGCAGGACGGGCCGCACCGTGAGCAAAGTCCTGGATCAGGCCATCTGAGCCGGTGCCAGGGAGGCTCGGGGACTCCAGCTCGGACCCGGCCCTGACAGCCGCAGATCACGAGGCAGGCCCGCGGCGCAGCAGGGCGGCCGCCGGGTCACCGGCCAGCGGGCCGGTACGGGCCGGCAGCTGCGCAACGATCGCGTCCTGGTGGAGCGCGGCCCAGACCAGCCCGGCATCGAGCGGGACTGGGGTGCCTTCGCCGGATTCACTGGCGAGGAGCTCGGTCGGGCTGCTCCCTATCCGGTAGCCCGGGCGGGCGTCGCGGCCGGAGGAGATGCCGGGCGCCACGAGCAGCACGGCGACCTGCTGAGCGGCTAGCTGCTCCGCGGTGGCTTCCACGCCGCGGACCGCGGCGGGGTCCGGGCCCTCGGCGGACGAGGCAACCAGGTCCGCGACCGCGCCGATGGCCGCCGCGGTGATTTC
>DATIYI010000370.1:0-4851 GCA_035517695.1 Streptosporangiaceae bacterium
CACCGTCCGCCACCAGACGGACCGTCAGCCTATTGCTCTCATTTGTCACCGGTCTCTCATACCACACCAGACGCATAACGTCCAGCTGGCTATAACAGTGCAGTTCAGAGAGCTACATGCCTACTTTGACCCCTACCCTGCCGGGCCTCCCTTGAGGCAGTGCCCGTGAGCTGGACAGTGTGACCAAGGCATACTGACCTGCTCGGCCGGGGAAACGGGCCTATCGGTCATGCGTATCTGGGCGTTCCCCCAACGCTCTTATAAGTAGGCGGGGGTTCTGCGAGCCGGCCTGAAGCCTAAAGGCTCGCCAGCGTGCGGGCCGCGATCCTAACCGGGCCCAGTCGGCCGTGGGACATCGTGCAGCTTAACCAGTCAGCGTCGGCATGCGGGTGCCCGCGTCCGAGGGGGCGTGGGTGCCCCGCCCCGGCCCGGGGAGAGTCCAATGGTTGACATCAATGCATTGAACATGGTGTTGTGATCGGTAACGATCGCGTGCGCCGTGGCCATCGGTGTGGCGGCGGTCGCCGTCATCCTCAGCTGGCTGACCAGCCGCAGGCGTCACCTGCGCCATGTCGCCAGCGGTTCGTGCCGCCGAGGCCCACCTGGCCGTGGCAACCAAGGACCATGCCGCCAGCATCGGCCATTAGCGCGGTGACAACCGTACCGGCCGGGGCGGACGTCGGAGCTGCTGAACGTCTGCCTGCAAACAAGACGCACCACGTCCCTGCACGTACGCCAGTGCAGGTCACACGCCCCGCACGTCCGCTAACGTGCCCCGACATCCGAGGCGGTTGCTGTGTTTTGCTGCTGTACGGGCCAGGCGAGCCTCCGCCCGCTCCGGCGAGATCCGGCTCCCCCGGCGCTCCGACCTGTCAGCCGACGGCACAAACCGCCGTCGGCTGCTGACGCGCGCCCGCAAAGCACCCAATTTCGTGTCAGCGGAAGGGGCGATCGATGCCGCCCTCACCACCACATCAGCGACATGCTGACCTGGCAAACGCCCCTTGGCGCTTGCCTTGACCGGTTCCGGTGAGTGACCGCTATAGCTTTGCATCGCGAACTCCAACTGGCCCGTCAGAGCATCGCAACCGCGAACCCGCCAGCGGCAGTGACGATCACCAGGCCTGCGTAGAAGGCTGTGACATGGATTCGCCCGCGAACGAAAATAAGCCCCGGGATCTTCTTGAACCTGAAGGCGTCAACAAAGGCCTGTCCGACCCCAAAGACGTAGTCGACTGGCTCATCGCCTGTATGACGATAGGTGTCGATCAATTCCTCAAGGTGGTTATTCCGCTTAATAAGGTCGTCCGTCATGTTTATGTAGACGACATCAAGAACTCAAGAAACGCAAAGAACAGCGTGGTTATAACTCCGGCGAAAGCTATTAACGACATTTTCGTGGAGACCGAGGCTGTGAATAGGATGCCTGCGGCGGCAATGGCCCAGTTTCTGATCTGGAATCTCTGTCCATCCAGCTTGTCGACGGCGGCTTGTAGATAATTGTACTCCTTCATCATTAGGGTAGACCAATTTGTAGTGTCGTGCGCAGCCGTTGGGTGTTCAGGTTGGCGAGCCGTGCCCGGCGGAGGTGGCCTGGCAGGCGACCGGCACGTCGTTCCAGGGCATCGTCCACCATCCACAATGTGGTACAAATGCCCCGATCGGCCTCTACCTACATACTCCCTGCCGATTATTTACGGGCCTTTATGTTCGGTTGCCGGTGCTTGTACTGAATACAGATCTGCCATTATGTACCCTGTTTGAGCTGGTCCCTGATGACCTGTGCGGGCGTGGCTGCGTGTTCGAGGATGGCGTCGGCGGTGGGTCGCATTTCCCTGCTGGGATCCGCAGGGTGGCGTGGCCTGGCGCCACGGGCTGGCAGGTTGAGCGGCTCCAGCAGGCAGGGGGCAGCGCGGTCCGCACGCGGGGTGCCAGCTTGGTGATCTTGGATGGGATCCTGAGTGGGCGGCGGCGGGTTCCTCAGGGGCTGACGTTGCCTAGAGTGTTACCAGTCGGCGAGGGTGGCGGCGATGAGGGCTTGCGCCATCCAGGCGAGGAGTTCGATGGCCTGGTCGCGGGGGAGCTGGGCTATGTCGGTGGTCCAGACGATGGCGTCGGATCCGAATAGCGGGATGAGCGCGGCCGCGAGGCGGTCGCGGGCGGCGGGCGGGACGTCGGTGGGCAGGCCTTCGAGTAGCGCGCTGATCCAGCGGCCGCGGTTGGTTAGGCCCCGCCGGGGTTGCTGGTCTTCTCGTTCGGGTGCCAGCGACAGGCGGAGCATGGTGCGCAGCTCGGTCTCGTGGTCGAAGGCCCACGCTGCGGTGGCCCGCACCAGGTCGGCGGCCCGGGCGCCGAGTTCGTCGGGCGATGCGGCCTTGGGCGGGGCCCAGCTGGTGTCGGTGAGAGGGTCGTCGGCCAGGGACATCGTGGCGTGCAGCACCACCGAGTCGTTGTTCGGGAAGTAGCGGTACGCGGTGGCCCGGGACACGCCGGCCAGTTCGGCCGCGGCCGGCACGGTGAGCGGGCCCCCGGTGCGCAGCAGTTCCCGGGCGGCCTGCCTCAGCAGGCGCAGGGTGCGTCCCTTAGGACCAGACAGCGCCCCGGTGCCGGGTGAACCTTCCATGAGCTTGCTCCTTGACAAGACGGATCCTCACGATTCATGATACTCAAAGTCTCGCTTTGAGACACGATATCTCACAACTTAGCCGGAGGAACTACTCACCCAGGAGGGCACCATGACCACCACAGCCGAATCACCCCCCGCCGCCCAGGCCGTCCCGGCGGTGACCGGAGTGCAGCACCTGGGCCTGACCGTCCGCGACATCGCCGCCAGCGAGGCCTGGTACACCCAGGTCCTGGGGCTGGTCCGCATCTTCACCGAACCGCACCCGGCCGGCGGCGGCTACGCCGTCGTGATGACCCGCCCGGGCACCGGGCTGTTCGTGGGCCTGGACTACCATCCCGGCGCGGACCGGGAAATGTTCAGCCCGCTGCGGACCGGGCTGGACCACCTGGCGCTCCAGGTGGCCAGCCGGGACGACATCGACGCGTGGATCGCCCACCTGGACGCCGCCGGCGTCGAGCACGGGCAAGCGTTCGAGAGCACGGAGCCGGCGCCGCACGCGCTGGTAGTGTTCCGCGACCCGGACGGGATCCCGATCGAGCTGTTCTGGTATGGCGGCTGAGATGGCTGGGCAACTGCAGCTGCCGCCGCGGGCCGGGTCCCGGCCGCGGACCAGCACCGAGATCCCGCACTGCCAGCTCGACCAGCAACCCGGTGACAGCAGGCACGCGGACGCCGTCCTCGCCCAGGCGCTGACCTGGCCCTCGGTGCACGGACAGCCATCGGTGATCTCGGTGGAGGGCGCCCGCGCCCTGACGCTGGACCCCGGCGCCGCCGCCGGGCCGGCTGAGGCGTTCCTGGCCGGGCGGGAGTTCTGCCACGCGCACGCCCAGGGTGACTTCAGTCTGCACGCCACTTTGCCGCTGCCGCTGGCCGCCGCCGCCGAGCAGGCCGGATGGGCCGAGCCGCACTTCCTCGTGCACACCGGCGAGGCGCCCGCGACCGTCGTCATGCTCTACGCCCCCCGCGACGACCTCGAGCGGGACGTCGTGCTGCGGCTGGTCCGTGCGTCCTACCAATTCGCCCTCGCCCGAAGCGGCCAGCGCATGGCGGGCACATACGAGCGTCCGCCTGCAAGAAAGCCCATCTGAACAAAAGAAACGCCCATCTTAACGAAGGAGCAGCCATGTCCATCCACGTCGTAGGACCCGGCGACGGCGAGCAGTCCGGCGGCGGGCCGATCCGGTGCCGGATCATCGAGGACGGCTCGCACACCCAGCACCGGCTGGGCCTGATCGAGGCGGTCGTGCCGCCGAGCCCGGGCGGGCCGCCCCAGCATGTCCACCGTGAGCACGACGAGATCTTCATCGTGACCCAGGGCAAGCTCCGGTTCACCTCCGGAACCGACAGCATCGACGTCGAAGCGGGGTCGTGCGTCACGATCCCGCCGGGCACGCCGCACACCTTCGCCAACCCCTTCGACCAGCCAGCCAGGTTCATCGGCACGCTCACTCCCGACCTGTACGTCGAGTACTTCCGTGACCTGGGCAGGCTCCCCGTCAATGACAAGGGACAGCTCAACCCCGCCGACATCGGCCGGACCATGGCCAAATACGCCACCGAAGTATTCCGCTAACCGGCGAGCACGAACCGTGATCGGCACCGCAACCCCATGTCGATCGACGCCGAGGAGCCACGATGAAATCACCGCCGATAGCACGCGCAACTGCACCCTGGCGGACCGGGAGAGCTGGCTCCGCCGCAACGGTAGCTCCATCTTGGCGGGAAGGCCCCAGCCACAGGCACGCCCCGCGGATCCGGCCAGCCGAGCGCGGACAGATGGACCCGGAAACCTGAACGGGCTCATGGCCGGCCGCGACCCTTCGCACCCAGCCGGATCCCTGGGCATTCTCCGCCCAGCATTTGCGTGATCTCCGATCACCATGCTCCCTTCCAGCCACATAATGATTGTTCGGCGCTGTGCTGACGGCGGCCCGGCAGACCAGGGATTGCGCGCCGAACGGCGGATATCGCGTGTCATGCGACCGTCGAGCTGTGACCATCTGTAACGAAACGGCAGTGCCTGGGCAGGTAAGGGCTCTCCGCAAAATTATCTATATTATGTCGGGCGTGTCGGGATCAAGGCCGAGGTACCCGGGCGCGATGCTGTAATTCCAGTCCCCGTGAAACTCGTGCGCTGTGATGACTTGGGCTTCCAGGTCCTTCATCTGCTTCTTGGTGACCTCGATGCCGGTCGGGTAGCTGCCGGTGTCTAGCTCGGCCTGCAC
>DATIYI010000371.1:0-8966 GCA_035517695.1 Streptosporangiaceae bacterium
CCGGGACTATCCGCGCTCAGCGCGTCGGCCTAAGCCATGTCACCCGGAATGGTAATCTCTCGCCGTAACTCGCGAACGGTTACGCGGTGTACGGGGGAAGGTAGACCATGCCGTAAGGCCAGTGCGACATCTGGGCAACCGTTCGGCATAGATTTTTCTGAACGGCTGGCGGGTCGTGTCACGGTCCCGCCAATGGCCGGAGCCGACCACTGGCCGGGCTCAGCGAGCGTCCGCGCACCCATGCACATCGATCAGCCGCAGCCGGGTCGCGTGCAGTCGCTGGGCGGCGATCCTGGCGAAGCGTTGCATGAGGTCGAAACCCAGGCGAGGATCTTGTTCACACTTGGCGCGCACGCACACCCCGTCCATGGCGAAGGCTTGCGTCGGTGTCAGCGCGCGTGCGTCGAAGTGCCAGGTCTGCGGCTTAAACAGCCACGAAAAGCCGACGACGTCCCCGTCGGCCAAGGTCTGTATCATAATTGACCCGCGTGGCGGCGCCCAGATCTCCAACCCGACCCGGCCGCGCCGGATCAAGAAGAAACGGTCGGCTGGCTCGCCCTCCCGGAATAAGAAAGATCCCTCGCTGAACCGGATATCAGCGGCGCAGCCTACCAGCAGGCGCAAGTTGGCGGGATCCAGCCCACGGAGGAACTCGTGGCCGCAAAGCAGTGGCTCAAGCGTCTCCATCTGTGCCTCATCACGCGACCGCGCCCAGGGAGGTGGGATATGAGATGACCCACCTCATGATTTATTCTTATTTAAGCACCAGTGCCATCAATTGTCACGTCGGTCTTGCTAGTTTCTGCGCTGGTAATTGACTTGGGGAGGCGCCGAGGATTTCCGGACCCATGTAGCGCCGCGACTCCTTCCATTCGTCGTTCTGTGCGGCCAGCACGGCGCCGACGAGGAGATGGCATCGCGGCTGAGGAAGATGCCGACTACGCCGGTCCGTCTCCTGATCTTGACGAGATTAGGCCGGGCGGCGGCGCGCGCAAATACCGCACCCGGCTCACTGCGGCGGTTGGCATGCGCAACACTTGTGCCGACCAGGTGTGGACTTGCCGCGGCCCGGCAGCCCGGCAGCCCGCCGACTGCGATACCCGACTGGTTGCGCACGGTACTACAGTCCGGGTTTGTGATCTTCCTAGTCAATCGGGTGGGGCCATATTGGCGCTGCCCGGAGTCGTGCCTGGTAGTGGTCTCATCGGGCGCGTGCCTGGTGGCGTCGTCGCCAGATGCTCCATGAGCTTTGGAAGGTCTCGCGTACGGGCGCCGTGAGCATCCTGCGCGCTTCGGGCACGGTCACGCGGATCAGGCCCATGTCCTGGGGAGGCTGCTCGCCGGGACGGACGGGCACCTTGCCGGTGTCGTGCCAGTGTTCCGGCGGGTCGGAGATGTTACGGCGGATCAGCAGCCAGTGGCGGAAGGAGCTGGTGGCGACCATCGCCCATTCATAGTCGCGGTGGCCCTTGCAGCCCGCCCGCACGAGCGCGTCTCCCACGCCGCCTTGGGAACGAGCCTGGCCAGGACAACGACGGCCGCCTTACGGCCTGCGGGGGTGGTGACCTTGAAGTTGACCGGGACCGTGAACACGTAGCCTTTCCCAGCGTCCTCGCAGGCCGCGCGGAGCTTCGAGCTGCGGCCATAGACCTCGTCGCCGGCAGTCCACCCGAACAGCACGCCGACGGCGACCGCCTTGGTGACCATGCGTGGCGGTTCAGCTGCGCCGAGCCGTCCGAACGGGCCGTGCTGTGTGAGGTGGTGACGTAACGTTCCCGGTCAGCTCGTGCTGCCGCTGGCGGCTGAGGTCCCTTTTTCGGGTCGGTCCCAGCATTGCGGCGGTGGCCGGCCGGTGCGGCGCAGATCGCGGGGCCGGGCGTGGTCTTCAGCATCGCCGCCACCCGTGTGTACTTGCGTTACAGGTGGTGCGTGGCGCCGGACGAGCAGTTTACGCGGCATGCGGTCTGGAAATCTGAGACCGTGATTTCTTTACTTGGGAGTAGCTTTTCGGGTGCGGGGCTAAATTACTCAGGGGTAGATTACTCGTAAATTACTTTGGAGTAGCTATTGTGGGGTGACTTAGGGCACATCGGTGATGAACCTTTGCGCCTATCGGATTGATTCCTTTGCCTCTAACGGAACCGGGAAGCGGTGTCTTCTGATGAAGGTGTTAAGGGCTGGGCCCCGTGCGGGCCCCGTGCCGGGGAAGGGAGGTAGCCGGCAGAAGTTGGTCGGGTGGCCCGGGGAATCTCACTAATTAAATCCGCGCGGTTGTCCTCGGCGCGATCCGCGCCGGCCGCAGCCCCGCGGGCACGATCATCGAGGCCAGGCTCGCCGAGTTGGGCCCGGCGACAGCACCCAGCCTGCACCAGGTCGGCATACCCAAGCTGGCCGCGGTCGCCAGGCGGCTCGGCATGAGCTTTCCCGACCAGACGCGAGTGCTCGCCGTCGAGGCCGCAGGCCCGCCGATATTCGGCGCGCCGCCGAGCGAGCCCGTGGCCGCGGCGGTAGCGCCGCTCGCACGGGGCGCCTCCTGGAACAGGTCCAGCGGTGGGCCTCGGAGGACTCCCGGCGCCGCCGGACTGCACCGGGCGCGGCCCGGACGACACCGTGCCCCGCGGACCAGGAGGAACACGTTGCACGACTACCAGGCGGTCAACGCGAAGGCAGTGAACAAGATACAAAAGCAGGTGAGTCAGATGATCGCCAGGGAGCAAGAGCTCACACCAGACGAGCTTGACCAGGATTTCCCAACGCGCAACAAGATCGGAAAGCCAATCGGCGTCTGGCACAGTAATGTTCCGTTCCAGGCCAGCGAGCGCACGGATCAGTTCTGCAGGTCCTGGCGGTATGCCTGCAAGCACTGCGGCGCCCTGGTCATGCAGCTGAACCCGGACTCTGATGACTTCATTGACACCCTCGGGTACAGCGAGTGCGGCCCGGAGCATTCCAGCCAGCCACATATCCCATCCGCGCATCCCGAGCGATGCAACATGGGCCGCCTGCACGCCGTATGGGACGAAGTGAGCACCTCATAACCAGGACCAGGAAACGCGCGGGTGTCAGTGCCGATGGTCGCCGGGTTTGGCTACGCGACCTGCGCCATTGACGACTCTGTCGGCTGATCCCCGGCTGGGAATGATCGCTTTCGAAAAGACCGTCCATGGAGTCGGCGACCCTGCGGGCCGCGGCGCTCCGGCACTGTCAGGGGCACGCGCTGGCTGGGGCCACGATCCAACGGTGAACCGAAAGAAGGGGCAAGTAGTTATGAGAATTGCTGGTGACGTCACCCAGCTGATCGGGGAACACGCCGCTGGTGCGTCTATGGCGGGTGGCCGACGGCGCCGCGGCGCGGACCGCGCTGTTCGCCGACCTGGGCGGGTAGCCATGCTCAGCGCCGTGCGAGGAGATCTGCGCGCTGCCAGGGAACGTGATCCCGCTGCACGCAGCACGCTTGAGCTCGTGTTTTGCTACCCAGGCCTGCACGCGGTGTGGGGACACCGGGTCAGCCACTGGCTGTGGAGGCACGACAGGAGGCTGACCGGTCGGCTCTGCTCCGCGCTAACCCGGGGACTTACCGGAGTGGACATCCACCCTGGCGCGGTCCTGGGTCCCAGGCTGTTCATCGACCACGCCACGGGCGTGGTCATCGGGGAGACAGCCGAAGTCGGCGCCGACGTGACGATTTACCATGGGGTCACGCTCGGCGGCACCAGCCTGGAACGCGGCAAGCGCCACCCCACTGTGGGCGACCGGGTGACCATTGGGGCTGGCGCGAAGATACTCGGACCGATCACTATCGGCCATGGCAGCCGCATCGGCGCCAACGCCGTGGTGGTCAAGGCGGTGCCGCCGGACTCGGTCGTCGTCGGCGTACCGGGCCAGGTCATCCAGCGCAAGCAGCCACGCGCCGCCACCGCGCCGCCCGACCTCGACCACGGCGTGCTGCCCGACGTTGTCGGCGTGAGCCTGCATGCCTTGCTCGTGCGGATCGAGCAGCTTGAGGCCAGGATCGACGGCGCGCGCGCCCAGCCGCATCCAAGCCCGGCCACCTCCGAGGTGTGGTACCAACAGGACTTCTCGATCTGACTCGCGCGGGCGTCGGGCAGCCGTATTCGGCATAAACGTTCCCGAACGGCTGGCGGATGGTGTCACGTCACGATCCCGCCAATTCCTGGAGCCGGTCCCGGCGGGCTCAGCGAGCGTCCGCCGCCCATAGACATCGATAAGCCACAGTCTGGCCTTCTGCAGCCGCTGGGCGGCGATCCTGGCGAAGCGTTGCATGACGTCGAAACCGAGACGGTGGCTGTTGCTCACACTTGGCCCGCACGCACACCCCGGTGCATGGCCGGTAGGCTGACTCGCCCTCCCGGACCATTCCCGCTGAACCGGATATCAACCGCACAGCCCACCAGTAAGTCCTGGTCGCAGGATCCAGCCCGCGGACGAACTCGTGACCACGAAGCAACGGCTCCAGCGTCTGCACCGAAGCCCTCATCACGCTCCGCCCACCGGCTCCAGGGTACGGGCGGCGAGTTTGTGGTTTGTAGATGGAGCTTACGAGCCCGCGTCAGCGCTGCTCGATCGGGACGTATCCGCGTTCGGTTTCGCCGGTGTAGACCTGGCGCGGGCGGCCGATCTTTGTTGCCGGGTCCATCATCAGCTCGTGCCACTGGGCGATCCACCCGGGCAGCCGGCCGAGGGCGAACAAGACGGTGAACATCTCGGTCGGGAAGCCCATCGCGTTGTAGATCAGCCCAGTGTAGAAGTCGACGTTTGGGTAGAGCTTGCGCTCGGTGAAGTAGTCGTCGGCCAGCGCGATCTCTTCCAGCCGCATCGCGATGTCCAGCAGCGGATCGCGCGCCGCCGTGCGGGACAGGATCTCCTGCGCCGCCTTCTTGGCGATCGCCGCACGCGGATCGTAGTGGCGGTACACCCGGTGGCCGAAGCCCATCAGCTTCACTTCGCCGTGCCCGGATTTCACCTTGCGGACGAATGCCGCGGCATCGTCGCCGGATTCGTGGATCTGGTGCAGCATTTCCAGCACGGCCTGGTTGGCCCCGCCATGCAGCGGGCCGAACAGCGCGTTGACGCCGGCCGATATCGATGCGAACAGGTTGGCGCGGCTGGACCCGACCAGCCGCACGGTCGAGGTCGAGCAGTTCTGCTCATGGTCGGCGTGCAGCACGAACAGCATGTCGAGCACCCGCGCGACGGCCGGGTCGACCTCGTAGGGCGCGGTGGGCAGGCCGAACGTCAGGCGCAGGAAATTCTCCACATACCCCAGCGAGTTGTCTGGATACAGCAGCGGCTGCCCGATCGACGTCTTGTGCGCATATGAGGCGATGGTCGGGACCTTGGCCAGCAGCCGCACCGTCGAGATCTTCACATGCTCCTCATCGAACGGGTCCAGGCTGTCCTGATAGAAGGTGGACAGAGCGCTAACCCCCGATGACAGCACCGCCATCGGGTGCGCGTCGCGCGGGAAACCGTCGAAGAACCGGCGCATCTCCTCCCGGAGCAGCGTATGCACCTTGATCTGGTCGGCGAAGTCGGCCAGTTGCTCGCGCGTCGGCAGCTCCCCGAAGATCAGGAGGTAGGAAACCTCCAGAAAGGATGCTTTCTCCGCGAGTTGCTCGATCGGATAGCCGCGGTAACGCAAGATCCCCGCGTCCCCGTCGATATAGGTGATCGCTGACGTGCAGGACGCGGTGTTCACGAACCCGACATCCAGCGTCACATGCCCCGTTTCCTTGAGCAGCTTGCCGATGTCAAGCCCCGCCGCGCCCTCGGTCGCACTGCATTCTGGTAGCGGGAGCGACCCATTCCTGTACCCGACCGTGAATCTAGCCGGGTCCGTGCCTCCGCCGGAACCCTGCACCTGTGTGCCAGTCGTCATCTCGGCCTCCTTCCGTCTAGGCCCGGGACGTAGACGCCCGCCAGGCGTGGCCACTTTTCCAGTCCCCAGCGCAATGCCGACGTACCCAACAGATCTAGCTGGGTGAATTCCGGACCCTCACCAATGCGTCCAGTCTGAGCGTCCGCGTCGGAAAGTGGTACGGGCCAAAGGGCCTAGTTGTTGCTTGCCCCTCTGCCGGTTCACCGGGATATCGGGCTTTCCGGCAGGTCGGCTCGATCAGTCCTGCCAACAGGCCGCGTCCCGGCGGTGGTGTATGAGAAAGCACCTCGCGATCGGTTTCTATTTAAGCACCCATAGCCTCAATTGTCACTCCGGTTTCATTTGTTTCACTGGTGTTTTGGGTTTCCGGCAGGCGGCGAGGATTTCAGGGCCCATGTAGCGGCAAGGGTCATCGGCAAAGTCGCGGCATAGGCATCACTTTTTTCTGATCGATTCCGGTAAGACGCCCAGAAGCGCCAGGACGTGATCAAGGCGCCGGGTGGGGTACTCGATGCCGCGGGCGATGTTCTCGCATCCGGCGGGCCGGAGCAGGCCGATGACGATGTTGCGGGCGGTGGCCAGGAACTGGGGCGATGCGCCCGTTTGACTTGGGACCGGTCCTCGTCGAACGTCCGGTCGCGAACGTGATGCTCGCGGTTCTCCACTTCCCGGTGGCCGCCGTTGCTGGCCAGGATGTCGGCGGGGTTGGCCTGCCAGGCGGTGCGGCTGGTGATCCCGTGCACGGTCTCGGGCAGCGGGCTCCAGTTCGGGTCGTAGATCCGGCGGTGGATGCGGAAGGCCTGGTAGGCGCCGGAGAAGTCCAGGCTGGCGACATCGGGTGAGCACCAGATGGAGCGGATCTCGCTGCGGCCGTGGCCGCGGTCAATGGTGATGTGCTGAGGGGGGAAAGCCCCGTTGTCGGCGGGGCCGGCGGGGAACAGGGCGGCGATGTCGCGTTCCAGGGATGGCATGTTGGCCTTGACGGTCAGGATGTAGTGCCGGTGGTCCGTATCATGTGGACCACGCCTGTGCTTGCGGATAAGGCGATAAGCGTGATATTGCCGGTCATCGAGGCCGCGCACGGCCGCAGCCGGGAACTGGGCGTGCAAGGGTAGAGGATCGTGGGCATTGTAGGCGGGAATGTGTGCGGGACGCTTCAGGTGGTCTGGGACCATGCCCTTGCGGCCTACGACTTCGGGCCCGGGCATCCGCTCGCCCCGGTCCGCATCGAGCTCACGATGGCACTGGCCCGCGCACTTGGCGTGCTTGATGCCCCGGGGGTGTCGGTGGCCGTGCCCGAGCCGGCCTGTGACGCGTTGCTCGAACTCGTGCACGACCCGGCCTACATCGCGGCAGTCCGGCGCGCTGGGCAGACGCTGGCGCCCGAACCTGCGGCCGGCCTCGGCACCATGGACAATCCGGTATTCGCTGGGATGCACGAGGCGTCCGCGCTCGTCGCAGGCGCCACCGTTGCCGCGGCGAGTGCCGTGTGGGGTGGCGTGGCCGGGCACGCCGCGAACCTGGCGGGCGGCCTGCACCATGCGATGCGCGACGCGGCCAGCGGATTCTGCGTCTACAACGATCCCGCGATCGCGATCACGTGGCTGCTCACCCAGGGCGCCGACCGGATCGCCTATGTCGACCTCGACGTGCACCACGCCGATGGCGTGCAGGCGGCCTTCTGCACCGACCCTCGCGTGCTGACGATCAGCCTGCACGAGCACCCGCGCACTCTTTTTCCCGGCACCGGCCTCGCGGCCGAGACCGGCTCGGGCGCGGGCGCCGGCCACGCCGTTAACGTCGCGCTCCCCCCTGGCACCGATGATAAGGGCTGGCTGCGGGCGTTCGATGCGATCGTCCCCCCGCTGGTGCGGGCATTCCGGCCGCAGCTGCTGGTCAGCCAGCACGGCTGCGACGGCCACCGGCTCGACCCGCTCGCGCACTTCGGGCTGAGCGTCGATGCGATGCGGGTCGCGGCCGCCGCGGTGCACCGGCTGGCGCACGAGACCGCGGGCGGGCGCTGGGTGCTCATCGGCGGCGGTGGCTACGCGCTTGTGCAGGTTGTGCCAAGAGCCTGGACTCATCTGCTCGCAGTGGCCGCCGGCCGGCCGGTTGACCCCGCCACGCAGACACCGTCGGCGTGGCGCGAGTACGCCCAGTCGCGGACCGGTGAGGCTGCGCCGGAGTGGATGACCGACTGGGAACCCGCCGTGTACACGCCGTTCAGGAATGGTTACGATCCGGCTGATCACGTGGATCGAGCGATCATGGCCACCCGGCTGGCGGTGTTCCCGGGCCACGGGCTCGACCCGCAGCCCTGACGGGCGCTTCGGGCCGGGTTACCCGGGCCGCGGGGCAATAGACCTGCCTCGCTGCCCGGGTGCGCCCGTGTGTACGGGACTTACCCTCTAGAGCCGTCACCTGCCCATGGTTATCACTGCGAAAGTGTAGGTCCCTGGGTGAAGCTGATGCGCGACAGGACGATCTCGTATTCGGTCTCGATCGCGCTCACCACCGTTCCTGACGCCTACCCGGATGGATTGCCGCAGCCAGCGATCAAGATCCCGGTAATGACACGCCAAGTGTGTCTACTGTTTTCTGGCCTCAGGAACCGCTAGCAAGCTTCCGATCAGGCCAAAGAATGTCGATCAAGGCACAGATATGCCCACGAGCTGCGGAGGTCAGGTCCGGGGCTTCAGCAGATTCGCGCAAATCTTCGCTGCCAGCGGGGTGCACTGGGGCTCTTCCTCGTGGGTGGATGCGATCGAGGCCAGGCGGCTGCGCCCGGGCGAGGATCACGCCGATGCCACCGTGCAGCAGATCACCGATCTGCTCGGCGACCTGGTGTCCACGGCCGCTCGCCATGAGCACTTGTGAGGGGTCTGGCGACGCTCACGGTGAGCACCGCGCGATGGCGCTGTCGCGGCCATGTCTGTTTCCGTCTGCGGCAGCACGGTGAGCATGAGCTGTCGCACCACTGGTCAGGTGGCATGCGGGTCGGCGGGAAGGTGTTCACGGTGTCGTTACGGGGGTGATTTCGGGGATCTGGCCTGCCCGGCGGGCCGGA
>DATIYI010000372.1:0-14596 GCA_035517695.1 Streptosporangiaceae bacterium
CCGGGTGCTCGCCGCCGCCGCCCGCCAGCACGCCAACGTCGTGCTCGCCAACTGGTTCGCCACCATCGAGCACCACACCCGCCTGCTCTGGGACGACCATGTGCATCCCCGCCCGCCAGGAGCAAAGCTGTACGCGCACATAGTGGCGGCAGCGGTACAGGCCACCCGCAGCCCCCGCCCGTACGCCGCAGAATGGCCGGCCACGACCCGTGCCGCATCCGATGAGGGCGCGAAGGTGGGCGACGCGCGAGTCGGCATGTGGGCCAGGTTCTGTGTCCGCCCTCGCGGGTGGTGGCCACCCATCTGGACTTGCCGTTGCCGTTGCGCGCGAGGCTGAACGGCAGTCGGGCGATGGGGCGGCCGGGTGCCGAGGCTGGCTGCCTGATCTGCCGGTCAGCCTTGGCGCAGCTCATCACGCCAGGAGGCGCTAACGACTGGGTTGGGCCGCCTGCGGTTCGCCAGGTTGCGGCGCAGCACCCGCAGCGCGCGGTCCGGGCGAAGCAGCCCTTCCGGGCGGTCCTTGAGCCCGATGACCCGGATCAGCGATGCCGCCAGCACCTCGTCGTGGGCAGCGGCGGCATGCAGCCGTGGCATGTACGCGTTGACCAGGCGCACCTTCGCCGAGCGATTGCCGGGTATCTCGGGGAACGCCAGGTCGGCGCTGACCGCGATGTCCCAGGCCACATCGATCGCGGCGGCGATGGCGCGGAAGCAGCGTCGGGCGTCGGGTACGGCGTGGCGGGCAAGCAGCCGCCGCAAGGTCATGGCCTCGGCGGCGGCTACGGTCATGCCCTGTCCGTAGACTGGGTTGAACGAGCAGACGGCGTCGCCGATGACCAGCAGGCGGCCGGGAAACTGGAGAGCCGTTCGTAGCGGTGGCGCACACTCGCCGGGAACCGGAAGGGCACCGGGTCGTCCAGCGGCTCGGCCTCCGCGGTGGCCGCGGCGATGTCGGCGGTCGGCAGTGTGGCAACGAATTCGTCGAATCCCGGCGGGTCGGTTGGCGGATGGTCACCGCGTATGCCGGCGAGGGTAAGGATGTGACGGCCCCCCTCGGTGGCGGCCAGCACGCCGAAGCGCGGGTTCGCCGGCGTGGCGGCGGTGAGGATCATCTGGTCGCCGTTCATCGCGCCGGGCCGTAGCCGGTAGTTCCTCGTGGAATAGCCCAGGCCGATCTCGACCCGCTCCTCCGCCGGGCGCCGATAGCCGAGCTCGCCAAGCCAGACCGGGGTGCGCGAGCCCCGCCCGGTGGCGTCCACCACCAGGCCGGCCGCTACCCGGGCCGGTGAGCCGCTGCTTGTATCGCGGACCTCAACGCCGGTGATCGTCCGCCGGTCCGGCGTGACGGTAAGCCCGCAGACCGAACGCTGTCCGAGCAGACGGACCCCCGGCAGGCTCTGGACCATCGCCCGGACATGGCCTTCCAGGAACGGCCGACTGGCCAGCAGGCCAGGAAGGCCGATCCGTACCTGCCGCAGCTGGTGGCCGGACAGCTGCCAGCGCCCGTCGCCGAGGACATCGCAGCACACGGCACCGCTGGCCGTCACCGCGCCGGTGAACCCGGGAACAGCTCATCGAGGATCTCGCGGCCGCGCGGGTGCAGGCCGTGCAGATGCCGACCGTGCGGCACCCCCCGGCGCTGCTCGCCGGCCGGTGGCAGCAAGTCCCGCTCGATCACTATTACCCGCTCGAAACGCTCTGACAGTACCCGTGCCGCGAGCAAACCCGCCATGCTGGCACCGAGAACGACCGCCTGGCTGCTGTTCTTGTCGTGCACGCGCTGCCTCCTCGGGACTAGGCCGGCTCGGCCGATGAACAGACGGGTCAGATCGGGCCGAGGTGGCCGGCGGACTCGGCCCGCCCTGGCTGGCCGGCCGCTCGCGGCGGTAGATCGCAGTGAGCTTGGGCACCATGACCTGCATCGGATAAGAGGACGAATGTCCCAAGCTGATACATGTGGCGCACCCGGGTCCATCCGCGGGTGTTCATCGACGGCGTCGCGCCTTCCGAGGTGACGTTCCGTCACGCCTTGTAGTTTCGGGCTGTGATGGCCTCGCCCCAAGAAAAGCACGATCGGCACTGCGAGCGCCCGGACACGCCGCCTTAGTTCTACATCGACGGGAGCGCCGGAGCGCCGGTACCCGCTCCGTGCGCTGGTGTCTCGAGCGTCTCGGGTATACCGTGCATGCTCTGTGCGGCTCTACGGGAACCGGGCGGCATGCCCGCATATCCGCTGTCTCCCCGACGTCAACTCCTGCGGGCCGCGAGCATTGAACGCGGCGTGCCGTGGCCCCCGGGCCTTGGGGCATTTCACCCTGCTTGGGTGGTGACGTGCCGCCTGACCAGTACATTTACTCGATGACCTAAGCAAGTCACCCGACGTGGAGGTGTCACCTGATGAAATTCGTCCAGATCATCGCGTACGAAACGACGCGTCCGGCCGAGATGGAGGCGGCCTTCGAGGAGTGGCTGCGGGCCACCGCGGGCGAGCGCACCGCCTCGCACGAGCTGCACACGCAGGACAGGGACAATCCGGCTCGCTACATCGACATCGTCGAGTTCCCGTCGTACGAGGCGGCGATGGTCAACAACGAACTACCGGCCACGCAGCGCATCGCGGCACGGATCCGCGAGCTGTGCACCAGCGAGCCGCAATTCTTCAACCTCCAGGTCCTGCGCGAGGAAAGCCTTTGACCTTGAACCGGAACGACTGCTCCGGCCAGTACGTACCCGCAACGGTCCCGGCTCCGCCAGCCCCATATCAATCGTCGCCGGGGCGAGCAGAGCCCAAGGCAACCGCTCCCATATTGTGTCCGGTCAACACATTTCCGGCCGCCGGGCCGCGACGACGCCTGCCGAGACCGGCTCATCGGCATGTGCGGTCGACCCGGAACCCCCACGGGGCTCGCCCACCCAGCCAACGGAGCGCTACCGGGCCTCCTGGCAGCAACCCGGACCGGACTTCCGCCGGCAGGCGACGACGAGCGACGAATCTCGTGGTCAGCCCTGCGATTGCGGTCGTTGCGGACCTAGCCGTCAGCTGGAGCTGATATCTGGAACGGACATTTCTGCCAGCTTGGACCAGCCGGTTCCCGGAACCTCGACGTTGACTATCTCCGGGATCCTAGCCAGCATCTGGGGTTGTTCCCTTATTGCTGCCCTGAAGTGCTCGGAGCTGACGTGCTCTGCTCCAGCTTCGGCGTCCCGGAATGCTTCGAGCAACACAAACTGATCAGGGTTCTCCACACTCCGCGACCACTCGAACCACAAGTTGCCTGGTTCCTGTCGCGTGGACTGCGTGAAGTCGCCGACGCGATCCAGCCACTCGTCACGGTACTCGGGACGAACCGTGAACTTGACGACGATGAAGATCATGAGCAAGGTCCTTATGGTTTAGCTGGGAATACCGCCGCCGCCATGTCGCTCCCAACGGCTGTTCGTCTGGATCAGCTTGTGCAGCGGCATGATGGCTGGCTCCCCGGGATCGACACCGACCTCGGCCAAGATGGGCATTAGCACCTTGCCGAATGCCTCGAAGCTCTCAGGCGAGTCCCAGATGTCGTAGACCATAAGGTCCCCGTCCTCGCCCATGCACGAGTGGTGCATGCGATGCTGGTCTCCGCTGTCGCCGGCTTCGTCAAGACGTCGGTGGATCTCCTCGAGCTGCTTCAGGTTCATGCCATTGGGGTGAAAGTAGACGGCAATGGCCATGGCTCAGTCTCTCCGCTCGGCGACATCGGCGACTCCCTGTGCGGGTGGGGCGCACGGTATTCTCGCCCCACCATCTATACGTCGCCCGGACCGCGTGTGGATCAGGGTCAGGCCCACAAGCCCTTTTTGCGCGGGCTCGCGTGCTTGGGCGAGCCCGTCGCCGCGTGCAGGCGCACCCGGGTGTATTCCGAGCGGCACGCGGATCGGCCGGCACTGGTCGGGCGCGGCTGGTGACATAGCCGACGTGGCTGACGCTGTGCCTGTGCCGGTGCCTGTGCCTTGAGCCTGCTGGCATCTGGCTCATCTCGTGCTGGCCGAAGATCACGCTGACGTCCCCGACGGTAGGTTCGGCGCGGCGAGCTCGTCATGAGGTGTTCGCCTCGTCTTCAGGCACTCGTACGGGGCGTCAGGGCCTGGCCGTTGTGGCGGTCTTCTGCTCGGGCAGCAGGCCGTGCTGCACGGCGAACATCGCCGCGGCGGCACGGCTGGAGGCATTGATCTTGGCGTAGATGTGCTCCACGTGGTTGCCCGCGGTCTTGGGCGTGATCACCAGCCGCTCGGCGATCTGCTTGTTCGACATGCCGCGTGCGAGCAGGATGAGGACCTCAATCTCGCGGGCGGTCAGGCCCGCGAGCGCTTCCCTGCGGCGCGGCGGGCGATGGCCGGCCGCCTCAAGCACGGTGTCGACGGCCGGGCCGTCCAGGCGGCCAGCGCGCACTTCGGCACGCATTTCCGCGGCCGCTTCCTGGGCCGGCCGCGCGGGCCGGTGTGGCCTGGGCTCGCGCATCGACTGGTACGCGTCCGCCGCCCCGAGCACCCGGGCGTGCCTGGAGATCGCGCCGCCGGAAAGCCCTCGCGGGTATCCGCTGCCGTCCAGCCGCTCGCGGTGCTGCACGGCGATCTCGCCGAGCGGCGCCAGCGCCGCCGACTGATGCAGCATGCGCTCGGTCAGATAGGGATACATGCGGATGCGCTCCCAGTCGCCGGCGCTCAGCGGCCCGGGCCGGTCCCAGATCGAGTTCGACACGCCCAGCCGCCCGAAGCCGTGCACCAGTCCGGCCCGGCGCAGCATCAGCACCTCCTCGCGCGGCAGCCCGAGCCTGTTGCCGGCCTCCTGCGCCAGGTCGGCGACCGCGACCGAATGGCCAAGGGTGAACGGCGACTTCAGGTCCACGAAGTTCGCGATGGCCGTCAGCGCGCTATCGAGTTGCCCCGCCGACAGCCCGATGGCGAGAGCCGGCTCGGCAGCGATCACGGCCTGCCACGCCGGAACCGCGTCAAGACCGCCGAATATCTCCTCCGCCCTGGTGCACAAAAGCGCCGCCAGCGCCGGATCGAACTGCTTACCTGCCCGCCGTCGGGCGAGCGCGGTCGCGGCCTCCATCCCGCCGACGCGGTGAGCCACCTCCATGAACTCGGCAAGCTGGGCGATCCTCGCCGCCGCCGGCACCGCCTCGCCGCGCAGGTCGCCTGGCCAGCCGCGCCCGTCCCACTGCTCATACGCCGCGCCGACCGCCGCACGCACCTGGCCCGGAAGATCAAGCTGCTCAGCCAGCGTCCGCGCCAGCCTCGCGTGCTGGGAGATCATCCCGTCCAGCTGACGATGCCCGGACAGGGCGAACTCAAGTCCGACCCGGAACCTGTGCAGAGGCGGGTTGCCGGCACCGACCAGCCGCATGGTGGCCAGCGTCGCGCGCAAGCTTCCGAGATCATGGGCATACTTGCCCGACTTCAGCTTGATGTCATCCCCGAACCACTTCGCCTGCTCATGCGCATCGGAGTGACAGCCGACATTGACGAGCAGTGCGGTGTAATACACCGCCACCCGGTCCTGCTCGTCCAGCCCGGCGTGGTCAGCCAGCCGCAGCGCGATTAGGCACTGGCGCAGGACGTGTTCCATCGGCTGCCCGAACCCCAGGTCCACGCCAAGCGACAGCGCCGCGACCAGCTCGGCCAGCCGGACCTGCGGCTGGCGGGCACCGCCTCCCATCAGTAGAGTTTAACCTGCCTTGACCTAACAGCAACCTTCACACGGTCGTGCTGCGGGCGGTGCGTGCTCCCCGCGAAGATGGGGTGTTTGCCTCATGAGCTAAGGCAGGCCGATTCGTTACGTTCACCTCAGCAGCGATTTCAGACGCCACGAAATAGAGGCAGCCATGACCCTGCGGGCCAGATTCTTCGCCATGACATACGACCACCAGATGGCCAAGACCGAGAAGGCCGGGTTGCGCGCCTTCCGCCAGGGCCTGCTCGCCGGCGCCAACGGCCACGTGCTTGAGGTCGGCAGCGGGACCGGGGCGAACCTGCCCTGCTACGGACCCGCGGTCCAGTCACTGACAATGACAGAGCCCCAGCCTCCGATGCTGCGCCGCCTGCAGCGCAAAATCCGCGACCAAGCCCCCGCCACCAAAGTCCTGCGCGCGCCGGCCGAGGATCTTCCGTTCGATGACCACACCTTCGACGTAGCGGTCTCCACGCTGGTGCTGTGCGGGGTCGACGATCAGCCGAGGGCGCTGCGGGAACTGCGCCGGGTGCTGCGGCCCGGTGGTCAGCTCCTGTTCATCGAGCACGTGCGTTCCGACGACCCAAGCAGGGCCCATTTGCAGGACCGGATGAACTGGATCAACAGGCTCGTCGTCTGCTGCGACTGTAACCGCCGCACGCTTGGCTCCATCCAGGAAGCCGGCTTCACCATCACGCGGGTCGAGCACACGACGCTGCCGAAGGCCCCTAAGTTCGTCAGCCCAGCCATCATGGGCAGCGCAAGCCGCTATCCGCCTGATCCGAGCGGGGTAGGCGCCATCGCGGTCGACCACCGTGATGAGCGCGCCGCCCATGGCGGCTAGCAGGCCTGGCAGGGGCCTGCGCAGCGTGAGCCCAGGTCCTATACGGCTCCGGGGTGGCGGCCGCGAGCACCTGGCGCGTGCCTTGGCCGAACTCCGCCAGCTTCGGCTCACCCGGATCCCCCGGCCAGATGGCGACACCGACGCTCCCGCAAGGTCCTGCCAAGGCCGCGTGGTGGCAGGTCTGAGCTTCTCAGATGCCTATACCTTGTCAAGATACTCGTGCGTGCATGATTGCGGGCAAACCGCTGTTGACCTGCATGTTCACCTGCAACGGGCGATGTAAAACCGTTCCGTGCGGGCAGGGTTGAAGGTGCGGCGCGCCGTGCCAACTAGGTGAATCACGGGGAAGCCTGCGCGGAGCGCCCGAACGGGGGCATGTTATGCGCAAAACCGCGATCTCCTGCGGTGTGGTTGGGGTGATCTTCCTTGTCGCCGCGGCGCTGCTCGCATTCTGGATAACCCCCGATCTCGTCGCCCGCCTGCCGAGCGACTCCAACACCACCAGAACCTACGACGGCCAGATTCGCAGCCTCGTCGACCCCGTGGCGTTGAAGCAGGGCAACTTCGCCGCGGCGGTAAAGCTCGGGCTCGCGCAGACGCTGCGTCGGCAGGTCCAGGTGCTGCAGACGTCGGGCAACACCGCGCTGGTACAAGACGCGAGAACGGCCACCGCCTCCGGTCAGCAGATCGGCGCGATCACCTCGCAGTACGCCGTCGACAGGCGCAGCCTCGAGGCGACGGCTAGTCATCCGGACAGCTGGACCGTCACCGACGCCAAGGGGCTCACGGTCAACTGGCCGTTCGGGGCGAAACAGCAGAACTACACCGGCTGGGTCGACTTCACCCAAACGACCACTCAGTTGAGGTACGTCAGGCAGGAGCAGCACGGCGGCGTGAACACCTACGTGTATCAGTCGGCCGTCCCGGCCACGTTGATCAAGAATCCCCAAGTGCTGCGGGGGCTGCCGGCGGCGCTGCCTGTCACCGTGCTCGAGGGGGCCGGCAAGGCTGGACTGATTCCGCCGAGCCTGCTCACAAGCCTTGCGCAAGTATTCCCGCATGCGGCCCAGATCCCGCTCGGCTATACGTACGAGAGCACGAGCACCTACTGGGTCGCACCGGCCACCGGGATCGTTGTCGACGTCAACACCAGCGAGCAGCAGGTGGGTGGCGTGGCAATCCCAGGCGGAAAGATCATTCCAGTGCTACCTGTGCTCGTCGACAGCTATAAGGGCAGCCAGGCCAGCGTGCAGGCGGCCGCAACCGACGCGAAGAACGGCAGCAACACCATCCAGACCGTCGGCACGACGGTGCCGATCGTGGCAGCCGTCGTCGGGTTTGTGCTCGTCGTCATCGCCATCATCCTCTGGCTGCGCGGCCGCAGACGCGGGGCTGCTGAGGTGACGCCGCCGCCCGCCGACGTGGCCGCCTGACAAGCATCGGGCGGCCGAGTGATCTGGGCCTGGCGGTTCAGCGGCGGCGGGGCAGCAGCAGTAGCGGGGCGGCGGCGATTCCGAGCGCTGGGAGCACCCCGACGGCCCGTAGCCACAGCCAGCCCGGCCCGTGCTCGCCGAGCAGGACCGTCACCGCGGCCAGCGGCAACGCCACGCCGAGGGTCACGCCGAGCCGTCGCGCTTGGATGCCGAACAACTCCCGCTCGACGCCCGCCCGCACGGGGACGGTGGTTGCTAGGGCGTACAGCGTGTGGATGACCCAAAGGGCCGCCCCGAGGCCTAACGCGCCTGCCAGCCGTGCCGGTGATCCCGCCGGTGCTGAGGCGACCGCGTAGGCGGCGGCGAGCAGCGCCAGTGTGCCGCCCGTCCACGGCCACGCCGTGGCGACCGCGCTGAGGACGCCCGCGAACGCTGCCAGCGCCGCCAGGACGTCGACGCTGGGGGCCGGGTTGGCGGCGATAATCGCCACACCGGTGACCAGGGTCAGGCCGAATGCGGCTGCCCGGATGCCGAGGGCGGCGCGGGATATCCCGAGCCTGCGGAGCGTGGGAAACCTCATCGCAACGCCGGCCTCGGGGCGGCGGCCAGCCGAGCGAGATCGTGCAACACGGCGTCCACGCTGCCGGGGCCGTCCCACCGCACGACGGGCACGCCCAGGTCGCCGAGCCGTGCGATCAGCAGCTGCCGTTCGAGCAGCCAGAGCCGCCGTGCCACCTCGCCGGCCCGGTCCTCGGCGTCGGGCAGGGTGTCCACCGCGAGCACGGTCACGCCGCGGCGCCGCAGCACCGCGAGATGAGCTGCCGCCTGCTCGTCGAGCAGCGGCGTAAGCGCGATGACAAGCGCGCGAGTAGTTCGCAGGCTGGCTAGCCATCCCGTGGCCGCAGGCGCCGCGGCGGAGAGTGGCGGGCTGACGTCCAGCAGCCATTCGCGGGCCCTGGCGAGCTGACTGCGACCGGCCGCGGGCTCGAGTGTGCGGTTCTCCCCGCCGTACTCGACCAGCCCGACGGTGTCACCGGCGGCGAGATAATGCTCGGTGATTCCTGCGGCGAGCCGCACCGCGACGTCGAGGATGGCTGACCCAGGAGCGCCGACGTTGTGCAGCGAGTCGATGACGACGAGCACCTCGGCGGCGCGGTCCGTGCGCGTCGCATTAACGTGCAGATCCCCGGTTCGCAGGCTGGCGCGCCAGTTAATCCGGCGTGGCCGGTCACCAGGGCCGAATGGCCGTGTGCCCGCGAACTCAACGCCCGGCCCGGCAACACGGGAACGGTGCCCGCCCGCGTAGGCAACGGTCCGCCGCACGGCTTCGCCGGCCTGGAAAGACTCGATCGCCGGCATAACGGTAACCGCGACAGGCGGCACGCCGACAAGCGGAGCGCTCTGGCTGAGCAGCCCGGCGCCGTAACCGCGCACGACGACGGGTCCGATGTGTTTCCTTCCCCGGTGGCCGGCCCGCAGGCGCAGATGCACGGTGGCCGGTGCGCCCGCGGCCACGGACGTCACCCGTAGCAGGGGCGGCCCGGCCGCGAGGAATGTCGGCGCGGCAAGAGCGATCCGCACCGCGTCCAGATCGGTGTCGGCGCTGAGGGTGACGGTCGCGTCGATCACGTCGTGTTCGCGGATCTGGACCGCCGACAGGCGCGGGGTGGTCCTCGGCGGCCGGGCGTGTACCCGGCCTGCGGCAAGCACCAGGCCGATGAGGAAAGGCGCGGCGAGCGCGACCAGGTCGGCCCGGCCGGTTGCGAGCCCGGCGACCACCAGGCCGGCGGCGAGGACAGCGCAGCGGCTCGCCGCTGTCGTCGGGCTCAGGACCGGCTCCACGTGGACCCGGTGCCCCCCGCGGAGCCAGCCGGTGCGGTGGCATGGCAGCGCGGCGGTCGCCGGGACAGCGACGTCCCCGAGGGTTGCGCGCACGACGTCGTCGCCGCTTGTTCGCCGCAGGAAGGTCTCTGGGCGCAAGGTCAGCCGGTGACATGGGGCAGCGACCGCGACCGCCTTGACGTCGTCGGGGGTGACGTAGTCTCTGCCGCTGGTGACCGCGAGCGCGCGCGAGCAGAGCATCAGGGCGAGCGCGCCGCGTGTGACGCACCGACAAGTACGTCGGAGCGGCTGCGTGTCGCGGCGGCAAGCTTGACCATGTACCTGCCCACGCTGGCTTCGACTTCGACCCGCTCGACCGCCGCCTGCAGGGCGAGCAACCCGGCCGTGCCGGCGACCGGGTCCAGCCTGATCTCCTCCTGGCGTCGGCCGATACGGCGGGAAAGCACGTCCCACTCCTGTTCGGGTTCAAGGTAGCCAAACGACACCCGGAGCAGGAACCGGTCGAGCTGTGCTTCAGGTAACTGGTAGGTGCCCTCGTACTCGATCGGGTTCGCGGTCGCGAGCACGATGAACGGCGGATCGAGGCGGCGGGTGACACCTTCCACGGTCACCTGCCGTTCCTGCATCGCCTCGAGCAGCGCGGCCTGGGTGCGCGGCGGGGTCCGGTTCACCTCGTCGGCCAGCAGCAGGTTGGTGAAAAGCGGGCCTGGCCTGAAGTCGAACTCCGACCTGCGCTGATCGTAGATGAAGGAGCCCGTGACGTCTGCGGGAAGCAGGTCAGGGGTGAACTGAAGCCGGCGGAAGCCGAGGCCGAGAGTCTGCGCGAACGACCGCGCCGTCAACGTCTTGCCCAGCCCTGGCAAGTCTTCGAGCAACACATGGCCACCCGCGAGCACCGCGGCGAGTATCAGCCTTAACTGCTCGCGCTTGCCGACTACCGCTTGACCGACCCGGTCGAGCACATCTGCGCAGCGCGCACTGGCGTCGGCCACGGTCAATTGCTCGGGGCCAGGCTGCCCGGTTCCCAACTGCTCGGAGCCAGCACGGTCGTTGGAAACCGGGGTCGTGCCCTGCCGCAGGCGGCTGTGCACCAGGCACGCGCAGCCGCCTGAAGACGTGACCTGTGAGCACAAGCACGGCGATGAGGCCGACGGTCCCGTACGCCGAGAGCCTCCGGGGCCGTCGCGGTCGCGGGCGCGGATCCTCGCTCGATGCCGTCGACGCCCGCTGCGGCGGCAGGGTGACCGGATGCAGAGCGGGTCTGGTCGGGGTGGGCGACCGAAGCAGGCTGCGCGGACGGGCCGCTCGCCTAGAGGTGATCAGTGGTCCGGCGCCTGCCGCGGCACCAGCCACGATGAGGACGGCGGCGGCAGCAGGGACCAGCCAGCCGGTGCTGCCCGCCCGCGCCGCCACGCCTGGCCTCCCCGCTGCAGATCGCAGAAAACCGCTCAGGATCCCCGTACAGACCACTAAATCCTTCCCCGCATCCTCGCGGCGAACCAGGTGGGCGCGAGTGCCCTCGCTTTGGCGCTGGCGGTAAGTAGGAGGCACGATAGAGCGGCCATGACCCTCACTTCGCTGCTGCCACCAACACCCGACCCTGACTCGGTATTCGATGCGTTCGCTGGCTGGGCGAAGAAGCAGGGGCTCGTACTTTATCCGCATCAAGAAGAAGCGCTGATCGAGATCGTCTCAGCGGCGAACGTCATCCTGGGCACGCCTACTGGGTCGGGCAAGAGCCTGGTGGCCGCGGGCGCGCATTTCGCCGCGCTGGCAGACGGCAGACGCACCTTTTATAGCGCGCCGATCAAGGCGCTGGTGTCGGAGAAGTTTTTCGCGCTTTGTGACATGTTCGGGCCTTCTGACGTCGGCATGATGACCGGCGACGCCAGCGTCAACCCCGGCGCGCCGATCATCTGCTGCACCGCCGAGATCCTCGCCAACATTGCCTTGCGGGATGGGGCGCAGGCCGATGTCGGCCAGGTCGTGATGGACGAGTTCCATTTTTACGCCGATCCCGACCGCGGCTGGGCCTGGCAGGTCCCGCTGCTCGAACTGCCACGGGCGCAGTTCCTCCTGATGTCGGCGACCTTGGGCGACGTCACCAGGTTCAAGGAGGACCTGACCCGCCGCACTGGCAGGCCCACCGCGGTGGTCCGTTCAGCCGAACGGCCAGTGCCACTGATCTTCTCCTACGTTACGACCCCGCTGCACGAGACCGTCGGTGAACTGCTCGCGACCGGGCAGGCGCCGGTCTACGTGGTCCACTTCACCCAGGTGGCCGCGATCGAGCAGGCGCAGTCACTGATGAGCATCAACGTCTGCACCCGCGCGGAGAAGGACGCCATCGCGGACATGATCGGCAACTTCAGGTTCACCGCGGGTTTCGGCCGGACCCTCACCCGGCTGGTGCGGCACGGTATCGGCGTGCACCATGCGGGCATGCTGCCCAGGTACAGGCGGCTGGTGGAGACCCTGGCCCAGGCCGGCCTGCTGAAGGTGATCTGCGGTACCGACACCCTTGGGGTCGGGATCAACGTGCCTATCCGCACCGTCGTGTTCACCGCCCTGTCCAAGTACGACGGGACGCGTACCCGCCATCTGCAGGCGCGTGAGTTCCACCAGATCGCCGGCCGCGCCGGGCGGGCCGGCTATGACACGGTCGGCAGCGTGGTCGTCCAGGCACCCGAGCATGTGGTGGAGAACGAGCGCGCGCTCGCCAAGGCGGGCGATGATCCGAAGAAGCGGCGCAAGGTGGTGCGCAAGAAGCCACCTGAGGGTTTCGTCTCCTGGGGCAGGCCGACCTTCGAGCGCCTAGTCGCCGCCGAGCCCGAGCCGCTGACGTCAAGCTTCAAGGTCAGCCACGCCATGCTGCTCAACGTGATCGCCCGGCCGGGCAACGCGTTCGCCGCGATGCGGCACCTGCTGACCGACAACCACGAGGACCGCGGCGCGCAGCGGCGCCACATCAGCCACGCGATCGCGATCTACCGCGCGCTGCTCGCCGGTGGCGTGGTCGAGCGCCTCGCCGAGCCGGATGCGGAGGGCCGCTGGGTGCGGCTCACCGTGGACCTGCAATTCGACTTCGCCCTCAACCAGCCGCTGTCACCCTTCGCCCTGGCCGCGATCGACTTGCTTGACCGGCAGGCGCCCGCCTACGCCCTCGACGTGCTATCGGTCATCGAGGCCACCCTGGACAACCCGCGCCAGGTCCTGTCCGCGCAGCAGTTCAAGGCGCGCGGCGAGGCCGTAGCGCAGATGAAGGCCGACGGTGTCGACTACGAGACCCGGCTCGACCTGCTCGACTCCGTCACCTATCCGAAGCCGCTCAGCGAACTCCTCGACGCGGCGTACGCGATCTACCGGCGCGGCCATCCGTGGGTCGCCGACCACGAACTCGCGCCCAAGTCGGTGGCCCGCGACATGTACGAGCGGGCAATGACCTTCGTCGAGTACATCGGCTACTACGGGCTCTCCCGCTCAGAAGGACTGGTCCTGCGGTATCTGGCCGACGCGTACAAGGCGCTCCGGCAGACCGTGCCTGACGAGGGGAAGACCGACGAGCTGATCGACTTGATCGAATGGCTCGGCGAGCTCGTCAGGCAGGTCGACTCCAGCTTGATCGACGAATGGGAGCGGCTGCGCAACCCGGCAGCGCAGCCGGCCGCCGCGGCCACCGCCGAGCGGCCGCCCGCGGTCACGACGAACATCCGGGCGTTCCGCGTGCTCGTTCGCAACGCCATGTTCCGGCGGGTGCAGCTCGCGGCGCTGCGCCGGTATCCCGATCTTGGCGCGCTCGACGCCGAGGCAGGCTGGGATGCCGCGGCATGGGCGGACGCGATCGAACCCTATTTCGATGAGCACGACGAGATCGGTACCGGGCCCGACGCGCGTGGGCCCGGGCTGCTCCTTATCGACATGCTGCCGGACCGCTGGGTGGTCCGCCAGATCTTCGACGATCCGGCGGGCGACCACGACTGGGGGATCAGCGCCGAGGTGGACCTGGCCGCCTCGGACGAGGCGGGCTCAGCCGTGCTCCAGGTAACAGACGTGGGCCAGTTGCAAGGAATAACGGCATCTGCGGGGAGTCGGCGGTGAACGTGACGGTGGCTAGGCAGCAGGTCGCGGACTGGGTCACGGCCTACGAACGTGCCTGGCGAACACCAGGGACGCGAGGCGCTGGCCAGTATCTTCACCACGGACGCGGTCTACCTCCAGGGGCCATACGACGAGCCGAACCGTGGGCTTGCGGCGATCGAGCGCATGTGGGAGGCCGAGCGGGCCGGACCTGAGGAGGTCTTCGACATGACGAGCGACATCGTCGCGGTCGAAGGTGATACCGCGGTTGTCCGGGTTCGGGTCCGCTATGGACGCCCGGTCATGCGGGAGTACCTCGACCTGTGGGTCGTTCGGTTCTCCGAGGATGGGCGCAGCGCGGCGTTCGAGGAGTGGCCCTTCTCACCCGGTCGCGGCCTCGATGAGCCGCGGCGATGAGGCAGGCGCGGCGTCGTGCCCGCGGGCACCGGGGGCCGCCTGGATGTGACCGCGGGCAGCATTAACGTTCGTCGGGGAGAACGGGGGCCGATCCGGGCGCAAACGAGACTCGGTACACCTCATGCGGAGACAGGGCTGCGGCAAAGTTAGTTGATCATGTTGCTGGGCTGGCGCTGACCTGCAGGACTGGCGTTTCGGCGCAGGATGTGATACCTCCTGGCGGGTGCCTGATCTTGTTGCCGGTGTGACCGTCCGGCCGATCTCGGTTCG
>DATIYI010000373.1:0-4836 GCA_035517695.1 Streptosporangiaceae bacterium
GAGGCGGCCCGTGACGAGGCGGCCCGTGACGAGGCGGCCCGTGACGAGGCGGCCCGTGACGAGGCGGCCCGTGACGAGGCGGCCCGTGACGAGGCGGCCCGTGACGAGGCGGTAGTGGCGAGCCGGGTCAGTGCGGCGAGGATACGCGACCCGGCGGGCGCGTGCGGCGCCGCTAACCTGGCGTGCCCGAGTCCCCGGGCGCGAAGGCGCTGCGTCTGCCGCACAGCGTGCCAGAACCTCCGCCAAAGCCGCACTGCGCGGCCTGCTGGCGGACCCTTCGCCCCCCTTCCCCGAGGTGACGAAAGGCCCACGGGCCCGGGGACTCCTGCCCACCGGAACGTAGGAGAGATTGTGTACCACGTCAATCCAACCCTGTGGATGAACCTGTGGAGCGCGTGGGGAGGCTACGGTGTGTTGTTGTGGACGCACCGGTATGGCGCTGTGGATACGGCCCACAAACGCCTCGCGATCCGACCGTTAGCTGGTGAAATGTCGCATACCCCCTGTGGAGGATGAAAAGTTCTGAGTTACCGTTCATCCGTGCCACCCAAAACAGATGTCGAAGTGCGCCGCAGCCCACGGCGCCGGCGCACGGTGTCCGCGTACCGGGAAGGGGACAAAACGGTTGTTCTCGTCCCTGCCCGGTTCTCTCGCGCAGAAGAGCAGCAATGGGTTGCTCGGATGCTCGAGCGACTGGCCGCGCGCGAGCAGCGACGACGGCCGACAGACAACGGCCTGCTGGCACGTGCGCAGACCCTGTCGGCCCGCTATCTCAACGGCACCGCCATCCCCGCGAGCGTTCGTTGGGTGGACAACCAGCACGGCCGGTGGGGCTCGTGCACGCCCGCGGACGGCTCGATCAGGTTGTCGCGCCGGTTGCTCGGTATGCCTGGCTGGGTGCTCGACTACGTGATGGTCCATGAGCTTGCCCATCTGATCGTGCCCGACCATGGCCACCGGTTCTGGGAATTGGTGGCTGGTTATCCGAAGACTGAGCGCGCCAAGGGCTACCTCGAAGGGGTGGCGTACGCGGCGCGCCTGGAGGATATGGAACTTTGAACGATCCGGACTCCGTGCGGAGGATGGCGGCGGTGCTCGTCACCCCGGCCGTCCGCGCCGCCGCGCCGCCTGGCACTGATCCGGGTCAATTCGGCCTCGCGGTGATCGAGGATGCCTGCGACCTGGTGGCGGAGCTCGAACTCGTGACCCCAGCCATCGCTGTCAGCCACGAGGCACGGCAGGAACTCGGCGAGCGTGCGGTGGAGGAACTCGCCTGGCCGGGGACCGCGTTGATCCGGCTCGACCCCGCCGCGAGCGACGGGCTCGGGCTCGTTGCCCAGACGCTACGGTCGCTCGAAGCGCTTGGCGCGGCGCAGGGGGTAGTGCTCGCCGCCGATGCACCCGACTTGCCGATTTTGCTGATTGGCAAGCTGCTACGGGCGCTGGGCGGTAGCGCGCGGCGCGCCGACGTGGCCGTCTGCCCCGCAGACGGCGGCGGGCTCGTGGCCATCGCAGCCTGGCTGCCGGTGGCGGACTGGGTCGCCGGGATTGTTTCTGCCAGCGACCTGTCCAATGGCACGGTCGAACTCGACCTCGCTGATGCGACCGACCGCATGCGCCGCTGCGCGCCCCGGCGGAGCGCGGTGCAGGTGGTGCCCGGCTGGCACCGCCTCAGGTCACCCGCTGACGTTGGCCGGCTTGACCCGGGACTCGAGGGTTGGCCCGCGACTCGCGGGCTGCTGCGGTCCGGCTGAAATCGAGCCATGCCGGCGGCCCGTCCGGGAGTCTCGCGTCGCGTAGGCTCCGTGAGTGTTGCGGCGGCACCAGCCAGCTCAGCGAGGTGAACACGTCGGCCGCGTCGGCCGGGGGAGCAGCGTCGGCGGAGTCCGTACCGGCCAGGTCGGCATCGGCCAGGTCAGCATCGGCCAGGTCAGCATCGGCCGCGTCAGCCAGTCCGGCCGGGCCGCGGTCGGTGGGAGCCCGTCGCGGTAAACGCCGCCGTCGCGGCAACTGGATCACCCGCCGGTGCAGTTGCCGGGAGTGTACGTCCAGCAGGAATCGCGAGTCGTTACCTTGGCCGGGGTTCGCCGCCCCCGGGCCTGAAACCCGGGAGGCGATCGTCGGCCAGTTCGCCGACGGTACCCTGGTCGGCGGGACGTGGCCCGCCGACGCGCTGGTTGCAGCCCGATCCAGCTGCGGGGTACAACTCCTGCACCCCGTCAGGCCAGGTTATGCGCAGGCCTACCCAGTGAGTCCTCCTCCCGCGACTCCTGGGCGCCGTCGGCGCCCAGGAGTGCAGACCATCCGTTGAACGCCCACTTAGTCGGCGGCGCCCTATGGGCCTGCGCTACGAGGTCAAGCCGACCCCGCCCTGCGTGATCTCTTGCAGTCAGGTGGTTCGGCCGTCGTCTCGCTCGTCCGCCGCGATCTGGCCGAGGTGGTCGGCCTCCTCACGGCGGTACTTGACCAGGCGGCGCCTATCAGCCGCGTCGGACAGACGCTGCTCGGCGGCGGTCGTCACCTCCTCCTCGTCGGCGGAGATGCGTTCGTGCTCGGCGCGCTTTGCGTCTTCCGCTTCGGCGGCGCGGATCTGCGCGTCGCGGCGCGCCTGGGCCTTTTCCGCGTCGGCCGATGCGTCGGCTGCACGGCCAGCCCGCCGTTTTTGTTCCCGGTCTGCGTCGTAGGCGGCGGCGATCTTCTCGTCGAGCTCCCGTTGAACGTTCTCACGTGCCTGGTGCGCGTTGCCCTGCTCCGAACGGAGCTTCCACTCGGCCTGGTCCTTGCGTTCCTTCGCTTTCCTGTCGAGGTCATTAGCCTTTGCCAGGAACTCGGTGCGCCGTCTCAAGGCCCGGCCCCGCCGGGAGATGTCAGCGTCGGCAAGCAGCCATCCGGCGAGCCCGTCCAGCGAACCAAGAAACCGTTCAAAGCGGATACGAAGGAACTGATGCTCGTCAAGGTAACGGCCCAAGACGCGCTTTTCCACGACGGTGAAGGGAAGGCGGGCGGCTGAGTACTCCAGTCTGCCCACGCGGCGCGGGATAGTGGTAAGACCCATAACGATCTGCTTTCTCTCCTTCTTATTATTCGTCACTCATTGATTTGCGGCGTCTGCTTCAGCAGGTGTCACGCGAGTCCTGCGTCGTGATCGAGCCGATGTGCGTCTTCCCGGGCGCGCTCGGCGGCCCGCTCCGCCGTGTCGGCACTGGCCTGCGCCGCGTCGTAGTCGCGGCGTTTCTCTTCTTCCTTGCGGTGCGTTTCCTGCGCAGCCCAAGCGGCATCGTCGCGAGCGCCGCTGATCCGGCCGGCGGTCTGCTGCTCGGACGAAATGCGCTCGGCCTGCTTGACACGCTGGGCGGCTGCGTCGGCCGCGTCCGCGTGCGCCGCGGCATCTTGCTCCGCCTCGGCCTTGGCTGTCCCGGCCTGAACGTCCGCGGCCTGGCGCCCGGTGGCAGCCGCTTGTCGCTGCTCGGCCAGCCGTTGCTGCGCTGTTGCCTGTTCCGCGTTGGCTACATCTTCTTGAGCGCTGGCCTCCCTGCGCGCTCGTGCCTCCGCCTGCTGCAGTCGGCCTTCAGCCGCCAGTGAGTCGTTGCCGGTCAGTGCGCCGGCCGCGTCTTTCGCCTTGCCCTTCACCGAGGACAACAATTCGTCGCGTGCTTCGTTTGATCTACTTTCAGCCATGGATGGCTCCTTATCCGCATGCAAAAGGCCCGGCGTGCGTCACCCTGTTCCGGCACACTCACCGCAACGGCCGCCTGCGCCCCATGAGATTCGCGCATGTGACGGCCTTCGCGATCCCCCGGCGCTGGCCGACAGCGGCGCTGAGCGTCTGGTTGCAGGGGCCTGCCCAGGGTGCAGTCCCCCTGCTCTGTGATCCGATTAGCCCTGGTATCGCCTCGGGCGACGCCGTACAGGCGTGAAAATGGCGGCGGTACCGCCGGTGACCATGAGTCTCAGCGCTCGGTGCCGGTCTCGGTGATTCCGGACTCGGACTGGCCTTCTATCTCGACGTGTTCCTTGCGGATTTCACCGGATACTGTCTGATCGTCGGTAACGCGTTCCTTGGCCAGGCGTAACCCGCTCCACCGGCACTGTTTCCTTGGTTGCGACTACCCTCTCTTCGTGCAGGGTCACCTCGTGCTCGCCCCCCGACAGGTCCGGCCCCGACATGGCCTGGGCGCGGTTCGCGTCGGTGACTGGCTCGCGCTCGACCCGGACCTCTTCATGGCTGACGGGCACGGTCCGCTGAACGTTTTCCGTGACCACGTATTTGCGCAACCTGACGCGGCCGGTCTGTTCTGTGGTTGTGCCAACGTGTATCCGCTCCTCGGAGCGGGTCATCCACTCTTCGGCCTCGCCGTTGGCCTGCCCGGTCCTCTCAGGGCCGGTTGGGCTGCGCGAGTCGCTGTAGTTCATGCCATAGTGCTGAAACAGGTGCGCCTCTTCCGCCTCGGATAGCTTGCCGTCCGGCTCAACGCTCGGCGCGGCGAAGATGCCGTCCTTGTCGATGTCGAACCTGACCTGGTCCGGGCCGTGCGGGTTCGCGCGGGCGATCGGCACGAACATTTCCCTGGCACCGGACGGCCCCGTCCTGACCGTCAGCCACTCGGGTTGCACGCTGGCCCTGTCAAGGTAGACAGCGGCCACCTCACCGATCTTCTCACCGTGCTGATCGTAAGCGGCTCCGCCGATCAGGTTAACTGCCTCGTCCTTGCTGAACATGAGTCTCCTTGCGTTTCCCCGTCACTGCGGGAGTCGGTTGGGCGCCACCCCCCGCTACCCGCCAGGAGGCGGACGATTCACCTCTGCGGGAAAACCCTTCAGAAATCCGGCGACCAG
>DATIYI010000374.1:0-6163 GCA_035517695.1 Streptosporangiaceae bacterium
CCATGGCGAGCCGCTGCTCAGATCGGTCCGCCAGCTGATCGAATCGGTCAGCTGGCGGAACCCTCAAGGGCCAGCTTGATCTCGAAGCCCACGGCGGGCGGACCTTCGAGGGCGTCGCCATCCGCGTCGCCCAGCGCATCCTGGCCATGGCCGCCGCCATCTGGCACAACAACAAGACCGGCGCCCCGGTCACCCGGTCGCTGATCGCCTACGACCACTGAAGATCCATAAGGAATCACTCGTCTAGGCCACCACCGCCCTCGCAGTGGCAGCCGTCGCCGCAGACGGCGCTATCATCTGCTGCCAGCACGCCTACGAGGCGGTGCGGGCTCTCGCGGCGGAATGCTCGCGTAACCTCCGCCGTGTCACCTACCATGGCTTAACCCCCAGGTTATAATCCGCGTGTGAGCTGGGAGATCATCCTCGTTCCCGAGGTCCACGATTGGTTTCTGGCCCTCGACGACCTCAGCGCCAGCCTGGTGCGGGACGCGATTGAACTGCTGGCTGAGCGCGGCCCGGCATTAGGCCGCCCGGCGGTGGACCGGATTACGGGCTCGGGCCTGCACAACCTCAAAGAACTACGGCCTGGCTCCGCGGGGCGGACTGTGATCCGGATCCTGTTCATCTTCGACCCGCAGCGCCGGGCGGTCCTGCTGGTGGCAGGCGACAAGGCCGGCAGCTGGGCCCGCTGGTACCGCGACGCTGTCAAGCTCGCCGAAGACCGTTACGCCCGCTTTCTCGCCACCCCGCCCGAGGAGATCCAATGACCAGGCACTACCGGTGGGACACCACCTTGGACGTGCGCCGCCGCGATGACCCGGGTATCGACGAGGCGGCCCGGCGCGCCGCGGCCCGTGACGCCCGCAACGCCCGCGATGTCGGCTACCACCTGGCACAGATGCGCAAACAGCGCGGCCTGACCCAGGCTCAGGTCGCCCGGGCAATGGGGGTCAGCCAGGCACGCGTGTCCCGGATGGAACACGGAGACGTCGAGCGGATGCAGGTTGAATCGATCGCCGCCTACGTCACCGCGATCGGCGGCCACCTGCGCCTGGTCGCCGACTTCGACCAGGCCACGACTACATTCATCGACTACACCGAGGCCCTCACCGCGTAAGCAGACGACCACCGGCAGCGCCGGTGATTGCCCTGCGGGCTCCATTACCCAATCTCGTGCGCCCTGCGTGACTAGCGGTAGTCCGTTGGATCAAGGCTGCTCAGCGGTAGTCTGGGAGTAGGTTTCCTGGTGAGTTCGAAGCCGGTGATGAGCGATGACCAAGCTGGTGGCGTGTCCGCCTGCGCCGGGTCCGCTGGAGGGGTACGCGGCCGGTTTCGATGACCTGTTCACTCATGTGGCGCAGCGGCGGGGGTTCCGCGAGTACCTGGCTGGGCTGCTGGCGCCGCGGGGACGGAGTAAGACGCTGACGGCGCTGGCCGGGGCTGAGCCGGTGACAGGCTCGAAGCTGCCGGCGGTGCAGCGGCTGCAGTTCTTCTTGTCGGAGTCGGTGTGGGAGCCGGAGGCGGTGAACGCCCGCCGGCTGGAGCCGCTGCGGGCGGATCCGGCGACTGCGCCGCACGGGGCTGCGGCACTGGGTGGAGCTGTCTTACAAGCAGGTCAAGGACGAACTCGGCTGGGCCGATTTCCAGGTCCGCTCCGAATGCGTTCAACAGTGCGTCAGCCTCGGATGTGCCGCCGCACCGGCTACGCACGGGGTAACGGATGAGTGATCCCGCTCCAAGTCGCACGGCGGTGATGACCGCAATCGGCCGAGCCGCGCACCTGCTGCACCATGGTCCTCGCGCGCTGCTGGCCGACTGGCTGGCCTGGCCGTTCGTGGGCGCCGAGGCCGAAGGCGTGCTGACCGCCGTGCGCGGCCTGTTAGGCGACCACGAAATCCCGTTCTGCACTTTCATCGCCGCGCGGTCCAGGATCGCCGAGGACTGGCTTGCCGCCAGCGGCGCCGGGCAGTACGTCATCCTCGGCGCCGGGCTTGACTCATTCGCGTGGCGTCAGCCGGGAAGCATCCGCGTGGTCGAGGTAGATCATCCGTCGGGCCAGGCGTGGAAGCGAGCGCGGGCTGCGGCGATCGGGCTGCCGATGCCCGCCGAGCTCGCCTGGGTACCGGTAGACTTCGAACGGCAGGGGCTGGGCTCAGCCCTTGCCGAGGCAGCGCTCGACGGAACGCGGGGCGTGCTCGTGAGCTGGCTGGGGGTCATTCCGTACCTGACCGAGGGGGCAATCGCCGCGACGCTGCGCGAACTCCCGCCGTGCTCGCTGGCTGTCGGCTACGTCCCGTCCGAGGCGGAGTGGGACGACGACGCCCGCCAGGTGGGCGCCGCGCTCCAGGCCCGGGTTCGCGAGGTCGGTGAGCCCTGGATCACGCTGCCGACGCGGGCACAGTTCGCCGCGCTCCTCGCAGACAACGGCTTCACCCTCATCGAGGACGTCGGCGCGCACGACATCCAGACCCGCTACGGGCTCGCCGCGGTCAACTACGAGCGGATGGCCCTCGCTCGAAGGAACCCGTGACCTGCGGATTCCAGACAAATGCCGATCAAGCCCCGCTAGAGACCACGCTGAGCACGCCCACCAGGGCGATCACGCCGACATCTGCGTTAAGGAGGCGGCGTGAAGTGAAGCACCGCTAGACAGGCGCTGCGACCGAAGTAGGTGTAGGAGGCCGACTAGTGCCGAGCGGTCGACTCAGCAACGTTCTATTCTCCGCTCAGAATGAAGACGGGGTGCAATCGCCACGATTTCCACTAGTTCAGAGCCTCCTGACTGAGCATGCGGATAAATCCGCACGGTAGCGTCTTTAAGCTCGGCCGCCGATTGGCGGTACCGCCCAGGTAGGCGGTCATTGGGGTCAGCCATCCCTCTTGCCGATCACCAGAGCACACGACAAGTGTGGTGTAGTTCTTCCTGGGGAAGCGACCCCGGTCACGACGCCAACAACTACGGCTGGGATCGGTCCACGTTGAACTGGGCCGCGCGGCTCTCTCTCCGCTGCCGCTCTGCATTCGCTGAGCACCCAGGAGACCACGGAGATCGAGGAGGTGTTCGAGAACAGCAACCCGCACCCGCAGATGCTGCTGGTCTGGCAGCGTTGGACGTGATCAGCGTGTACGAGCCGGTCGGGACATCGTCTAATCCGGCCGCGTCGCCCACCACCGGCACCCAGCCGATGATCATGGCCGGTCCGTATGACGTGACCACATTGGAAGCTCTCCCGGCACCAGCGGCCAAGGACACGAACGAGATGAAGAACCATATACCGCCGCCTATGGAGACGGTCAGCCGAAATGGGCACGGTCACTCGCAGCGGGCATCGGCCAGGGTGCCACAGCGAGCCCGGGCCAAGGCGGCGCGGTGACGACGGCCGGCCGCGAACGGGGTGAAATACGCCCCGCCTGCGCAAATACCGGGCTGATGATCAAGCGATTGGTGTCGTGTCATTCCCTACCACATTCAATGTCATTGGCTCTTCCGCTTCCCCAGCGCCTCGGCGGCTCCCTGGGTGCGCGCCAACAGCATCGCCGTGATCATGGAAGCCACCGAACAAGATGGCTGAACAATCGGCCCAGCAGGCAACCACAACCGGAGTGCGCCTACAGGCATGAGCGACCAGTGCTGACGCGGAGACTCACCAGGCCTGAGTGAGAGCTTGATCACGCCGGATGGCGCGTCAGACCCGATTCCGCGAGTAGTGCGCAGAGTTGATCTTCGGGGGTGGCGGCGGCTTTGCAGCGCTGATTTCCGGTATGCGGGCAGAATTGACTCCCGGGCGTCGCGCCGGGTTCGCGGGTTCCAGGTTCATGGTCGGGCTGCGCGGGCCGGGTGGTCAGAGCATGGCGGGGAGGGCCCGCAGGCGGGCGAGGACCTCGGCGAGCAGGTGATGGCCTGGCGGGAGCCGCAGGGTCAGCTGGCCGGCGTGGCGGACCAGGCGGCCGGGCACGGCGATGAGCCGACGGCGCAGGGTGGCGATCATGGCTTTGCCGCCGCGGACGCCGTGACCTTCCACGATGGTGTCGTCGCAGATGGCGGCGGTGAGCTGGTGCAGCCACCCTGTGGGGCTCGATTACTCCTGGCCAGGCTTGCGGGCTGGGATGATCGCTGAGTGATCTTCTCGGTGGTCTACCTGCTCGCATACCGCCTGCTCGGCTGCCTGACCGTGCTAGCCCGGCGCGAGGCGTCCAAGGATGCCGAGCTCCTGGTCCTCCGGCACGAGAACGCGGTGCTGCGCCGCCAGATCGGCCGGGTCCGCTACCAGCCGGCCGACCGGCTGTGGCTCGCGGCACTGTCCCGGCTGATCCCCCGGCACCGGTGGGGCGAGGTCTTCGCGGTGACCCCGGCAACGCTGCTTACCTGGCACCGGCGGCTGGCCGCCCGCAAATGGGACTACACCAGCCGGCGGCGGCCCGGCCGGCCGTCCACGGCAGCCGCAATCCGCAAGCTCGTGATCCGCATCGCGACCGACAACCCGACCTGGGGGCACCGGCGCGTCCAGGGCGAGCTCGTCAAGCTCGGCCACCCGATCGCCGCCGCCACCGTGTGGCAGATCCTGCATGATGCCGGGATCGATCCCGCACCCCGCCGGACGGGGCCGACGTGGAGACAGTTCCTGACCGTGCAGGCCCGCGGCATTCTCGCCGTCGATTTCGTCCACGTGGACACCGTGCTCCTGCGGCGCATCTACGCCCTGATCATCATCGAGCACGGCACCCGCCGGGCTCACCTGGCCGGCATCACCGCGCACCCTGACGGCGCGTGGACAACACAAGCAGCGCGCAACTTCCTGATGGACCTCGGTCAGCGCGCGGCTTCAGTCAAGTTCCTCATCAGAGACCGCGGCGGCCAGTTCACCGACTCCTTCGACGCCGTATTCACCGCGGACGGCATCAGGATTCTCGCCAGCCCACTGCAGGCGCCCAGAGCGAACGCCATCTGCGAGCGAGTCATCGGCACACTGCGCCGCGAGCTCCTGGACCGGCTGCTGATCGTCAGCGAGCACCATCTGCGCCGGGTGCTGACCGAGTACCTGGCGCACTACAACAGCGCCCGGCCGCACCGTGCCCTCGGCCAGCTGGCACCGGCTCAAGCCGACAGCCGGCCACCGGAGATCAACCTCGCCGAGCACCGGATCCGCCGGAAACAAGTCCTCGGCGGACTCACGCACGAGTACCAGATCGCCGCCTGACAGCCCCAGGCTGTTTCGACAAGACGCAGGTCACCGCCACGATCGGGTATTCGAGCCCAACACGGTCGACTTCTTCCACGTCGACACATCTTCCTGCGCCGACTCTACGTGCTCTTCCTCATCGTGCACCACAACGCCGCGTCCACCTCGCCGACGTCACCGCTCACCCGACCGCCGCCTGGACGGTCCAGCAGGCCCGGAACACGCTCACGGACCTCGGGGACCGCACCGGCGGCCTGAAGTTCCTGATCAGGGACCGGGATGGCAAATACACCGACGCGTTCGACGCCGTCTTCACCGCGGCCGCCACCCGGATCCTCACCACGCCCGTGCAGGCGCCGCGGGCGAACGCGATCCGCGAGCGGTGGATCGCCAGCGCGCGGCGCGAGTGCACCGACCGCATTTTCATCGCCGGCCGGCGACATCTGCACCACACGCTCAGCGAGTACGTCGATCACTACAACACCCACCGGCCGCACCGGAACCCTCAGCCAGAGACCACCCGACGCCAAGATCCCCGCCGCGCCCGCAGACGACAACGTCCGCGTCCGAAGACGCGACCGGCTCGGCGGCCTGCTCCACGAGTATTCGCAGGTCGCGTTAAGTGACGGCATTGTCGGCACCCACAACGGCCAGGCAGCAACATGACAAAAGAGCATGGCCGACCACACCGTCGAGACACTCAGATAGTCAGGCCGTCAACACGGTGGAGCCACGGCGTAGCAGGGATAACAGGGCTCAGGAGGCCGCAGGCAGCGACCGCAGGCGCCTCACTTCAGAGGAGCCACACCCATCGAGGACAGCAGGACATCGTGCGCGGATCTCAGCCCTGGCTTTTCATGCGGGTTCATGATCTGACTGGCGCGCCGACAATGGAAAGTGCTCCTGAACTGGGACGATAAGGGTTGCTGACGCTCTTACCGGGCCCAGATCAAGGAGCACTCCTGACGTGAAGATTACCGGCT
>DATIYI010000375.1:0-10780 GCA_035517695.1 Streptosporangiaceae bacterium
CCAGCCCTCAACACCTTCATCACAAGACACCGCTTCCCAGTTCCGTTAGAGGCAAAGGAAACAATCCAGCAGGCGCAAAGACGCATTCCCGATGTGCCCTAAGTCACCCACAAAAGCTACTCCAAAGTAATTTACCAGAAAATCTACCCCCGAGTAATTTAACCCCGCACCCGAAAAACCACTCCCATAAATAAATCACGGCCCCAAATTTCCGGCCACATGCCGCGTGACCTGCCCGCCTCGCGCCACCCACCACCCATAACGCAAGCACACACAGGTAGCGGCGACGCCGAAAACCACGCCCCCGCCCCGCCATCCGCGCCGCACCAGCCCGGCACCGCCGCAATACCGCGACCCACCCGAAAAAAGACCTCAGCCACCGGCACCACCAGCTGACCCGGGAACTACGTCACCACCTCACACAGCCCGCCCCGCGGACGGCTCGGCGCAGCTGAACCGCCACGCACAAAGCTGCACTAACGGAGCATCCCGCACCGATCACGCCCGGATTGGACCCGGACACCGGCCGCGCCAGGCCTCCAGCACCGCCTCTTCTACAGTTCGGGTTCCTGCAATGTACATGCAAGATCTCTTCGCGCCCTTGACAGTTTCAACGCGCCGGGTGTCGATGAGCTGGGCTCGAGCTGGGCAATGCGCCGGTCGGCGAAGCTGGCGTTTGAGCGGGCGGCTTCCAACCGTTCTTCCAGGGTCCCGTTGTCGTAGGCCAGTTTCCGGACGCGCGGTTTGAGGGTGGTGTTCTTCGGTAGTGATTCGTTGGGCGGTGCCCTACGACCAGTCCTGTTCCAAGTCGCGGAGCTGGCCCATGAGGACCGCCACATGGTCCCGCTGGGACGCGGATATCGGCGCCTGGGCTGCGGGCAGGGCGGCCTCGACGTTTGAGGACGCGTTCCCGCCAGGACGCCTCCCGCTGGGCGCGTGGGTGAGGCTCGCGCCGTTCCGCAAACTGGTGGTCAGCGTGTGCCGGGCCTGATGCGAGACCCGACGTCGAGGCTGTCGACCGATTGCTCCGCTCGGCGCAGGCGGGCGCATGCGGCGTTGTCGGCGGCGGGCCGGGACAGTGGTCGATTTCGCGGCGCGATTCCGCCTCCACCAGTGGTCACTCCTGTGACCTTTGTCTCGCATCCCTCCACCGCCCGGTTCCTCGTTGCGCGTGGTGCCCGGCTCGTCCTTGCGAGCGGGCCGGTTTGCTTGCCGGTCAAGCGCCGCGCTATGGATGTGGCCGGATTTGCGACCGTGGGCGCTGGCCTGATTATGGCTGCCCTGTCGTTCGCCGGGCCGCCAGAGCTCAACGGCTTCTTCTCCAACGAACGCGGACCGCGGCTCCGGTTCTTCGTCAAGAGCCCGGAGAATGTTCACGGCGACGACCGGAGGTGGGCGGGAGGTGGGCACCGCTGCGGCGAGGCTGCGGCGAGGCTGCTGCGGCGGCGTCGCCGCCGCGTCTGCGAGTGCTGGAACCGCTGCCGGCCATGGAGATAGCCTGACGCGAAGTGTGTCTCGATTAGCTGGCCTCCGGGATGATTCCCCGATCCCCTACCCCAGGGGGATAACGGCCGGCGTGACGAGGGGATTGTGGCATGTCCAAGATCAAGGTAGAAAATCCGGTCGTCGAAGCTGACGGCGACGAGATGACGCGGATCATCTGGCGCTTCATTAAGGACCAGCTGATCTTGCCCTACTTGGATGTTGACCTGAAGTACTACGATCTTTCGATCCAGAACCGCGACGCCACCGACGATCAGGTCACTTTAGATGCCGCAAACGCGATCAAGCGATATGGGGTGGGCGCCAAGTGCGCGACGATCACGCCGGATGAGGCGCGGGTCGCGGAATTCGGCCTGAAGAAGATGTGGCGGTCGCCGAACGGTACGATCCGCAACATTCTCGGCGGCGTCGTCTTCCGCGAGCCGATCGTCATGTCCAATATCCCGCGCCTGGTGCAGAGCTGGTCCAAGCCGATCATCATCGGCCGCCACGCGCACGGTGACCAGTACCGGGCCACCGACTTCGTTGTGTCGGGCCCGGGAAGGGTAATGATCTCCTACGTTCCGGCCGATGGCGGTAACCCGATCGAGGCCGAGGTGGCGATTTTTACTGGCGGTGGCGTCGCGATGGCGATGTACAACTTCGACGACTCGATACGCGACTTCGCGCGCGCCACAATGCGGTACGCTCTCAACCGCCACTACCCGCTGTACCTGTCCACGAAGAATACGATCCTCAAGGCATACGACGGGCGGTTCAAGGTCCTGTTCGACGAGGTTTTCGAGTCGGAGTTCAAGGACGAATTCGAGGCGCTCGGTATCACGTATGAGCACCGGTTGATCGACGACATGGTCGCACAGGTGCTGAAGTGGGAGGGCGGAATCGTCTGGGCGTGCAAGAATTACGACGGCGACGTGGAATCGGATGTGGTGGCGCAGGGCTTTGGCTCGCTTGGCCTGATGACGAGCGTGCTGATGACGCCGGACGGCCGCACCGTCGAGGCGGAGGCCGCGCATGGCACGGTCACCCGGCATTACCGGATGCACCAGCGGGGGGAGACCACATCCACCAACCCCATCGCGTCGATCTTCGCTTGGACGCGCGCTCTAGCCCACCGCGGCAAGCTGGACGGCAGTCCCGGGCTCACTGCGTTCGCTCGGACACTCGAGCACGTCTGCGTCGAGACCGTGGAGCATGGCGAGATGACGAAGGACCTGGCCGCTCTCGTCGGCCACAGCACGCCATACCTCAAGACGGAGGAGTTCCTCGCCGCACTCGAGTACGGCCTGAAAAGGAAGCTGGAGGCGAGATGACCCGCCAGGGGAAGCAGCGGTCCCCGGCGCGGGGGGTTTACGGCTCCACGAGTAGAGCTGGCCCCTGGACATGAACCAGTGGCGTCCGGGCTCATGCTAATTCCCGAAGCCCCGCCAGCTATGGACACGCGGCTGCGGCCAGCCCGGCCCGCAGCGTAGAAAAGGACCCGGCCACACGCACCTCGTCGGCGGTCGACTTCACGCGATGGGGAGGGGGCTGGGGCTCAGATCTCCGGCCCTCGCCGGAGATCTGGGGCTGAAACGGAGCCCGCCGTGTCGCTTAAAGGCTCGTGACCTGGGAAATTCCGTATAAGACACTGAAGATGTAGCGAGAAAAACTCAGCCACCTCGGCAACGTGGTACCTATTTTGGCGCCAGTGGATCTTTTCGGCGGGTGCATGCGTCACGCCGGACAGCACCATATGGCCAGGACCCAGGTACGCTTGTCGACGTCCGCCCTGGTCAGCCTTAGATATGGCCGCTGAAGATCGCGCAAGTTCGGACTATACTAGCCGCACTTTGCCAGAGGCACGCCTCTGACCTGCAGGTACTTAAGCATTCTTGCTAGGGATGCTGGGTTGGCAACTCGGTTAGCAGCGCGTTCCCTCGGGGCGGCTTGAGAGTGCGGTTGTAGTACCAGAGTCCCTGCAAGCGAGGCTGTTCGTCCTACAAGTACGAAGACTAAAGACTCATGTGCATCGTCACCGCAATGTCCAACATGAGGGCAGTGGGACATGCAGTTGGATACCCCCAAAATTGTCGGAACGGAAAAGGGGGCCTGTTATGAGTGATGTCGGCAAGAAAGTCGCTGTACGTAACCGACAGGAACAAATCGCGCTGCAGATGGTGGCGATCTATGCGGCAAAAATGACAGACGCTTCCCAGCCAGAGGAACGTGAGCAAGCGCGGAGGAATGCAGACGAGTGGACTGAGCTAGCAGACGAAGCACGTCTCGGCAGGACCGAGCTGGAGCGCCGCTACCCAGACGAGGTATCGCAGGAACCTGCGTTCGGCGATGCCCAAGCGGAAACACCAACCGCGGAAGCGGAGCATGCGCCAGATGATGTTTCAGCCTTAAGGGCGCTGATCGTTCTCGAATCTGAGCTTGCCGCTTAACTTGTTCGCTTCGTCCTCCTACCACCGTGACGGCAGCGTCAAGGGGGTCTGGGTCTACCCGTCGCACCGGAACGCGACCGCGATCTTGTCCGCGCGTCGGGAACCCGCCACACCACCGCGTCCACGACACTCTGGATGATCGCTAGTTCGTCGACGCCGGTCAGGCCGCCTCAGCAGATTCGCAGCGGCGGGTCTGTCACCGACCAGCAGGTCGACGATTCGTGTGCCACCGAAGGCGGCTTGAGCAAATACGGTGCCTGGTGGGTCTGCCGCGACAGTGCCGATGATCGCGGCCTGTTTGCCAAGCGGGCGAGCCCGCATCGCGGCAAGTGCCCGCTCCGCTTCGTCGCCTTCCACGACGGCACGAGGCCGACGTTGATCACGCGCCGCACCCCGCTGACGTTTCATCCTGGCCAGGTCCGGCTATGTGCGGAGGGCCGGTGCGGGCCCTGGCAGGGTTGTTGTCGCTGGTGGCTGAGCACCGGCGCGGGCACGGGGCGCTGTACGAGGGCCAACCCCGACATGCGCCCGCTCAAGATCGTGATTTTGTGGTCATCGCGGCTTGCGTAACGCTGGCTGGATCCTCCGTCCGTCCGGCGGGCTGCGCGGTGGGGTCAGCGGGCTCTTCGGCTACCGCTTCCCTGAGGGCCTGGGCGAGATGGCGGACCTGCCGCCCGCAGAAATGCTCGATCTGCTGGCGGCATGACACACCCATCACTACCACCGGGGCCTCGGGCTGTGCGCGCAGAGCGGGAGCCACCCCCTGCTCGAGCGCCGCCCTGGATGCCTCGTAGTGCTCCTTCTCGTATCCGAACGAGCCGGCCATCCCGCAGCAGGCTGCGTTGATCAGCTCAGCGTCGTAGCCAGCCAGCCGTAGCAGGCGGACGCTGGCGAGCGGCTTGGCCATTGCCTTCTGGTGACAGTGACCATGGAAAAGCACGCTCTGGCGCTTCGCGGGCGGCTCGCGGAAGTTCAGCTCGAGCTGGCCGTCGTCGGCCAGCCGTTCCAGGAACTCGTCAAGCAGCAGGCAGCGGCTCGCGACCACCTTGGCCATCTGCCGCGTGTCGTCGTCGCCGGCCAGGTCCGGGTACTCGTGCCGCAGCGTCAGCAGGCAGGACGGCTCACAGCCGACGATCGCCGCGGCCTGCGCCGACTGCTCGTAGAGGCGCGGGATGTTGGTCTGCGCGTGCCGGGCGGCCTGCGGCCGATGGCCCTTGGAGATCAGGACCCGGCCGCAGCAGACGGCGTTGGTCAGTTCCACCTGGTAGCCCGCTAGCTCGAGCAGTTCGGTGGCGGCCACCCCGGTCTCCGGGAAGTTGAAGTCCATGAAGGTGTCGTGGAAGAGCAGCACTTTGCCCCGGTGCCCGTCCCGGAGCGGGACGTGATCGCGGAACCAGTGCTGGAATGTCGGCCTGGCGAACGGCGGCAGCGATCGCGCGTGGTGCACACCGAGCACCCGCTCGAGTGCCACGCCCGCCCCCGGCGCGCAGAACGCCCAGTTGCTGCACGGGGCGAGGTGGCTGCCCAGCCGGGCCGTCCGGTGGTTATTGGCGAGTACGGTCGTGCGGAGGCGGTGCCGCCGGTGGTGAGCGCCGACGTGGTCGGTCTCGGCGATCGAGCGCAGCGCCTGGTAGACCTTGGTCGGGTCGACTCCCTTCGGGCAGTTGGCCGCGCAGGTCAGGCAGGCGGCGCAGTCCCAGGGGGTGTCGAGGCCGATGGCGGTCTCGACCTCGCCAAGCTGGATCCTGCGCAGGACCCCCTGCGGGTCGAACCCGAACGGGCACCCCGCGGTGCACTTGCCACACTGGTAGCAGGCGAACACGTTCTGGCCGCTGAGCTCGGCGACTCGTCGCACGAGCTCGGAGTTGCCGGGCGACACGTTGGTGGTGGTCATGGCCGCACTTTCCCTGCGTGTTGGAAGCCAAGGTCGAAGGCCCTCACATTGAGCTCCTGCGACCCCTTGGGGACCGAGGCCGCCACCGCATCGCGCATGGCGCCGGCGTCGAGCAGGCCGGTGGCCCCGGTCAGGAAGCCGAGCATGACAATGTTGGCGGCGATCCGCCGGCCGAGGCCCTCGGCCAGGCGGGTAGCCGGAGCCTGCCTGACCTGGCGGCCACGCTCGGCCTCATCGTCCTGAGTCACCAGGTCCTCGTCGACGATCAAGAGCGCGCTCGCCGGACGCCCCGCACCGTACTTCCGGTAGCTCTCCTGCGACATCGCCACAACCACGTCGGGGTTCAGCACCCGCGGGTAGGCGATCTCGCTGTCGGAGATCACCAGCTCCGTCTGGCACGCGCCCCCCCGCGACTCGGGCCCGTAGCTTTGGGACATGACCGCGTTGCGGCCCGAATGGACGGTGGCCGCGCGCCCGAGGATGTAGCCAGCCAGGATGATTCCCTGCCCGCCGAAGCCCCCGAACCGTACCTGGGTCGTCCGATTCGGCGTTTCGACCGCGTCACTTGCCGGTTTCGGCTGTGCCCACTCCGCCGCCACGCTGTTCATTTCAGCTCCTCACCGACGCGGCCTGCGCCTTGGAGGCGAGCAGTTCCCGCAGCTGGTGGCTGAAGGTCGGCCGCTGCTCATCGACGAACTTGCCCACGGTCACGTTGCCGCCGAGCGGGATGTCAAGCTGCTCAAGACGGGCGAAGTTGTCCACCACGATGTTCTCTTTGTAGTAGCGGAGCTCCTCGATCGCCTCCCCGAGCCGGTTCCGCCGCCCGTAGTAGACCGGGCACGGCGAGATGATCTCGACGAACGCGAACCCGCTGTGGGCCATCGCCTCCACCATTGAACGGCGTAGCCGGCCCAGGTCGAGGACCGTCCAGCGGGCGACGTAGGTCGCGCCGGCGGCGGCCACAAGCAGGGGCAGGTTGAAGGGGGTTTCGACGCTCCCGTAAGGGCTGGTCGACGCCTTCGCACCCTCCTGCGTCGTCGGCCCGGCCTGTCCGCCCGTCATCCCGTAGGTGAAGTTGTTGACGCAGAATACGGTGAGGTCGACGTTGCGGCGGGCGGCGTGGATCAGGTGGTTGCCGCCGATGGCGGACAGATCGCCATCGCCGCTGAACACGACCACCTTGAGCTCGGGATTGCCCATCTGGAGGCCGACTGCGAAGGGGATGGCGCGGCCGTGGGTGGTGTGGAAGCTGTCACAGTCGACGTAGCCGGCCACTCGCCCGGTGCAGCCGATGCCGGAGACCACCGCGAGCTTCTCGATGTCGATGTTCGATTCCTTGAGCGCCTCCAAGAAGCAGGTGACCGATGTCCCGATGCCACAGCCGGGACACCAGATATGCGGCAACCGGTCGGAGCGTAATGCCCACTCCGTCGGGTGGTCGAGGGTTTCTTCGAGCATCTCCGGAGTCCAGTGGTCGTCGGCCTCGAGCTGTTCCTCGAAGTCGCGTTGCATCCTCATCTCAAACCTCCGGTGGGAGCAGTTGCAGCTCGGCGACGGTGATCACGGGACCGTCACGGCAGACGTAGAACGGGCCGACGTTGCAGCGCCCGCAGTGACCGAGGCCGCACTTCATCCGGTTTTCCAGGGTGGTGACGATCTGCTCCGGGTGGAAGCCGAGACGGTCCAGGCTCTGGAGCATGAAATGCAGCATCACGGGCGGGCCGCAAACGATTACCACACGGTCGTCTGGCTGCGGGCCCAGCTTCTCGAAGACCTGCGGGATCAGGCCGACCTCGCCGTCCCACCCGGGGGTCTCGCCGCCTGGGTCCACGGTGCGCACCACCTTGACCCCGCGGATGGAAGCCCACTCCACCATCTCTTCGGTGTAGACGAGGTCGGCAACGCCGCGGGCACCGTTAAGGATCACGACCTCGCTATACTCGTTGCGGTTGTCGAGGACGTAACGCAGGGGGGCATGGAGGGCGGCCATGCCCATCCCGCCGCCAACGAAGATCAGGTCCTTGCCCCGCCAATCCTCGACCGGGAAGCTGTTGCCGTAGGGACCGCGGAACCCGATCACCTGCCCGACCGACAGCCGTCGCAGGCCCGTGGTGACCTTGCCCACCTCACGGAAGGTGCACTCGATGTGGTCACCGCGGGTGGGCGGGTTGGCGATCGTGAACGCGCTCTCGCCCAGCCCGAATACGGAGAACAACCCGAACTGCCCTGCCCGCCAGATCAGGGGCGCCGGACGCAGCTGCTCGAGCCGGAGCGTGCGGACATCGGATGTTTCGTCCCGCTGCGAGGAGATCCTCATGAGCTGGGGAAGGTAGCCGGATGCACTCATGTCGACACCTCCGTGGCCGTGTTGTCGACCGCGCTCCGGATGTCCATACCGACCGGGCACAGCGCAACGCAGCGACCGCAGCCGACACACATCAGGCGGCCCTCGCTCTCAAGCGGGAAATAGGCGAACTTGTGCAGCACCCGCTGCCGGAAACGGCTGGGCTGGTCGGGGCGCGGGTTGTGGCCCGAGGCGTGCCGGGTGAAACCGGCCAGGGTGCAGGTGTCCCACGACCGGCAGCGGGTGCCGCAGTAGGCGTTGGCCTGGTCCGTGATGTCGAAGCAGCTGCAGCTTGGGCAAACGTAGGCGCAGATCCCGCAGCCCAGGCAACGCTCGGCGAGCGTGCTCCAGATGGGGAGCCCAAACGCGCCTATCAGCCGCCCAGGCAGATCGCCCGGGAGCGGGCTCCGGCCGATTTCGGTTGCCACCCGTTCCGCCTGCGCGCGCGCCTGCGCCCAGTCCTTGTCTGTGGTCACCTGCCAGCCCGAGTCGAGCCCCCCGAGGAGCTCACGGCCCTTGGGTGTCAGCGCTCGCAGCAGGTAACCGTCTGGCGCGGGCAGCAGCTGGGCGTCGCTACCGTCGGTGCCGTCCGGCGCCCCGCCCACGGCGGTGCAGAAGCACTCCGGGCGGGCTACGGCGCAGGCGAGCGAGACAACCGCGGTCCGCCGCCGACGGTCCGCGTAGAGCTGGTCGCCATCCCCATCGCCCAGGAAGACATCGTCGAGGCGCATCAGGCCGGCCGCGTCGCACGGCTGCACCCCGAACAGCACCTGCTCCATCTCAGCCGGACGCGGCGGCGCCAACCGTATGCTGTTGCTGTCGTCGAAGGTATAGGACATCAGCGTCTCGGTGCGCGGGAACAGGAACTCCTTCGGCGACCACCTCGCGTGAGCGGAGCCCTCCAGCCTGACTTCACCGGCCGAGCTCACCTGGCGGAAGAGCACGAGCCCGCCGTCCCCGGCGGGCGCGACCACCCGCCGGCCGCCCGCGAGCAGCCACTCCATCCACTCTTTCACTTCGGCGGCGCTGAGCCGCCAGCCTGCGCCTGTCATTGGAAGCCGTCCGGGTCGTCGGGATGGAACGTCGTGAGGGGAGCGGGCAGCCCAGGATCGGAGCCGGTCTGGTAGCCGAAGCGGTCGGCGATCTCGCCCGCCACCGCCCGGTTCAGGAGATCCAGCCGGATATCGGCGGGACAGGCCCGGGCGCACTCGTCGCAATCGATGCAGCGGCCGGCGAGATGCATCGCCCGGGTCACGTTCCAGGCCAAGTTCCCTGGGCCCTCGATGGCGGTCGAGATCCACTGCGGGCTGTGTTTTTCGGCGATGCAGGTCTGGCAGTAGCACAGTGGGCAAACGGCACGGCAGGCGTAGCAGCGGATGCAGCGGTCGAACTCCCGCTGCCAGAACTCCCAGCGCTCAGCGGCGGGGCGGGCTTCGAGCACCGCGAGCTGAGCGCTGCGAGGATCGGGGCCGGTGGCGCGCTCTGTTTGGGGCGGCACCGAGCCCTCCACGGCACCACTCGCGGTGAGCGTCCAGTCCGCGAGCGGGCTGACCGCTTCGGCGCAGCTGTGGCAGCGGGCGGCCAGGCGGTCTTCGTGCCAGATCCCGGCGCACTCGACGCCAAGCAGGACGGCATCCTCGGGCCGCACCTGGTTTTCCCGCAGCAGGCCCGCGACTGCCCGCGCGTCGCAGCTCTTGACGACGACCGCCACGCGGCCACCGGCCTGCTTCACCATCTCAGGCAGATAGACCGCTAGATTGCCCGCGCAGCGGTCATTCCAGGCGAGCACGCCCGTCTCCTGCCCGCTGCGGACGAAGGCGGGCACCATCTGGCCGGGCAGCGAGCCAGGGGTATGGCCAATGACGAGTTTCACCTGCTCGGAGTCGAGCAGTGTCGCCGCAAGCTCGCGGAGATGACCGGTGATCGCCGCCGACTCCGCGTCTCCCGGCTTGGGCCGCGGCTCGGGGCCGGGCTCGGGTAGTTCGAAGGGCGGCTGCCAGGCCTCCATCGCCGGCCGCGCCCATTTGCCAAGCGGGCCCGCCTCGCGAACCTTCGCGGTGACCTCGTCGACCAGATGCGACCACTTCACTGCCTCCGAGGCCGAGACCCAGGCATAGTGCAGGCGGCGCTGATCGAGACCGACGAAATCAAGCAGGGACTCGAAGACCGTCAGCCGGCGCCGCGCGTAGAGGTTGCCCTGCACGTAGTGGCAGTCGCCCGGATGACAGCCGGAGACAAGGACCGCGTCCGCACCCTGCTCGAATGCCTGCAGGATCAGCAGCGGGTCTATCCGGCCCGAGCAAAGCAGGCGGACGACGCGGACATAAGGGGCGTAGGTGCGACGCGCGGTGCCCGCCATATCGGCACCCGTGTAGGTACACCAGTTACAGACCAGGGCGACGATTTTCGGCCGCCACTCGCTATCGGCGCAATGGGTCTCGGGCACCGTCCGGGCCCCTGCGGTGGCGCTCATGGCGCACTCACCAGCATCGGCTCGTGCGCGCCAAGCGCGCCAAGCTGGGCGAAGGTCTGCTCGTCGTCGAAACCGAGGACATCGATGCTGCGCACGCGGCAGGTACTTGTGCAGATCCCGCAACCCTCGCACATCGC
>DATIYI010000376.1:0-3643 GCA_035517695.1 Streptosporangiaceae bacterium
GAATCGCGGCAACCTGGCACTGGGCGGATGCTATCGCCGCCGCGTGGGCCCGGATCACCGCGCTGCCGCAGGCCCCCTGACCAGCACGAAGCCGTCCCTGCAACCACGGAAGGAACAGATCACGGGGCCCGTGGAACCCCCGCCGCCCGGCCCGCACGCCGGGCTGTTGTCATACCCCGAACATAGAATCAACATCCGTAACGCGCCTAAGCGAGCCACCCCTGGCTGGTGACCAGTCAGCGTGAATGATCAGGGCTAATGCCGGGTAAGCACCCACAGGGACGTCGCGATCGGTGCGCCACGCGCGAGATATAGGAGACAAAGGCGGATCGTGGCCTGCCATGTTTCCAGCGCGCCTTGGATGGTGCGCTCATGTTCGATTGCGACATACCCGCGGCCGTGGTCGTGGCTCATGGTCCTGGTCATGCCGGGCTCCCTATCGGCGCGGATGGCGACCTGCTGCTGGTGGCGGCTCAGACCTAACTGGGTCCTGGTCATGACGGGCTCCTGGTGTCGGGCGTTCCTGGGCAGGCCGCAGCTGTAGCGTGCGCCAAGGTTATTTAATCCATATGCAAAGCGCGAACAGCATGTTGCACGCGGGCGTGGCCGGCCCGCTCCCGGCTTTCCTTGCGGACAGGGCCTCGGCCTTCCTCGCGGACAGGGCCCGGCCATCGCTTGTCTCGTAGGACAAACGCGACAAGCGGTCTACTTGGTTGCGCTGTGTATTCAGCGCTTGACATTGAGCTAATAGGTCCTGAAACAATGCAAGGCGTCAGGCTGGGCCGCACCGAGGGCCAAGGCAGACGCCGGCGCGCTCGCATGAAGCCCGCAGGAGATCATGTGAAGCGAAAATGGTGCCATGATGCGCACCGGCGTCTCAGGTCAATGAGCACGAGGCCGTTACCGGACCTGCCCCGCTGGCTAGTGATCTTCGTTGCGCTCGTCGTCGCGGCCGATACGGCGGTTCTTGTCATTGCCAGCCCGGCTGACAGAGGTGACGCGGGGCGATCTGCTGCTTTTCGGTGCCCTGGTGACCTGCGGCGCCGTGACGGTCGAGATGACGCGGCGCTGGCGCGAGCCGGTGTTGATGGCCAAGGATGTCTGCGGGCCGATGGTGATCTTGCTGCCGCGGGTGTTCGCATTGATCGCGCCGATCCTGCGGATCACGCTGCAGCAGTGGCGGGTCCGGAAGGTATTCTCCGCGGCGGCGATCAGCCTGTCCTACGGAGCCGCGTTTCTCGCGATCCAGGGCTTGCGGAGGATCGCAGCGCTGTCGCTTGCGGGGGCTGACGGGCCGGACTGCCGCCTGGGTTCTGGTCGTGGCTGTGTGTTTCGCCGTGCCATGGCGGTAAACAACTGCCTGATCCTGCCCGCCGTTAAGGGGTCGGACAGGGGGATGAAGGTCCGCGAGCTGCTGTTCGCGCGCGAGAGCATACTGAACGAGCTGACAGAAGCCTGCGTCGCGACCGTGGTGACGCTTGCCATTGCTGTCGCACCACTTGCCATCGTTTTTTGCCCTGCCATTCGTCAACTTGCTGCAGCGCTCGTCCCGGCATGCCCAGCTGGTCGACGCCTCTCGCATCGACGCCATGACCGGCCTGCTCAACGCCATGACGTGGCGGCGCGAAAGCGAGTCGGAGGTGGCCCGCGCCGCGCGGACCGGCTCCGCTCTCGCCCGTGGCCCTTATCGACGTCGACTACTTCAAGACGGTCAACGACACTTACGGGCAAGCCGGAGGACGACGCGGCACGCGGCGGGCTGCGGGAGTCCTGGCACCCGGTGGAGCCGCCCCGCCAGCCGTAGCCATGCCTGGCCAGCCGGTGTCCGCCTGGCGCTGCACCTCGGCGCGGGGCCCGATCTAACGTGCTGCTGACCAGGCGGGCCTCCGCCGTCACGGCGCCCAAGTCCCAGGCGCCGGGGTCGCCGGCGGCCGCCCGGAACGCCTCCCACGCGAGGATGATGGCCGCCGCGACGTCGGCCGCATCGATGGTCATCGTGACCCGGATCCGGACGTAGTCGGCGCCGCGTCTCATCTCGGTGTCAATGCCGGCGGCCAGCACGGGCGGGGTCGCCTGCGCCGCCAGCCGCTCGCCGAACCTTCCCGCGGCGGCGGTCCAGGCGCGCCAGCCGTCGGCGCGGGGCACGTCGAGCGCGACCGCGTACCGGTGCGAGCGCGGCTTCCTGGGCGGTGCCATCTCGCCACGCTACGTCACAGCATCACTCCGGCCGAGGCGGGTCGCGCCTCAGCCTGGACCGAAGCGCGTCCCGGTGGATGCACCGAGCGTTGTCGTCGGGGGCTCATCAGCGCGGGGATCCGTCTGGGCGTACGTGCTGCTGGACCCGGCCGAGGTTAAGGTATTCGCCGACCTGACCTTCGATTCGGTGGCCGCTCTCCGCGAGTTCATCGAAGATGTCTTCGCCGAGCGCCGGGCCGTCTTCGCGTTTGCGGATGACCTTTGTCATCCAGCTGTTGGTCACCGGCTGACCATGCGGGATCGCTGTACGAGAAGGCCATCGAGTTCCTGACCAACGTCCTCGACAGACCTGACAGCCATCAGGATCCGGGCACCAGGTTCCGCGCCAAGCTCGCTCAGGTGGACGTGGCGCGCGACGAGCTCGTGGACGCCTGAGTCTGGTGCCTCATCGGAGTACTCCGGGCGGGCGAGACCCAGCAGGTGATCGACTTCTGCAGATCGGCGGCGCCGGGGGGGCTGGCCGCCGACCGCGGGGGTCGGCTCGTCCCCGCGGCCGGGAAGGTCCCGGTGCGGGCGATGTCGTTCGGGTCGTCCGGCGGCACCCCGAAGCTGGTGTTGACCGCCGCTAGAGCTCGGCCAGCGAGCAGCTCATGCCGGGGGCGCCCTCGCGCTCGCGGGCGCGACGGGCCTGCAGCGCCTCGGCCAGGAGCTGGTCGGCGACGTGCGACAGGCGCTGCCCGGACAGCGCGGCCAGCTTCTCGATCTCCGCCCGACGCTCGGCATCCACGCTCACGCTCAGGACTACCTTCGACATCTGGCCGCCATTCCTCCGGGCACGGGTCTTTCTCCCCAGGATACCTTTGCGGCCTTTATTGTAATTAGCACTGGTATGCTGGTGCTTGTGCGGGAAACGACCGAGCGGGAGCTGGTGCAAATGGGCGTGGCCGTGGTCGCCGCGACCGCGGATCTGGGCAACGCCAGCTACGCCACGACGAGGCCGGGGCACTGGTCCGCGTTCGAAGGCCTGCGCCGCCGCGGTCGCCGACTGGCTGAACGGCTACGTCCGGGCCGGTCCTTGGCGGCCTGCTGGAGCCGTTCCGGTAGGTGATCGGCTCGGCGATGGCGTACGGGTGCCGCGTCTCCGCGACCGACGTCAAGCGCGCGGTCGCCGCCGCCCAGTCCGTCGCGCCGGCTGACTCCATCGATCTCGATCCCTGGCGGGCCTCCCGGCCCCCGGCGAGCTACTGACGCCATCATCCGCTGCGGGAGAATGGAACTCGGCGCAGGATTGGCAATGAATGCAGCCCCAGGAGGGTTATTAGAAACTCTCCAGCACAAGCTTTCTGTGGATCTCCATTAATGGCTATTTAGGTTTCTAATTCTGTCCCGGCGCGCCTGAAGGACAACGGCTCCCCGCATCGCTAGAAAGGAGGTGCTAACCAAACCA
>DATIYI010000377.1:0-54862 GCA_035517695.1 Streptosporangiaceae bacterium
GCCGGGCCGAGGAACTGGAGCAGACGCGGCCGTTCGGTGTCGTCGCCGACGCCTTTGGGTGCGGCCGCTCATCCCCGGATCCGCGCCGCGCTGCTATCGCCGCGCTGCTGACCACTCACCACGGCGGCGACGGGGGCCCGATCACGGTGACCAGCGATCCGGGCTTGCGGTTCCGGGCGGTGGACGCCTTCACCGACCTAGTGGAGGAACTTGCGGTGTCGGGGCCGCTTGTGATCGGCGTGGATGATCTGCAGTGGGCCGACCCGTCCAGCCTGCTCACGCTGGGCGCGGTGGGGCGCCGCCTGGCCTATCTGCCGGTGGCCCTGATCGGCTGCTCGCGGCCTTCCCCGCGGATCGAGGAGCTTGACCGGCTGGTCGGCGTGCTGGAGGCCGCGGGGGCGGAGCAGCTGCGGCTGCGCCGTCTGCCCGAGGAGGCCGTGGCCGGCCTGGTTGCCGAGACCATCGCGGCCCAGCCGGGGCCGCGGCTGCTGGCCGAGGTGGCGGGGGCGGGCGGGAACCCGCTGTTCGTCACCGAACTGGTGGCGGCGATCGTGCAGGACGGGGCGATCCAGATCGCGGGCGGGCGGGCGGAAGTGGTCAAGCTGACCCTGCCGCCGACGCTGCGACTGACGATCTTGCGCCGTCTCAGCCCCCTGCCCGAGGCCACCCTGCAGGCGCTGCGGGCCGCGTCGATGCTAGGGTCGGGTTTCTCGCTCACCGATTTGGCCACGGTCACCGCTCAGCCCGCCTTGGAGCTGTCGTTTGCGCTGGCGGAGGCGATCAGGGCGCGCGTATTGGAGGACGACGGCGCTTTGCTGCGCTTCCGCCATGACCTGATCCGCGAGAGCATCTATGAGGATCTGCCGTGGAGCGTGCGCTGCGGGCTGCACCGCGAAATCGGCCAGCGGCTGGCGCAAACCGGCGCCCCGGCCCTGCAGGTCGCCGAGCATCTCGCCCGTGGAGCCGGACGCGGAGACGCGGCTGCGATCGCCTGGCTGACCAGGGCCGCGCGGGAAGCGGCGGCGCGATCGCCGGATATCGCCGTGGACCTGCTGGCCCGTGCGGTCGGGCTGATGGAGCCGGCAGATCCCGGCCGCGACCGGCTGCTCGCCGAGCGGGCCACCAGCCTCATGTGGGCGGGACGCGTCGCCGACGCCGAGGCGGCCTGCCGCGGGTTGCTGGACCGGGACCATGACCTGTCCGTGGAGGCATTGGTCCGCAACTGCCTCGGGCATGCCCTCATCACCCAGGGACACGGACACGACGCCATCCGCGAATTGGACCGGGCGGCCGAGTCAACTGTGCTCACCGACGCCGAACGAGCCTATGGTCTCGGGTGGTCGAGCTTCGCCCGGCTGTGGCTTGGCGACCTCGACGGCGCGGCCATCTTCGCCGAGCAGGCCCGGTACGCGGCCGACGCGGCCGGAGATCACCTGACCACCAGCATCGCCATGGACTCGCTCGCCATGGTCTCGGAATTCCGCGCCCACCTTGAGGACGCGCTGCGGATCAGCGAGGATGCGCGGCGGCTGGCCGACCAGAGCCCGGGCAGGCAGGGACACCGCCACCCGCTCTATATGGCCCCGGGGCACATTCTGATCGAGCTCGACCGGCTCGAGGAGGCCAGGGCCACGCTCGAAAACGGCAGGCGGATCAGCGAGGAACTCGGCGTCCGCTGGCACCTGCCCAGCTACCAGGCGGTCCGCGGCGTGGAGCGCTTCATCGCGGGGCAATGGGACGATGCCATCGCCGAGCTCGAGACGAGCCTCGATCTGGCGGACGAGACCGGTTCGAAGTACAGCCTCGTGTACGCCCACGGCGTGCTGTCCCTGATTCTCTATCATCGGGGCGACCTCCGCGGCGCTCAGGAGGCCGCCGCGGGCGCTGCCGCGTGCCAGCTCTCCGGCACGGGTCTTCGATACCGCACGAACTGGGCGGTGTGGTCGCGAGCCCTCATCCTGGAGGCCGGTGGCGAGCTTGCACAGGCGCTAGCCATCATGACCGACGCGTGGGACGTGTGCGCCCGGCGGGGAATCACGCACGAATACCCCCTCGTCGGGGCCGACCTGGTCCGGCTCGCGCTGGCCGCCGGTGATCTGGGCCGGGCGCGGGATGCTTCGGCCGCGGTCGCCGAGGTCGCGGCGCGCAACGAGGTGTCGTGGATGAAAGGCGCGGCGTTGCGCTGCGCGGGACTGATAGCCGATGATGCCGAGATGCTGCACGCCGCGGCGGGTGCCTACATGGGCGGGTCGCGCCCCCTTGAACTCGCGCTTGCCTGCGAGGATGCGGCTGCAGCCTTCGCGCGGCAGCACGAGGCGAGCCGGGCCAGCGAGCTCTTCGGTCGCGCGATCGAGATTTACGAACGGCTGGACGCCGCCCGCGATCTCGCCCGCACCGAAGGGAAACGGCGGGCGGCAGGGATCAGGCGCGGCCGCCGGGGAGCCGTAACGGGCAATCGGCCGCGCAGCGGCTGGCACAGCCTCACACCGACCGAGCGCACGGTCGCCGGCCTCGTGGCGGAGGGAATGTCCAATCCGCAGATCGGCGAGCGCCTGTACGTGTCGCGCCGGACAGTGCAGACCCACCTTGCGCATGTGTTCGCGAAGCTGGACATCTCCTCGCGTGCTCAGCTCGCCGCCGAGGTGACCCGGCATCGCAGTGACCAACCCGCCGACACGGCGGGCCCCGTGCGTCGCTAGCGCTAGCTGGTGCCAGGTGTGGCACCGCTGACTGTGGCAGCATGCGTCATGGCTGCGCCGGTACCGATACCTTGGGCACCTTCGCTCACAATGGTGGGGTGACCCGGGCGGGTGATACGCCGTCCGGCCGTGCTGACAAGCTCGACGAGGAGCCCGCGATGACCGGCACACCTGCGAGGACCACCAGCGGAGCGCGTCCCGTTCGGGCGCCCAGGGGCACCCGGCTGACCTGCCGGGGCTGGCCGCAGGAAGCGGCGATGCGGATGCTGATGAACAACCTCGACCCCGAGGTGGCCGAGCATCCGGACGAACTGATCGTTTACGGCGGCTCCGGCCGGGCCGCGCGTAGCTGGGGTGCCTTCGACGCGATCGTCGCCACGCTGCGCGAACTCGGCGACGACGAGACGTTGGTCGTGCAGTCGGGCAAGCCGGTCGGGGTGGTCCGCACGCACGAGTGGGCGCCGCGGGTGCTCATCGCCAATTCCCTGCTGGTGCCGCAGTGGGCGACGTGGGAGGAGTTCCGCCGCCTTGAGGCGCTGGGGCTGACCATGTTCGGGCAGATGACGGCGGGATCCTGGATCTACATCGGCACGCAGGGAATCCTGCAGGGCACCTACGAGACGTTCGCGGCGGTCGCGGCGAAGCGGTTCGGCGGCTCGCTCGCGGGCACGATCACGCTCACGGCGGGTCTCGGCGGGATGGGCGGTGCGCAGCCGCTCGCGATCACCATGAACGGCGGGGTGGCGATCTGCGTTGAGTGCGATCCGTCCAGGATCGCGCGGCGGATCGAACAGGGATACCTGGACGAGCAGGCCGACGACATCGACGACGTGGTGCGCCGCGCCACCGCCGCGCGCGACTCCGCGCGGCCATTGTCCATCGGCCTGCTCGGCAACGCCGCCGACGTCGTGCCCCGGCTGCTTTCCATGGACGCACCGATTGACATCGTCACCGATCAGACGTCCGCGCACGACCCGCTGACCTACCTGCCGCTTGGCGTCTGTTTCGAGGATATGGCGGCGCTGCGAGCCGAGGACCCGGCGGGATTCACCAGGCGCGCACGCGAATCGATGGCGGCCCACGTCGAGGCGATGGTGGGATTCATGGACCGCGGCGCGGAGGTCTTCGACTACGGCAATTCGATCAGAGGCGAGGCGCAGCTGGCCGGGTACGAGCGGGCGTTCGACTTCCCCGGGTTCGTGCCCGCCTACATCCGCCCGTTGTTCTGCGCGGGCAAGGGCCCGTTCCGGTGGGCGGCGCTGTCCGGCGATGCGGCCGACATCGCGGCCACCGACCGCGCGGTGCTCGATCTTTTCCCGGGCAACGAGCCGCTGGCCCGGTGGATCGAACTGGCCGGCCAGAAGGTCCATTTCCAGGGCCTGCCCGCCCGCATCTGCTGGCTCGGATACGGCGAGCGGCACCTCGCCGGGCTCAGGTTCAACGAGCTGGTCGCCCGCGGCGACATCAGCGCCCCGCTAGTGCTCGGCCGTGATCACCTCGACTGCGGCTCGGTCGCGTCCCCCTACCGTGAGACCGAGGCCATGCGGGACGGCTCGGACGCGATCGCCGACTGGCCGATACTGAACGCCCTGGTCAACACGGCATCAGGCGCATCCTGGGTGAGCGTGCACCACGGCGGCGGGGTCGGCATGGGCAGATCGATCCACGCCGGTCAGGTCTGCGTTGCGGACGGCACCCCGCTGGCGGCCACCAAGCTGGAACGCGTGCTCACCAACGACCCGGCCATGGGCGTGATCCGGCACCTGGACGCCGGGTACGAGCGCGCGGCCGAGGTGGCCGCGGAGCGCGGCGTCAACGTCCCGATGGAGGGCACCCGGTGAGCTTTCGCCAGCTGTGGGAGTCGCTGCTGCCCGTCGGGCGTGATCAGCAGACCGGGGGATACCAGCGGTTCTCCTGGACGGCCGCGGATCTGAGCTGCCGCGAATGGTTCATGGCCGCCGCGACCGCGCGGGGCCTTCGCGCCGACACCGACCGCAACGGCAACCTGTGGGCCTGGTGGGAGCCTGCGACCGCGGCCCGCATCCCGGCGCGGGCGGGTGCCGTGGTCGCAGGAAGCCACTTGGACTCGGTGCCCGACGGCGGCGCGTTCGACGGCCCGCTCGGCGTGGTGTCCGCCTTCGCCGCGATCGACCTGCTGCGCGAGCGCGGCTTCGCGCCCGCGCGCCCGGTCGCGGTCGCGGCGTTCACCGAGGAGGAGGGCGCGCGGTTCGGGGTGCCCTGCCTCGGCAGCCGGCTGCTCACCGGCGTGATCAGCGCGGACGCGGCGCGCGGTCTTCGTGATGCGAGTGGCGTGAGCCTGGCGGCGGCGATGTCCGCGGCAGGTGCACAGCCGGACCTGCTCGGGCCCGATGACGGGTTGCGCGACCGGGTCGCCGCATTCGTCGAACTGCATATCGAGCAGGGCAGGCAACTGGCTGACCTCGACGCGGTGATCGGCGTCGGGGCAGGGATCTGGCCGCACGGCAGATGGCGCTTCGACTTCACCGGGCGGGCCGACCACGCGGGCACCACGGTGCTGGCCGACCGCCGCGACCCGATGCTGCCATTCGCGGCGACCGCCCTCGCGGCCAGGGCGGCGGCGCTCCGCCACGGCGGGCGCGCTACCGTCGGCAAGGTGATCGTTGTACCAGGAGCGGTGAACGCGATCCCGGCCGCGGTGCGCGGCTGGCTGGATGCGCGCGCGCCCGACCAAGAAGCCCTGCGCAGCGTCGTCGATGACGTCACCGCGGCGGCCAACCAGGCGGCGGCCGATCACGGCGTCACCGCTGCCGCGGCGCGCGAATCCTTCTCGCCGCCGGTGGAATTCGATCCTGGCCTGCGGGCCCGGCTGTCCGGTGCGCTGGCCAGCGGCGGCATCAAGGCGCCTGTGCTGCGGGCGGGTGCCGGGCACGACGCGGGGATTCTCGCCGCCAAGGTACCCACCGCGATGCTGTTCGTCCGCAACCCCTCCGGTGTGTCGCATGCTCCCCAGGAGCACGCCGACCTGGCCGATTGCGAGACCGGCGTATCGGCACTCGCCGCGGTGCTCGCGGAACTCGCGGCCAGATGAGCGACCCGAACCCGGGCATTCAGGCCGGTCAGCAGGAGCGCAGGTACTGGCACGCGGAACTCGCCTGGCTGCCCGGCCTCGGCGTGCGGCAGGGCGTACTGATCGAAGCCGCTGCAGAGCGGTTCAGCTCGGTGACTCCGCAGGTGCGCCGCGGCGACGCGCCGGCGGAAGCCGTTTGGCTGCCCGGTTTAACGTTGCCTGGGTTCGCCAACGCCCACTCGCACGCGTTTCACCGGGCTCTGCGCGGCGCCGCGCAGGGCGAGCGTGGCACGTTCTGGACCTGGCGGCGGCGGATGTACGAGGTGGCTGCGCGCCTGGATCCGGCCAGCTATCTGGCGCTCGCCCGCGCCGTCTTCGCCGAGATGGCGCTCGCAGGGGTGAGTTGCGTGGGCGAGTTCCATTACCTGCATCACGGGCCGGACGGCCGCCCGTATTCCGACCAGAACGTGATGGGCCGCGCGCTCGTCACGGCGGCGGCGGACGCGGGAATCCGGATAACCCTGCTCGACACGTGCTATCTGACCGGCGGCCTGTCGCCAGCTGGCCACACCGAGCCGCTGGCCGCAGCGCAGTTGCGGTTCGGCGACGGGAACGCGCACCGCTGGGCCGGACGGGTGGATGCGCTCAAGTCGGACTCGCACGGCATGCTCGGCACGCACGCGCAGGTCGGCGCTGCGATCCATTCGGTGCGCGCGGTCCCACCTGACGAGATGCACCCCGTGGTGGCCTGGGCGCAGCGGCACGGCGCGCCGGTCCATGTGCACCTGTCCGAGCAGCCGGCCGAAAACGAGGCATGCCTCACCGCGTATGGCTTCACGCCCGCGCAGGTGCTCTTCAATGCCGGAGTCCTCGGCCCGCGCACGACGGCGGTGCACGCCACCAACGTGAGCAGGCCCGACATGGACCTGCTCGGCGGCACCCAGACGTTCGCGTGCCTGTGCCTGACCACCGAGCGCGATCTCGCCGACGGGCTAGGCCCGGCTCGCGCGCTCGCTTCCGCGGGCTGCAGGCTCACCATCGGGACGGACAGCCAAGCGTTCATCGACCCGATCGAGGAGGCGCGCGGAATCGAGTTGACCGAGCGCCTCGCCACGCGCGAGCGCGGGCATTTCACCGCGGACGAACTCGCCCGGGCGATGACCATGGACGGCCACGCCTGCCTGGGCTGGCCGGACGCCGGCGAGATCGCCCCAGGTGCGTGGGCCGATCTGGTCACCGTCCGATTCGACTCGCCGCGGCTGGCTGGCACCACCGCGGCGACGGCCCTGGAGTCTGTGATCTTCGCCGGGTCAGCGGCCGACGTGCGGGACGTGGTGATCAGCGGGCGCGACGTCGTCCGCGACGGAAGGCACCTGCTTGTGGCCGACGTGCCGGCCGCTCTCACCGCCGCGATCAGCGCGGCGACCGGCGTACGGGCGAACGTCTAGGGCCGTCCGGCGCCGCCGCCGTGCTTGGCCGGCCTGCGCCGTTCTCTGCGTGCCCCAGCAGCCGTCGCGCTCTCGCGCGGCGCCTGCGCCCTTCGCGTGCCGCGCCTGCGCCCGTCACGTGTGGCGGCTCCGCGGCCCGCTGGGTGGCTGCGGCGGCGCCGCACGCTAGCGCTGTGGCGCACCTGTCGCTATAACGACACCCGCCGCACACCCATTGAGTGCAGCATCATGCGTGGCCGGCGGCGATGCCGGCAGGCGAAGACGAGGGAGCCAAAGTACGACAGGACAGGGAGCGAGGGGGCGAATAACCAGAGGGCGAAGAACCAGGGGCAAATAACCAGATGGCGAAGAACCAGGGGTAAATAACCAAGGGGAGAAGAACGAGAGGGAGGAAAGGACGGAAGTGGCGCCGGGCGGGAGCGAGTTGCCCCCCACGGGTATCCCCAGATGTTCCCAGATGTTCCCAGATGTTCCCAGCTGTACGCTTCGGTTGTGAGGGCACTCACTGAGAAGGCGCGATGAGCACGCTGATCACGAACATCGCCGAGCTGGTTACCAACGCTCCGGAGCACGCGCCGCATCGCGCGGCTGGCGGGGCGGGGTTCGGCGCGCTCACCCGCGCCGCGCTGGTGATCGATGACGCGCGGGTTGCGTGGTGCGGCCCGGCCGCGCAGGCGCCGCCGGCGGACGAGGTGGTGGACGCAGGCGGGCGGGCCGTGCTGCCAGGGTTCGTGGACTCGCATGCGCACCTCGTTTTCGCTGGCGACCGCAGCGCCGAGTTCGCCGCGCGGATGGCCGGCCGCCCTTACCAGGCGGGCGGCATTGTTGCCACTGTCGAAGCGACCCGCGCCGCTTCCGACGCGCAACTGCGTGCCGTGCTCGGCAAGCTCGCTGCCGAGATGCTCCGCCAGGGCACGACCACATTCGAGTGCAAGTCCGGCTACGGGCTGGACGTCGAGAATGAACTGCGCAGTGTTCGGCTCGCCGGAGAAGTCACTGGCGAGGTCACCTATCTCGGTGCCCACGTCGTGCCGCCGGAGTTCGGCGACGACTTGGGCGGCTACGTCGATCTGGTGTGCGGCCCCATGCTCGCCGCCTGCGCCCCGCACGCCAAGTGGGTGGACGTGTTCTGCGAACGCGGCGCGTTCGGCGCGGACGAGGCGAGAAAGGTGCTCGCCGCAGGACGGGACGCCGGCTTGATTCCGAGAGTGCACGCCTGCCAGCTCGGACCCGGACCCGGCGTCCAGGTCGCGGTCGAGGCCGGCGCGGCGTCAGCGGACCACTGCACGTACCTGTCCGACGATGACGTGGCCGCGCTCGCGTCTTCTGGTACCGTCGCGACGCTTCTTCCCGCGGTGGACTTCTCTACCAGGCAGGCGTACGCGGACGCGCGGGGGCTGCTCGCCGCGGGCGCCACCGTCGCGCTCGCCACAGACTGTAATCCGGGCTCTTGTTTTACGTCTTCGATGGCCTTGTGCGTCGCGCTCGCCGTGCGTGAGATGGGAATGACGACGCAGGAGGCGGTGTGGGCGGCAACCACAGGTGGCGCGCGGGCGCTACGCCGCACCGACGTCGGGCATCTCGGGCAAGGCGCGAGAGCTGACCTCGTGCTGCTCGACGCACCGTCGCACGTGTATCTCGCGTACCGGCCGGGCGTCCCTCAGGTGGCCGCCGTCTGGCGGGATGGTGACCTCGTGTTCGACGCCCGGCCCCATTCCCTGGGGTGACCCCCGCGCACGGGCTCCGCACGGGCTCCGCACGGGCTCCTGTGGGTCAGGGCAGCCGTGCGGCGGGCGGCGGGGAGCCGCCCCGGGCCAATGCCGGGTAGCGGCCGCGGAAGCGGACAAGCGGCGCCGCGCCGTCGTCGGCGTAAGCGACCGCGGCCACCTCGGCTACCACAAGCAGATGGTCACCCGCCGCAAGCCGCTGCTGTACCTGGCATTCCATTGCCGCCACGCCCGCTGCGGGGATAAGTGATCCAGAACGGCTGCCGCGCGTATGCTTCACGTCGTCGAGCAATCGTCGCGCACTCGGGCGGCCTGCGGCGGCGAACCGCCCGGCGAGCGCACGCTGTGTTTCAGCGAGGATGGTCAGCGCGAATGCGTCCTGCCTGCCGAGTACCTCTTCCAGGTAGAAGCCGGTCATTAGGCTGATCGCCACCAGCGGCGGCTCGGTGGAAACCGGGCAGAACGCGCTTACGGTCGCCCCGACGTCGTCGCGCCCATCCCTGGCGGTGACGATCGCCACGCCGGTGGCCCACCCCGCGACCGCGGCGCGCACGTCGGCTCCGGTCACCGCGCGTGAGCCGTTCTGGCTGTGCTGGCCCGGGGGGCAACCCCCCGGAACCCCCCGCTGGCTGTGCTGGCCCGGGGGGCAACCCCCCGGAATTTACCGCTGCGCCGTGGGCGGCGCGGCGCGCGCAGCCGCAGGTGGGTCAATTGATCACCCAGCTGCCTGGCAGCAACAGCGGGCCCCCGGCCGGAAGGCCGAGCCTGGCCGCGAACTGCACGACAGGTCCATAACTTTCCGCCAGCGGCCCAAGCAGGCCGGTAACGGGCGCGTCGGCACCGGGCAGGCCGGTGCCAAGCAGGCCGGTGCCCAGCCGCGTCGCCGCGGCCGCGCGGTCCTCACTCGACTGCGGCCCGCGCAACCTCTCCAGCGGGCTGACTCGCGGGTAGCGGCGGATCGCCGCATTGTCAGGTAGCCCGGCGCGCTGCCGCGCGATCCTCGCCGCGGTGTCCAGCCCGCCGAGGTGGTCGACCAGCCCATTGGCTGCCGCGTCCGCGCCGGTCCACACCCTGCCGCGGGCGACCTCGTGGACCTGCTCGACGGTTAGCCTGCGGCCTTCCGCCACCTTCCCCGTGAAGTCCGCGTAGATGCGGTCGAGCCAGGTGTTCACCCGTTCCCACTCGTCCGGGCTGAAAGGACGGCTGGTGGAGAACATCTGCGCCCGCGCGCCTTCGCGGACGGCGTCGGTGGTCACGCCGGTCTTGTCGAGCAGGCCGCTGAGCACCGGCTTGCCGCCGAACACCCCTATCGAGCCGGTAAGCGTGCCGGGCTGCGCCACGATCGCATCGGCGGCCATCGCAATGAAGTAGCCGCCCGAGGCGGCCACATCGCCCATCGACACCACGACCGGCTTGGCGGCGGTGCGAGCCCGCACGACCTCCCGCCAGATCGTGTCGGATGCGACGTAGGAGCCGCCCGGGCTGTTCACCCGCAGCACGATGGCACGGACACGGTCGTCGGCGGTGGCGGCCCTGATGGCCGCGGCCAACGTGTCTGAACCGATCGAGCTGGCCATGATGGGGCCGCGCCCGCTTCGCCCGCGCCTGATGGCACCGCTCGCGTGAATGAGGGCGACGAATGGCTCGCGGGGATTCGGGAGCTTGCGTGCGCTGCGTGCGAACGAACCGGTGCGCTGGTAGCGGCCGAGATATTGCAGCTCCGCATCGTCGCCGGCTTGCTTGCGCGCTGCCGCGTACACCTCATCGCGATAGCCGAGAGCGTCGACCAGGCCGGCCTCCATCGCCTCCGCGCCGATGAAGGGGCCCTTGTCGATAAGCGTGCGCACGTCGGCGGCGTTGATACCGCGGCGGTCGGCGATCCCCTCGGTGAGCTGCGTGGTGACGGACTCGACCAGCCGCTGCTGAGCTTCCTTGTGCGGTGCGTCGAACCCCCGCTCGGTTAGCACGTTCACTGCGTTCTTGTACTCATGCCGTTTGGCCAGCTCGTAATCCACGCCGACCTTGTCGAAGGCGCCCCGCAGGAACGTGGTCTCCATAGCCACGCCGGTGAGGCCGAGGTCGCCGGACGGCTGCAGGTAGACGTGCTCGAACGCGGTGGACAGGTAGTAGGGCAGGTTGCCAGGCGAGAACTCGCCGTAGCTCTCCGCCCATGCGATCGTGGCCTTGCCCGACCGGCGGAACTCGCCGATGGCGTCGCGCAGCTCCTGAATCCTGGCAAGCCCGATGCGCCGTCCGCCGACCTTCGCCACCAGTGCTTTCACCCGGTCGTCCGCGCTGGCCCTGCGCAGCGTGTCGATCACATCACCGAGACGGTTCCGGCGATACGTGAGCAATGCGGAAAGCGGATCGGCGGGTGGCTCGTCCGTGATGCCCTCACTGAGGTCAAGTTCCAGGATCAGCGGCGCGCACCGCCGCTGGCGAAGCCCGATGATCTTGTCCGCGAGGCTGATGTCCGGCATGGGCTCAGCCTACGGGCTGCGGAACCGCCGGGGCGCCCTGCCTCGTGGACGCGGCCGCTGGCCATTGCCTGGCCGCCGTCGGTTATCGTCGCGGGATGGCAGGGCTCGACGGGGATGGCTGGATCCGTTGCGATCAGGGTCACGTGCATTGGGGGCGGTTCGGCGCTGCGGGGCTGCTCGGCTACGCGCGTGACGAACGCGGCCAGACCCGGGTGCTGTTGCAGCTCCGTAGCTGGTGGAGCAGTCATGGCAGGACCTGGGGCCTGTTCGGTGGTGCCCGCCGCCGTGATGAGTCGGCCATGGCCGCTGCGCTGCGTGAGGCGGCCGAGGAATGCACGCTGCCCGGCGACATGCTGCACATCCGCGGCGCCGTACGTGATGATCACGGCAGGTGGGCGTACGACACGCTGGTCGCGCAGCTGCCAAGACCGATTCGCGTCGATCCGCTGAGCAGGGAGACCGCGGCCGCAGCGTGGGTGCTGTCAGACACGGTCGGGCAGTTGGAACTTCATCCGGGTCTCGCCGTACTCTGGCCTATGCTTCATGACGCCCTCGCGCCGCTAGTGATCATCGTTGACGCTGCCAACGTCATGGGCTCGCGGCCTGACGGCTGGTGGCGTGACAGGGCCGGTGCGGCGGCGCGCCTTCGCGATGAGCTTGCCAAGCTGGCAGGACGTGGTGTGAGGTCCCTCCCCGAAGGCGTGGCTGCGGCAACGCTCGACGTGTGGTTCCCCGAGATCGTCTTGGTGGTCGAGGGCGCCGCGCGGTCCGTTGCGGACCCTGTCGCAGCTGCTGCCGTCGCCGGCGCTGGCTCGCTGCGGGTGGTCGCGGCCAGGGCCTCGGGCGATGACACGATCGCGGACCTGGCCGCTAGCACGCGCGGAACTCGCCTGGTGGTGACCGCTGACAGGGAACTGCGCCGCCGCAGCGAGGCGGCCGGTGCGGCGGTAACCGGCCCGCGCTGGCTCCTCGATCAGCTATGACCCCCGCGCCAGTTACTTGAGCCTTTAACCCCGGCCCGGGACGCACGATGGCACATTGGGTGTCGGAATCGGCACACGATGGCCCATGGTGTGCCATCGCCGCCTGGCCGCGGCCGAGCTGTCACGCTTCGGGGACGAGCCAGAGCACGCCGAGCGGCGGAACCGCGAGCGTCGCGGACGCAGGCTTGCCGTGCCACGGCTGCGGCACGGCCTCGATCATGCCTAGATTCCCCACGCCGCTGCCGCCGTAGACGGGCGCGTCGGTGTTGATCACTTCGCGCCAGTGGCCGGCGAATGGCAAGCCAACACGATAATTGCTGTGCGGGACGGCCGAGAAGTTGGCGATGCAGGCCAGGACGGTTCCGTCGGCGTGATCCGCCGTCCGGTGCGGGCCGCCCTCAGGCTCGGTCGGCCCTTGCGCGGGCCCCGCGCCCGGCGCCGGCCCAGCACCGGGCACGGAACCAGCGCCCAGCGTCGACCCGGTGGCCAGCGCCGTCCCAGCCGGCCCGTCCGCGCCGCGCGAACGGGCTAGCCGCAGGAACGAAAGCGTGTTGCCACTCGCGTCGTTGGCGTCGATCCAGGCGAACCCATCAGGCGAGGTGTCCTGCTGCCACAGCGCGGGGGTTACGCCGTACACCGCGTTCAGATCGCGGACTAGCTGCTGCGCACCGCTGTGGAAGTCGTCGTCGAGCACCCACCAGTCGAGCCCGTTCTGCTCGGACCACTCGGCGCCCTGGCCGAACTCGGACCCCATGAACAGCAGCTTCTTACCCGGGTGCGCCCACATGTAGGCGAAGAGCGCGCGCAGGCCCGCGAACCGCCGCCAGTCGTCTCCCGGCATCTTGCCAAGCAGCGAGCCCTTGCCGTGCACGACCTCGTCGTGGGACAGCGGGAGGACGAAATTCTCACTGAACGCGTAGATCAGCGAGAACGTTAGCTCGTTGTGGTGGTAATGCCTGAACACCGGGTCGTGCGACATGTAGGTGAGGGTGTCGTGCATCCACCCCATGTTCCACTTGAACCCGAAACCGAGCCCGCCCAGATGCACCGGCCGTGTCACGCCAGGCCACGCGGTCGACTCCTCGGCGATCATGGAGATACCTGGCGCGCGGCGGTAAGCCGTGGCGTTGACCTCCTGCAGGAATGAAATCGCGTCCAGGTTCTCGCGCCCGCCGTACATGTTCGGCGTCCACTGGCCCTCGGATCGCGAGTAGTCGAGGTACAGCATGGAGGCGACCGCGTCCACCCGCAAGCCGTCAATGTGGAACTCTTCCAGCCAGTACAGGGCGTTGGCGACGAGGAAGTTGCGGACCTCGGAGCGGCCGTAATCGAAGACGAGCGTTCCCCAGTCCGGATGCTCGCCGCGGCGCGGGTCGCCATGCTCGTAGAGCGGCGTGCCGTCGAACCGGGCCAGCGCCCAGTCGTCGCGCGGGAAATGCGCGGGCACCCAGTCGACGACGACGCCGATTCCCGCCTGATGCAGCCGGTCGACCAGATACCTGAAGTCGTCCGGGCTGCCGAACCGTGCCGTCGGCGCGTAGTACGAGGAGACCTGATACCCCCACGATCCACCGAACGGGTGCTCGGCGACCGGCAGGAATTCGACGTGCGTGAAGCCTATGCTGCTCACGTACTCGGTCAATTCCTCTGCCAGCTCGCGGTAGGACAGGCCTGGCCGCCAGGAACCGAGGTGAACCTCGTAGGCGCTCATCGGCTCGCGGTGCTGGTTGCCTGCTGCTCGTGCGGTGAGCCAGGCGTTGTCCCCCCAGGTGTAATCGCTGGCGTAGACGATGGATGCGGTGGCCGGCGGCCGCTCGGCGGCTTGCGCCATCGGGTCCGCCTTGACCCGCCACAAGCCGTCGGGCCCGCAGATCTGGTACTTGTACCTGGTGCCAGCGCCGGCGCCAGGAACGAAGATCTCCCAGACGCCCGAGCTGCCGAGCGAACGCATCGGGTGACTGCGGCCGTCCCAGTGGTTGAAGTCGGCGACGACACGCACGCCGCGGGCGTTCGGCGCCCAGACGGCGAAGGACGTGCCGGTTACCGGTTCGAATCCGCCCTGGCCGACGTGGTAATTACGGCCGAACGGCTGCCGCTGGGTGGCGCTCGCCTGCTCGTGCACCCCCTGCCGCGTCGAAGTCTCGGCTGCCGCGCTTTCGCGTGCCGCGCCCACGAGAACCGCGTCGTCGGTTGTGGCTGTGCCAGGTGCCGTAGCGGCGGTTCCGGCACCGTGGGCCATGGCGCTGCCACGCGTCGCACCCTGGGTTGCGGCACCGGCGGTTGCGGCACCGGCGGTTGGGGGGGTGGCAGATGTCGTACCGGCGGTTGCGGCACGGTCGGCTGCGGCACCGGCGGTAGCGGCACCGGCGGTAGCGGCATCGGCGGTTGGGGGGGTGTCAGATGTCGTACCAGCGGTCGCGGCACCGGCGGTCGCGGCACCGGCGGTCGCGACACCGATTGGCAGCAGCGCCGGTGCCACATCCGTCCCCTCAGACGCGGCACCTGCTGACGCCGCGCCAGACGCCGCTGTGGCGCCGGGTAGCGTGCGCACATGCGCGCCGAGCACCTGCCACAGTTGCTCGTGCCTGCCTTCGCGGATCAGGTGCAGGTCGATCTCGCCGAGTGTGGGCAGATGCCGGTAGGGATCGTCGGTCAGCGTCTCCGCTCCCGCGGTGGCCGCGCCCGGTAGGCGGCCTGCGTCGGGGGCGGTGTAGGCGACGGCCAGCCGGTAGTCGGGAATGTCCCCTGGTGGCAGGGTCGCCTCGAACAGGCCGTCGTGGATGTGCCGCATGGGGAACTTGCGGCCGTCGCTGAGCACCACGGTGACCGTGGCGGCGAGCGGCCGCAGTGCGCGCACCGTTATTCCTTCTGGCCCCGAATGGGCGCCAAGGACCGAATGCGGGTCATGGTGATGCCCCGCGACGATGCGATCGATCTCGTCGACTGTGATCTGCGGCATGCAGAAACGGCTCCTCAGGCACTAGTGGGTCCTCAGGCACCATGGTGGTTCCTCAGGCTCCATGTCTTCCTCACGCACCGCGCGGCATGCTGCCGACTGGCCGGTCAGGTTGCCGCGCGGTGCGCATGATCATGCGGCAGCCCCAAGAGAATCAAGCGGTATGGGCAGCCAGGACGGCCGGTGACGTGCCTCGTAGACGACCTCGTAGACAGCCTTTTCCAGCTCGAAGGCGCGCAGCGTCGCCTCCGCGAGGCGCGGGTCGCTGCCGCTGACCTCCGCATAGCCTTCGCAGAACGCGGCGCGGTTGCGCTGCGTCCAGGCGTATGCGGCACCGCGGAGCATGTCCTCATGAGGATGACCGATCAGTTGCGCACGGGCGGCATAGTCGAAGGAGCGCAGCATACCGGCAACATCACGCAGCGGCGACGTCGGCGCCCGCCGTGCCGCGAGCGGCGTGGCGGGTTCGCCTTCGAAGTCGAGCACGATCCAGCCAGCCTCCGTCCGCACGACCTGGCCGAGGTGGTAATCGCCGTGGATGCGCTGCACGCGCATGGGATTGTCGAGCTTGGCGAAATCATCGAAAGCCGTCTGGACGAAATCCGCGTGACGTGCGAGCGCGGGCACTACCGCGCGCGCGTTTTCCAGCTTTTCCCGCATCTGCGCAGCCAATTCGGCGATCGCGTCGGGCTCGAGCTCGGAAACACCGAACGCGTCCGCGAGGTCACAGTGGATCTCCGCGGTGGCGGCGCCGAGGCGCCCGGCCTCGCCGGCGAAGTCGCCACCTGCCTCCTCAGGCCCGATGCCCTCGCCCGCATAGAGGTCGCGTACCGACGTCTGCGCGAGTGACCAGCCGTCGCTCGCCGTGCGCAGGTATTCGGACAAGATGGCGACCGTCGTCGCCGTGTCCTCGAGGTCCATCTCAATCCACCCGAACGGCTGCGCGATGTGGGCGGAGCCGAGGCGCGCAAGAGCGCTCGTCACTTCCAGGTCTGGGTTGGCGCCCGGGGTGAGCCTGCGAAACAACTTGAGGATCGCCTCCTGGCCGTAGACCAGGCTGGTGTTGCTCTGCTCGCCGGTGAGCACCAGGCTTTCCAGCTTCGTGTTTATCCGCGCGCTTGGCGCTCTGCGGAACCGCAGCCGCCCGGTGTCCCGCTCGGCCGCGATCGCACGCAGCAAGACCGAGGTGAGCTCGCTGTCGTGGACGGCGTCGTAGATCACCACCGACGTGCCGTCTGGCCGTACCAAGCGGCCGATCATCGCGTGCCTCAGCCGGTCGGGCAGTGTGGTCCGCAGGCCGACAAGCACCTGGTACTTGTCCACGGTGCCGTCGTGCGAGACGGCGATAACCAGGTGCCGCAGCTCAGGGTCGCCAGCCACGAGCACGGTTTCCGCGACCACGCCAAGATCCCGGATGGCGCTGCCCTTGCCCGCGAACCAGCGCTGTCGCGGGAGCCAAACGGTCAGGATCTCCTCGAATCTCATGGTTCTCGTTTACACCATCCCAATGCTCTCCTTCTGGGCACGGTTGCCCGAAACGTTTCCCCTCATAGCGCCACGCCAATCCTGCCCACCCCAAGCCGTGGCCTATGGCAGCTCCTCATCCCGCGGCGCCGGGAGCTGGAACCAGTAGAACCCGTGGCCTGGCAGGGTCAGCAGGTAGCTGAGCTCGCCGATCGGCGGGAACCGCACCCCGCCCATGCACTCGATCGGTGTCACTCCCTTGAAGCGGCGCAGGTCGAGTTCCACTGGCTGCGGGAACCTGGAAAGGTTGTTCACGCAAAGTATCCGGTCGGACCCGTCCAGCCCAATCCCGCTCCGCCCGTGGCCGTTCGGGTCGTATTCCCGGACGAACGCGAGCACGCTCGGGTTCGACGAGGCCAGCTCCTCGTAGCTGCCGAGGCCGAACACCGGGTGGCGCTTGCGGATCTCGATCATCCGTTTGGTCCAGTTGAGCAGTGAACCCGCGTTCTTCTGCTGCGACTCCACGTTGATCGCCTGGTATCCGTAGATCGGATCCATGATCAGCGGCAGGTAGAGCCGTGCCGGGTCGCAGTTGGAAAATCCGGCGTTGCGGTCGGGGGTCCACTGCATCGGCGTGCGCACGCCGTCACGATCACCGAGCCAGATGTTGTCACCCATGCCGATCTCGTCGCCGTAGTAGAGCACCGGCGAGCCGGGCAGCGAAAGCAGTAGCGTGGTGAACAGCTGAAGCTGGTTGCGGTCGTTGTCGAGCAGCGGCGCGAGCCGGCGGCGGATGCCGATGTTCGCCTTCATCCGCGGGTCTTTCGCGTACTCGACGTACATGTAGTCGCGCTCGTCGTCGGTGACCATCTCGAGCGTTAGCTCGTCGTGATTGCGCAGGAATATGCCCCACTGGCAGTGCTCGGGAATGTCCGGGGTCTGGGCCAGGATCTCCGAGATCGGATAGCGCTGCTCGCGCCGCACGGCCATGAAGATCCGCGGCATCAGCGGGAAGTGGAATGCCATATGGCATTCGTCGCCGCCGCCCTCCGCGTCGCCGAAGTACTCGACCACGTCATCCGGCCACTGGTTGGCCTCCGCGAGCAGCACGCGGTCGGGATACAGCCGGTCGACCTCGGCGCGGACGCGCTTGAGGTACTCGTGAGTTTCCTTGAGGTTCTCGCAGTTGGTGCCCTCGCGCTCGTACAGGTAAGGGACGGCGTCCAGCCGGAAGCCGTCGATGCCGAGGTCGAGCCAGAACCTCAGCACCTCGAGCATCGCCTCCTGCACTCTGGGGTTTTCGTAGTTGAGATCGGGCTGGTGGGAGAAGAACCTGTGCCAGTAGTACTGGCCGCGGACCTGGTCGTAGGTCCAGTTGGAGTGTTCACTGTCCACGAAGATCACCCGGGCGTCCCGGTACTGTGCGTCGGTTTTCGACCACACATAGAAATCGCCGAACGGGCCGTCCGGTTCCCTGCGTGACGCCTGGAACCAGGGATGCTGGTCGCTGGTGTGGTTCATGACCAGGTCGGCGATCACACGGATGCCGCGCTTGTGTGCCTCGTCGACCATCTCAACGAAGTGCCCGATATGCCCGAAATCAGAAAGGACGGTCATGAAGTCGGATATGTCGTACCCGCCGTCCCGTAGCGGCGAGGCGTAGATAGGCAGCAGCCAGATGCAGTCGATGCCGAGCCACTGCAGGTAGTCGAGCCGTGAAGTCAGGCCTTGCAGGTCGCCAGTGCCGTCTCCGTTGGAGTCGTGGAAGCCGCGCACGACGACCTCATAGAAGAGGGCGCGCTTGTACCAGTGGGGATCTCGCGGGTTGCTGAACGAGAACGGATCTGGCACCGGTTCGCTGTGACCGTGCCCGAAGCTCGAGCGGATCGGCGTTGACGTGACCGGGTCAGGCGGTGTCACCACTGGCGTCTCCAGAAGTGCTGGTGCGGCGTGCGGCGGTTATGGGCTGGTGCTCTGTGCCCGGATCGGGACAGAGCGGGTCGTGCGGGTCGTGCGCCTCGTGCGGGTCGTGCGGGTCGTGCGGGTCGTGCGCCTCGTGCGGGTCGTGCGGGTCGTGCGCCTCGTGCGGGTCGTGCGCCTCGTGCGGGTCGTGCGCCTCGTGCGGGTCGTGCGGGTCGTGCGCCTCTTGCGGGGTCTTGCGGTCTTACGTTGTCGGCTGGCCTTGTCGGCTGGCGTTGTCGGCTGGCGTCGCCGCCTGGCCACTTCGCAGCGGCCCGCTGTCCGCTACGGTCACGGCTGCCGCACGTTAGCGGAAGGCCGGCCGTACCGTGACGGTGAAAATGTGCGCCGGCTCGAGTGCCGGGTCGAGACGGACATAGTTGGCCCGGCCCCATTCGTACGACTCACCGCTCAGTTCGTCTGTGACGATGAGTTCCTCACCAGCGTCGCAGCCGAGTGCGCTCAGGTCGAGCCATACCGTGGCCTCGCGCGGCTGATGTGGATCGGTGTTTAGCACAACCAGGACGGTGTCAGCTTCCTTCCCCGCCTCGCTGGACTCGGCATCCGGCCCGGTCTCCGCCACGGCGAGGCGCTTGGAGAAGCACAGGAACTCCGGCCGATCGACGTGATGAAAGCGCAGGTTGCGTAGCCGGTGCAGCGCCGGGTGCGCACGCCGGATCAGATTGAGTTTCGTGATGAACGGAGCGAGGCTGTTGCCGCTGCGCTCAGCGGCATCCCAATCACGCGGCTTGTATTGGTATTTCTCCGAGTTCAGGTACTCTTCGCTGCCCGGCCGCAGCGGCACGTTCTCACACAGCTCGTAACCGGAGTAGACGCCCCAGGTGGGTGAAAGCATCGCCGCGAGCACGGCTCTCACTTTGAACGCGGCTGGGCTGCCGTGATGCAGATAGCCCTGCAGGATGTCGGGGGTGTTGGTGAAGAGGTTGGGCCGCATGTAGGCGGCCGCGGGCCCGGAGAGCTCGCGGAGGTACTCCTCGAGCTCGGCGGCAGCCACCCGCCAGGTGAAGTACGTGTACGACTGGTGAAAACCGATTTTGGCCAGCGTGTGCATCATGGCGGGCCTGGTGAAGGCCTCGGCTAGGAACAGCACGTCCGGGTCGGTGGCGTGCACATCGGCGAGCAGCCGTTCCCACAACCGCAGCGGCTTGGTGTGCGGATTGTCCACACGGAAGATCCGGACGCCGTGGCTCATCCAGTGCCTGACAATGCGGAGCACCTCCGCATAACTGCCTTCCGGGTCATTGTCGAAGTTAACCGGGTAAATGTCCTGGTATTTCTTGGGCGGATTCTCCGCGTAGGCAATGGAGCCGTCCGCCCTGGTGGTGAACCATTCCGGGTGTTCCTTCACCCACGGGTGATCGGGTGAGGTCTGCAGCGCCAGATCAAGCGCGACCTCTAGGCCGAGCTCGCGGGCACGAGCGACGAAACTGTCGAAATCCGCAAGCGTGCCGAGCTCAGGGTGGACGGCGTCGTGACCGCCCTCGGCCGATCCGATCGCCCATGGCGAGCCCGGATCGCCCTGCCTCGCCTCGAGCGTGTTGTTCCGGCCTTTCCGGTAGGTAAACCCGATCGGGTGAATCGGCGGCAGGTAAGCCACGTCGAACCCCATCGCGGCAATGGCGTCGAGCCGTCGTGCTGCCGTCAGCAGGGTCCCTGAGATTGGTTCCCTGCGGCCCATCGGGTCGATTTGCACGCCTTCCGACCGCGGGAAGAATTCATACCATGCGCCGTAGAGAGCCCGTTCCCTGTGCACGGTGAGCGGAAATTTCCTTGATCGGCTCAGATGCTCGCGCAGCGGGCAGCGCTCGACGAGCGAAATCACTTCCGCGGCCGAGGCTGCGGCGAGCCGGTCGGCCGGCGGGATGGCCGGATCATGCAGCCTCGCCGCGGTTGCGACGAGCACGGCCCGGTCCGGGTCACGCAGCCGCCGCGCCGCTCGGTCGAAGAGCACCGCGCCGTCGGCGAGCATCAGCTCGACGTCCTGGCCCCGCGGGATCTTGATTCTCGCGTCGTGGTACCAGTGGGCGAACGGGTCGCCCCACGCCTCGACGTAAAACTGCCACGACCCGATCGATGTCACAATGACCTCGGCGCCGTAGCGGTCGGTCCCTGGCACGAGTTCGCGCATGCGGACCGGCGGCCCGGCGCGGCCGTCGGGGCCTTGCAGGACCACCTCCGCGCCGAGCATCTCGTGCCCTTCGCGGAAGACGGTCGCGTAGACCTCGAATGATTCGCCTGTCACGGCCTTCGCCGGCCGTCGCCCGCAGTCGATCACGGGCTCAACGTCAAGGATGGGGATGCGTCCGATCATCCTTGTCAAGCTACCCATCTTCCGGGCTTTGCTCCCGTCCAGGGGGGTGATCTTTTGCTTCTGGATAGACATGAGACTCCACGAATTGCGGTCCGGTTCGCAGGTTTGGCACCGGACACATTAGGGTCACTCCCCGTGAGAGCGATCCGCCGGTTCACCGTCGCGGCCGCGCTGCCGGAGCCGCTCGCCCCCCTGGGCGAGCTGATGATGAACCTCCGGTGGTGCTGGCATGCTGAAACACTTGACCTTTTCGCGTCGATCGATCGCGAGCGCTGGGAAGCAGTTGGTCACGATCCGGTCCGGCTGCTCGGCGAGGTGCGGCCGGAACAACTGGCCAGGCTGTCCGAGGACAGGCGGTTCCTGCGGCGGCTCGGCCACGCCGCCGACGACCTGCAGGAATACCTCGAGGGTCCGCGCTGGTATCAGACGCTCGGCAGTGCGCGCGATGATGGCCCCGCCGCCGAGCCGCCGGCCGCCATCGCCTACTTCTCGCCAGAGTTCGGTATTACCGCCGTGTTGCCCCAGTACTCGGGTGGGCTCGGCATCCTCGCGGGTGATCACCTCAAGACAGCGAGCGATCTTGGTGTGCCGATCATCGGCGTGGGGTTGCTCTACCGGCACGGGTACTTCACCCAGTCCTTGTCGGCCGAGGGCTGGCAGCAGGAGCGTTACCCTGCCAGCGACCCGAACGGGCTGCCGCTCAGCCTGCTGCGGGGTATCGACGGCGAGCCGGTACGGGTCACCGTGCCGTTGCCCTCCGGCGGCTCCGGGGCCGCCCCGCCCGAAACCGCCGCGGACGATGCCGCGCACGAAGACATCGTCCGGGGCGCGGTCTTCGAGGACGAAATCGTCCGCGATGAAATCGTCAGGGACGAAATCGGCCGCGACGAAATCGCCCCGCACGAACTCGTCGCGCACGTGTGGCGCGCGCAAGTGGGCCGGGTGCCACTGCTGCTGCTCGACTCCTACGTCGAGCAGAATGAGCCCGTATTGCGTGAGGTCACCGACCGCCTCTACGGCGGCGCCGGCGAACACAGGCTCCGCCAGGAATTGCTGCTCGGGATCGGTGGCGTACGGGCCGTGCGCGCCTACTGCGCGCTCACCGGGCATCCAGAGCCCGAGGTTTTCCACACCAACGAGGGCCATGCCGGTTTCCTCGGTCTTGAACGCATTCGCGAGCACGCCGCGGAGGGTCTCACTTTCGACGAGGCGGTCGAGGCCTGCCGGGTCGGCACGGTGTTCACCACCCACACACCGGTTGCCGCGGGCATCGACAGGTTCCCGAGGGAACTCGTCGCGCGTCACTTCTCGGGCAGCGCCGCGCAGCGAGGGCTGCCTGCCGACCGGGTGCTCGCGCTCGGCGCGGAGACCTACCCCGGCGGCGACCCCGCCATGTTCAACATGGCCGTCATGGGCATGCGCCTGGCCCAGCGGGTGAACGGCGTGAGCGCGCTGCACGGCATGGTGAGCAGGGAGATGTTCGGCGGCCTGTGGCCGGGCTTCGACTCGGCAGAGGTGCCCATCGGCTCGGTCACCAACGGCGTGCACGCACCGACCTGGGTTGCCCACGACGTTCTCGAGGTCGCGGAACGGGAGATCGGCCCGGTCCTTGTCGAGCGTGCGCACGGCTGGGACCAGGTCGCACTCGTCCCCGGCGAGGAGATCTGGGCGATCCGCCGTAAGCTGCGCGAGTGCCTGGTGAGCGCCGCCAGGAAGCGGCTGCGCGCGTCGTGGCGGCAGCGCGGCGCGAGCGAGGCCGAATTGACCTGGATCGACGACGTGCTCGACCCGGACGTCCTTACCGTCGGCTTCGCCCGCAGGGTGCCTTCGTACAAAAGGCTCACCCTCATGCTGCGCGATCCGGACCGGCTCGCCGGGCTGCTGCTCGACGAGGAGCGGCCGTTGCAGATCGTGATCGCGGGCAAGGCGCATCCCGCTGACGAGGGCGGCAAGAAGCTCATCCAGCAGATGGTGCGGTTCGCCGACAACCCGCGGGTGCGCCACCGCATCGTCTTCCTGCCCGACTACGACATGGCGCTCGGCCAGGCGCTGGTGCAGGGCTGCGACGTCTGGATGAACAACCCGCTGCGCCCGCTCGAGGCGTGCGGAACCTCAGGCATGAAGGCGGCGCTCAACGGCGGCCTGAACCTGTCGGTCAAGGACGGGTGGTGGGACGAGTGGTCCGACGGCGCCAATGGTTGGGTGATCCCCTCCGCGGAGGGCGTCGATGATCCGGACCGGCGGGACGAGCTCGAGGCGACCGGCCTGTACGAGCTACTCGGCCAGCACGTCGCGCCGCTCTTCTACGACAGGGATGGCGACGCACAGCCGCGACGCTGGATCGAGATGGTCAGGCACACGCTGTCCTCGCTCGGCCCGAAGGTGCTGTCGTCGCGCATGCTGCACGATTATGTGACCGAGCTTTACGCGCCCGCCGCGCAGGCGTCACGCACGCTCGCGGCGCCGGGGCCGGACGGCGAACGCTACGCGGCCGCGCGCGAGCTTGCCGACTGGAAGCGGCGGATTACCGCCGCGTGGCCCGATGTGCGGATCGAACATGCCGAGTCGAATGACACCGACCTGCGGCTCGGTGCCAGGCTGATGGTGCGGGCGACCGTCGCGCTGGGCAAGGTGTCACCCGCCGACGTGACGGTCGAGCTCATCTACGGCCGGACCTCGCCGGACGACGAGATTACCGAGCCGGCCTATGCGCCACTCCGCCGGGAGGGCAACGACGGCCAGGATGGCGCCGTGTTCCACTACTCGGGGACGGTGGAATTGGTGCGGCCAGGACCATTCGGCTACACGGTGCGGGTGTTGCCACGGCATCGGCTGCTTGCGAGCCGGGCCGAGCTGGGCCTTGTCGCGCTGCCCGCCGCGCCGCCCGGCATGACCAACGGCGACCTCCGCTGACACCACACCGACTTGTTTCGGTGCATCCTTGGTCCATGGATGATGAAGCCACGCGGCAGGCGTCCGCGCAAGCAGACGGGGATCGCGGTATCCGGGTCGAGATCGACGGGGCCGTCGCCACCATCAGGGTCGATCGGCCGCCGATGAACGCGCTGAGCGCGCGGATGCAGGACGAAATCGCCGCGGCAGCCGTTAAGGTCGCTGCGGATCCTGCCGTCCGGGCGGTGGTGATCTACGGCGGCGAGAAGGTGTTCGCTGCCGGTGTGGACATCAAGGAGATGGCGGAAGCCAGCTACCCACGAATGGCTGCGGACACGCGCAGGCTGCAGGCGTCCTTCACCGCAATCGCCAAGATCCCCAAGCCCGTTGTCGCCGCGATCACCGGGTACGCGCTCGGCGGCGGGATGGAGCTTGCCCTCTGCGCGGATTTCCGCATCGCGGGGGAGAGCGCGAGACTCGGCCAGCCCGAGATCCTGCTCGGCATCATCCCAGGCGCGGGCGGAACCCAGCGGCTGCCCCGCCTTGTCGGCCCGGCCAGGGCGAAGGACATCGTCTTCACCGGGCGGTTTGTTCGCGCGCAGGAAGCCCTTGCCATCGGCCTGGTCGACAAGGTCGTGCCCGACGATCAGGTGTACGCGGCGGCACGCGACATGGTGCAGCGGTATGCGGGCGGCCCCGCCGTCGCCCTCAGCGCCGCCAAACAGGCCATCGACCACGGCCTGGAGGTGAATCTGGACACCGGCCTGGAGATCGAGCGGCTGCACTTCGCGGCGCTGTTCGCGACCGAGGACCAGCGGGCAGGAATGCGCAGCTTCATCGACAATGGACCTGGCAAGGCCACCTTCACCGGCCGGTGAGCCGGGAAACGGTGAGCCGGGAAACGGTGAGCTGGGAAACGGTGAGCTGGCAGACGGTGGCAGACGGCGAGCTGGCAGACGGTGGCAGACGGCGAGCTGGCAGACGGTGGCAGACGGCGAGCTGGCAGACGGCGAGCTGGCAGACGGCGAGCTGGCAGATGGTGAGCTGGCAGACGGCGAGCTGGCAGATGGTGAGCTAGCAGACGGTGAGCTGGGAAACGTGAACTGGGAAACACCGACCGATCCGAACGGACCCACGATGACCGAGCCTGAAGCGGGACCCTCGTTCGACCTGGTTGCCGCTGCTTTGCGGGCCGACACCACCGACGTCGCCACCTACGCCCGCGTTTTCACCGAGAGCCTTGGCGAGGCGCTGCCGCCCGGGGTTGTCACGGTGGAGCGCGACCGGACGATGGCCGACCGGATGCGCGGCAGGCCCGGCGAGGTGCAGCGAGTGACCGTGCGGCTCGGTGAGCAGGTCATGTCGCTCGGCGTGCGCCGTGGCCAGCCCATCGCCGAAATCTGCCGCGAAGTGCGCGGCGTCATTCTCTCCCGCCAGCAGGTGCAACTCGACCAGTGGGCCGACGCGCTCGCCAAGGCCCTTGTCGCGCACGCCAGCGATAACGCGCGCGCGGCGCAGGCGCTCAGGCGGCTCGTGACAGGCAGCTGAGGGTCAAAATGCCGGCGGATGACGGCGGGCACATCACGCCGTAACTGAAGGAGGCAGGAGGTCATGGGGCGGACCACCGCACAGGCGTACCGCAGTGCGCTCGTCACCGGCGCGTCCAGTGGTATCGGTGCCAGTTGCGCACGGCTGCTCGCTGCCGGGGGTACCGACCTGGTCGTGGTCGCGCGCAGACGCGACAGGCTGGACGACGTCGCGGCGAGGCTGGCCGACGAGCACAAGGTCAACGTGGAGGTGCTTGCCGCCGATCTCACTGACCCGCTGGCGTGCGCCGCGGTGCAGGCGCGCCTCGCAGATAGCGCCAGGCCCGTCGAGTTGCTCGTCAACAACGCGGGTTTCGGCGCTGCCGGGCTCTTCGCCGGGCTGCCGGTGCGGCGTGCCGAGAGCCAGATCAAGCTCAATGTCGTCGCGCTGGTGCGGCTCGCGCACGCGGTCCTGCCCGTCATGCTTGAGCGCGGTCATGGCGGCATCCTGAACGTGTCCTCGATGGCCGGATTCGTGCTTTCGCCTGGCAGCGCCACGTACGCGGCGACAAAGGCATTCGTCACTTCGTTCAGCGAGAGCCTGCACGCGGAGGTGCGCGGGCGTGGCGTCCATGTCACCGCCTTGTGCCCCGGCTTCACCCGCACCGAGTTCCATGCGGCCAGCGATGCGGCGGGGTCAGGCATCTCAGGTTTCGCCTGGCTGGACAGCGACGATGTGGCCAGGGCCGGGCTGCGCGGGGTGGCCGCCGGACGAGCGCTTTGCATTCCGGGCGCGCAGTACAAGGCGGCCGCGCAACTGGCCAGAATCGCGCCACGCGCCCTGGTCCGCGGCGCGGCGGAACGATTCGGCCGACGGTGACGCGCCGGGGGGTGACCCAGGCAGTCCACCACCGGCCGCGTAGGTTCGTGATACGTGTGACGAAGGCGCGGAGATCTCGTAGGGTGCGAATGCGATGGCCATCCAGGATGCGTTGCCGGATCGGCTAGGCCCGTACCGGCTGCTCGACCGGATCGGGGAAGGTGGCATGGGTGTCGTACACCTTGCCGCCGATTCCGAGAATCGTCGTGTCGCCGTCAAGGTGCTGCGCCCCCAGATCGCGGGCGACACGACGGCCAGGCGCCGCCTCGCCCGCGAGGTGGAGACGATGCGCAGGGTACGCAGCCCGTTCGTCGCCGAGGTGATCGATGCTGACGTCACGGGTCCCGTGCCTTACATCGTCACCAGGTACGTGCGTGGCCGCACGCTCGAGCAGGTGGTCGAGGATCGCGGTCCGCTCCGCGGCGTCCCGCTACAGCGCCTGGCGTGCGGCCTGGCCGGAGCGCTCGCGGCCGTGCACGCGGCCGGCGTGGTGCACCGTGATCTCAAGCCAGGCAACGTGATGATGGTCGGCGACGACCCTGTGGTGATCGACTTTGGTATCGCTCAGGCGGGAGACACGACCCGGCTGACCGAGACCGGCATGTTCATTGGCACGCCCGGTTACCTGGCGCCAGAGGTCATCGAGGGCAAGCCAAGCAGCCAGGGTGCGGATGTGCACTCGTGGGGTGCGACCGTCGCGTTCGCCGCAACGGGCAAGCCGCCGTACGGGACCGGCACCTACGAGGTCGTCTTCTTCCGCATCCTGCACGGCAGCCCGGATCTGAACGGCCTGCCCGTGACGATGTACCCGCTGGTCGCGGCGGCGCTTACCCGTGAGCCCGGGCGGCGGCCGAGCGCGGCATGGCTGGCGGCGCAGGTGGCGGCCCTCGATCTGACGGCGCCCGCGCCGGCCTGGCAGGCGCCGTCGGCACATCCGGCGGCCTCGGTCCCGCTTCCCGGCGCGGGCCCGGGTGCCGGGTCCGGGGGCCGGTCCGAGGCCGCGCGCCCCGGCGCGGGCCCGCGGGCCGGGCCCGCGGGGGGCCTGTCGGCGGTCGGCGCCGCTAAGGCCGGTGCCTACCAGTTCGGCGCGTACGAGACTCCTGGCGACGTCGCGGACCTGCTGCCTCCGGTGCGCTACCCGCCGCCGCGAGATGTCCCACCCGGGCGGCCACAGGCCGGGCAGCCGCGGCGGCGGGCTTACCGGGCGGCGGCCCAACGGCCGGCCCATGGACCGGCCGTTGGCTCGGCAGAGCGCGGCGGGTACCCGGCGCAGCCGGGACGACCCGCCCCGACGCCGCGCAGGCACCGCACGCTGACGCTCGCGGTCCTTGTGATGGCGGTCGGGATCACCGTGATACTGCCGGTCGCGGGCACGGCACTGGTGCTGGCGCTGATCGCTGTGTTCCGCGCAGGTGACCGGGCTCAGCGCGGGCTTGCCGCGCGCCGTAGCACACGCGGCCCACGGCCGACAGACGCGCTCGTCGTCGTGCTGTCCACGCCGTGGGCGCTGGCTCGGTCGATTCTCCTGACGATGCTCGTGGCGCCGTTCCTGTTGCTCATCGCCGCGGTCGTGACCGTGGTGCTGATCACTGTGATGCGTGGCTCGCAGTTGCTTGTCGTGGGTGCCTACGGGGCCGGGGTCTTCGCCGCGCTCAACTGTCTCGGCCCCGGGTCACGCGCGCCCCGCCGCCAGCTCAACCGCCTGTTCAACGCCATCGCGCCTACCCGGCTCGCCGGAGCAGCGGCGGCGATCATGCTCGGCGCGCTAGCGGCCGCGTTCGTCTGCATGGCCATGATCAAAGCGCCGGTGTACTGGCCCGCGCCTGATCCGCACAGCCTGCTCGGGCAGTTGCCGGGTGCCGGGCTTTTCCATGGCGCGTTTCTGCGGTTGTGGAATGCTGGGCTGGGCTAGGGAGGTCACGTACCATGACGATGGGTGCGGGACGTTTGAAGTTCGCGGCATTCTACTTATCAGTAACATAACGGCACGGGCCAGGATGGTCATGGCGTGACGGCCAGCTTCGAGGACCCGCACCGGCCACCGGGCGTACGGGTGGCAACTGGCAGGCTTTAGGTACGAGCAGAGGGCACACCGGCCGCGTCGAGCGGCGATACCGTGATCACTTCCAGCGCAGGGAGGTCGGCTACCGGCCATGAACATTGTCGTATGTGTGAAGCAGGTCCCGGATACCGAGGTAGAGCGCAAGCTCAATTCATCCGACTACACGTTGGACCGCGAGTCGGTCGACGGCGTGATGAACGAGATCGACGAGTACGCCGTCGAGGAGGCACTGCGGCTGACCGAGGCGCACGGCGGAGAGGTCACGGTGCTCACCATGGGCCCGGAGAAGGCCGGTGAGACGATCCGCAAGGCGCTGTCGATGGGCGCGCACAAGGCCGTGCACCTAGTGGACGACGCCCTGCACGGCAGCGACGCGGTGCAGACCTCCTACGCGCTGGCCCAGGTGCTCAAGAAGATCGGGTTTGACTTGGTCATCCTGGCTTCTGAGTCAACGGACGCCCGGATGGGCGTAATGGGCGCGATGCTCGCGGAGCAGCTCGCACTGCCCCAGTTGTCGCTGGCGAACAAGGTCGAGATCGACGGCACGGCCGCCACGATCCACCGGCAGACCGAAGCGGGTTACGACAAGGTTGAGGCCAGCTTGCCCGCGGTGATCAGCGTGGTAGAGAAGATCAACGAGCCGCGCTACCCGTCCTTCAAGGGCATCATGGCCGCGAAGAAGAAGCCTGTGACCAGGCTCACCTGCGCTGAGGCGGAGATCGACCCCGCGAAGGTGGGGCTCGCGGCGTCCTGGACGGAAGTGATCAGCTTCACCGAGCGGCCGCCGCGACAGGCGGGCGTGATCGTGAAGGATGAGGGTGACGGTGGCGCCAAGGCTGTCGCCTTCCTCGTCGCGCAGAAGCTGATCTGAGACTGCCGCGATTGCCGCGCGCATAGGCAAGCGCTCGGGCCTGCGGAAGCCTCGAGTGGCCGCGCGTAAGCGTCGAGGACGCACCGAGGTCTCGGGTAGTCGCACGGAAACCTTGATCAGTACCACGTAAGCCTTGGGTACTGCGAAACCTTGGGTCTGCGAAACCTTGGGTACTGCGAAACTTGGGTACTGCGAAACAGGCGCAGCCGCGCTCTGAGGAGAGAGAGTCATGGCGGAGATTCTGGTGCTCGCCGAGCACGCGAACGGCAAGGTGAAGAAGGTCACTACTGAACTGCTGACGCTGGCCAGGCGGTTCGGCGAACCTGCCGCGGTGTGGGTAGGCGCCGGCGCCGAAGAAGGCAACGCCACGCTGGCGGAGTTCGGCGCCGCGAAGGTGTACGTGGCTGCTGACGGCGAACTCGCCGACTATGTCGTGGCGCCCACGGCGGAGGTGCTCGCGCACCTCGTCGCGGAGAAGGGCCCGGCCGTGGTGCTCGTCGCCGCCACCCCCGAGGGCAAGGAAATCGCGGGACGGCTCGCGGTCAAGGCCGGTTCCGGTGTGCTGACCGATGCGGTCGGCCTCGACGAAGGCATGGTAGCCGAGCAGTCCATCTTCGGTGGCGCGATCGTCGTGAAGTCCCGCGTGCGCACGGGAGTCCCCGTGATAGCCGTACGGCCCAATTCGACCACGCCAGAGCCTGCCTCAGGCGCGGCCACGGTCGAGCAGGTCACCGTGGCGCTTTCCGACACCGCCAAGGCCGCCAGGATCACCGAACGGGTGGCGGCGGAGCGCGGCGATCGCCCAGATCTGACCGAGGCGGCGATCGTTATTTCCGGCGGACGCGGCGTCGGAAACGCGGAGAATTTCGCGCTGATCGAACAGCTCGCCGACACCCTGGGGGCCGCCGTTGGCGCCTCAAGGGCCGCCACCGACGCGGGCTGGTACCCGCATCAGTTCCAGGTCGGCCAGACGGGCAAGACCGTGTCGCCGCAGGTCTACATGGCGATCGGCATTTCGGGCGCGATCCAGCATCGTGCGGGCATGCAGACCGCGAAAACCATCCTCGCGGTCAACAAGGATCCCGAAGCGCCGATCTTCGAGCTTGCCGATTTCGGCGTGGTCGGCGACCTCTTCAAGGTCGTGCCGCAGCTAGTCGAGGAGATCGAGAAGCGGAAGTAACCGCCGCCTGGAAGGGGAGTATCTCTCCGATCCCCGGCTACGCTTGGGCAGTCATGGGGTACGTCGACAAATTGCCAGCTGGTGGTCCAAGCTCAGCGCACGGGGTCATCGCGTATCTCGACCACGCGGCCACGACGCCGATGATGCCTGCGGCGCTTGCGGTCATGACGGCCGAGCTCGGGTGCTATGGCAATGCGTCGTCGCTGCACAACGCCGGCCGCCGGGGACGCCGCGTGGTCGAGGAGTCCAGGGAGCAGATAGCGGCGGCGCTGGGCGCCAGACCCAGCGAGGTGATCTTCACTAGCGGTGGCACGGAGGCGGACAACCTCGCGGTCAAGGGCCTTTTCTGGGCGCGGCGAGCGGGAGATCCGCATCGGCAGCGGGTACTCGCAAGCTCGGTCGAGCATCACGCCGTACTGGACTCGGTGCAATGGCTCGCCGACCATGAAGGAGCGGAGGCCTGCTGGCTCGAGGTGGACGCGAAGGGCCGGGTGCAGCCCGATGTCCTGCGTGCGGCGATCGAGCGTGACCCGGACAGCGTCGCCCTGGTCAGTGTCATGCGGGCGAACAACGAGGTGGGCACCGTGCAGCCGGTGGCCAGGCTCGCCTCGATCTGCCACGAATACGGGATCTTGTTCCACACCGACGCGGTGCAGGCGGTGGGCCAGCTGCCGGTGGATTTCGCCGCCTGCGGTGCGGACGCGCTCACCGTTACCGGCCACAAGATCGGCGGCCCGATCGGTGCGGGCGCGCTGCTGCTCGCCCGCGGCGCGGATCCCGTTCCCGTGCTGCACGGCGGCGGTCAGGAACGCGACGTCAGGTCGGGCACCCTGGACACTCCGGCCATCGCCGCCTTCGCGACCGCGGTCCAGCTTGCGGTGGAGGGCGGCGCCGACTACGCGAAGAACGTCGCCTGGCTCAGGGACGATCTGATCAGGCAGGTCCGTGCCGCCGTGCCAGACGCGATCTTGAACGGCGACGCACCAGGGCCAGGCCGACTGCCAGGGAATGCGCACTTCTCCTTCCCCGGCTGCGAGGGTGACGCCCTGCTGATGCTGCTCGATGCGAAGGGGATCGCCTGCTCGACCGGGTCGGCGTGTACGGCAGGCGTGGCACAGCCAAGCCATGTCCTCATTGCGATGGGCGCCGACATGGCCCGCGCCCGCGGGTCGCTGCGGTTCAGCCTCGGGCACACCTCGGCTCAGCCGGACATCGACGCGGTCGGCGGCGTGATCGGCGAGGCCGTCGAACGCGCCCGCCGGGCCGCCGCCGCACGGTAGCCATCCTGCCAATCCTCAGCACCGACAGCTGTGCTGCGGCCCGCCACGATGTAGCACCTGGCACGGCAGGTGGCGACCCGGCGTTACCCTCTGGTGTGATGAGTCGCATGCGCGTTCTTGCTGCCATGTCCGGCGGCGTCGACTCCGCGGTCGCCGCCGCGCGGGCTGTCGACGCCGGGCACGAGGTGACCGGCGTCCACCTGGCGTTGTCGGCGAACCCCTCGTCCTACCGGACGGGCGCGCGCGGATGCTGCACGCTCGAGGATGCGAGGGACGCGCGCCGCGCCGCGGACGTGATCGGCATCCCGTTCTACGTGTGGGATATGGCCGAGCGCTTCGACCGGGACGTCGTACAGGACTTTGTCGCGGAATACGCGGCGGGCCGCACCCCGAACCCGTGCCTGCGCTGCAACGAGAAGATCAAGTTTGCCGCCGTGCTCGACCGCGCGCTTGCCCTCGGCTTCGACGCCGTGTGCACCGGGCATCACGCCAGGCTGGACAGGGGGGTGCTGCGCCGCAGCCCCGACGCCGGCAAGGATCAGACCTATGTGCTTGCCGTGCTGACCCGCGAGCAGCTGGCGCACGCGATGTTCCCGCTCGGCGACACGACCAAGGCACGGGTCCGCGCCGAGGCGGCCAGCCGAGGCCTCGCCGTCGCTGATAAGCCAGACAGTCACGACGTCTGCTTCATCGCCGATGGTGACACGCAGGCGTTCCTTGCCGGTCGCCTCGGCGCCGCGCCTGGGCGCATCGTGGACAACGGCGGGCACACCGTCGGCAGCCACAACGGGGCGTACGGGTTCACCGTGGGCCAGCGCAAGGGACTGCGCATCGGCCACCCGTCCCGCGATGGCAGGCCGCGCTACGTGCTCGACATCGAGCCAGTGTCGAGGACGGTCATCGTAGGGCCCGCGGAGGCCCTAGACGTCAGCGAGATCTCGGCGCAGCGGCCCGTGTGGACCGGTTGCCAGCCACCGACCGGGCCGCGTGACTGCCTGGTCCAGTTGCGGGCGCACGGGGAGGTGCACGCCTGCACGGCCGCACCCGACGGCTCGGCGTTGCGGATCAGGCTGCACGCGCCCGCCCGCGGCGTGGCGAAGGGCCAGGCGGCCGTGCTGTACGACGGCGATGCCGTGCTCGGCTCCGCGACGATCGCGGCCGCGGCTTAAGGGGAACTCGCCATAGCCCCCAGGTGCTGCACACTCGTGCGCAGGCGGGGCGCAGGATAAGTACATAGCCAAGCAGTCGACATGGACGGGCAACTTGGTCTCGTGCCGCCGGACGCACCGCTATTCGCGAGGCCGTGGCGACGGAGGTGAGACAGCCTGAGATGTCTGCGGGAAATGTTGTACAGCCTGGTTCCACCGCGGCTCAGACGCAGGGTGCACGCCTGGGAGGCGGTCACAAGCCTGCCAACCTCGGCGACATTGCCGGTCCTGGACAAGGGACTGGTGATCGCGGGCGACATCCTCGTGAACCTGCTTGATATCGAACTGCTCACCATCAAGCTGCGGCTCGTGATCGCAGCCTCGGCAAACGCCAGAGATCGAATACAGGTCAGTCATTGCCTGGCTACGCCGACCGACTTGCCTGCAAGGCCGTCCATCAACTGAACTGATGTCGCATCGCCTCCGCAGCGTCGCATCGCGTCCGCAGCGTCGCATCGCCTCCGCCAGCGCAGTTGGCCGGATGCTACCTCCCGCGCATCGTCCTGACTTTAGTAGCGGCCGCAGAATTTGGTTCGCGGCCGTTAGGCGTTGGCTCCGATGGGTAGCGGAAGCGCACTCAAATGTCGGGGAGGAACCACGATGAGCCAAGTGGGCCGCGGCCCGGATCGAATGGCCGATGAGCCGGTCGGCGAGCTGATCAAGCAGGCATCCGAACAGATTTCCCGGCTACTGCGGGATGAGATGCGCCTAGCCCGTGCGGAGCTTGCAGGCAAGGGCAAGCGGGCCGGGATCGGCGCCGGCCTCTTCGGCGGTGCGGGCATGGTCGGCTTTTATGGCGCCGCCGCCATACTTGCGGCAGCGGTGCTGGCGCTGGCGCTGGTACTTCCGGCGTGGGCCGCGGCACTGATCGTTGGCGTCGGCCTGCTGGCCGTGGCGGCAGCCGTCGCGCTTGTGGGTAAGCGCCAGATCGCCCAGGCCAACCCGCCGGTTCCCGATCAGGCCACAGCAAGCGTGAAGGCGGATGTCGCCGAAATCAGGGAAAGGGCGAAGCGATGACGGCTGACGAGCCCACCATCTCCAAGCGTACCGAGAACTCGACGGCTTACAGCAGCCCTGCGCCCGACACCCGGCAAGAGCTGCAGGAACGGATTGCTCAGACCCGGCAGGAGCTGGGCGACACGGTAGAGGGGCTCGTTGCCAAGGCAGATCTGAAGGCCCGCGCCCAGGGTAAGGCCGGGCAGGTAAGGGCCAGGATCGGCGAACAGGCCAGCGACGTCAAGGAGCAAGCATCGCGCCAGGCGGTCCAAATCAATGACGGTGCGCGGAAGGTCACAGGCAAGCTACGGCAGACCGCAGCCGCTCAGCCGCCGGCCAGGCAGCGCTCCGCCGCTGCGCTGGCCGCCGTCGGGGCTTTCGCCGCGGGCGCCTGGCTGGTGCAGCGCGAACGTCGCCGCAGGAGCCGCACGCGGGGCCAGTGGGATTGGACGTTCCACTGGCGCCTTGCTCGGCGGACCCGGCGAGGTAATGGCATTCCCGGCGCCGACCTGTCGCCTGTACTTCCTCGCGCCCATACTCAAAAGACGCGGAAGTACCGGTCGCCGCGGCCGACGGCTAAATAAGCCGTTCCTGCGTCAGCAGCCGGTCCCACTGGTGCCGCGGGCGGGCCGTATCCGACCCAATCGGGCTGATCACAGACCTGTTCGCGGCGGTCGAACACCAGCTGGAGCCCGGGCGGATCCGGACCGTGGTCACCGCCGTCACGGGCGGCCGTAGTCAACGGGTTCTGGGACTACACCAAGCACGACACGTCCTTCGGGCCTGGTGCCTACTCGGCGCCCGGGATCTGGGCCGGTACTTCCAGCACGGGCAGTGCCTCGTCCATCTCTGACAGCTACGAGTGGACCTACGCCGACGACACCGGCAGCCTGAAGCACCCGCCATCGGGCTGGTGCCTGCCCGGTACCTCGACCTGCGCGCAGTTCTTCGGCGGGACGAGCTCCTCCAGCGGCTACGGTGCTGTGGCAGTGGTCGGGCGGTGGCGGAACGCACGACGGCTACGCCGACTTCGACCAGATCGACGCAAACCGCCAGAGCTAGTAGTTGCGGTAACGGGCACGCGGGATCCGCGCCCGGCGGGTGTCGGCCGTGCCTGGGCGTCGGCCCGGCCGTTTGGTCTGATGCAGCGCGCCGTGCCGGTCGTGCTGAGCCACAAGTGACGGGCCACCGCTGACGGGCCGCCGCGCGAAACGCCCACCTGTACGGTCGTCGGCACCCGCCGCCGGGGCCAGGCCGACGGCCACGATGGAGAAACACTTCGCCTGGATCGCCGCCGGGGCCACCTCGCCGGGTAGCAAGCATGCCCCGCACCGGACTGCACGCAGCGGTCGGCGTTCACGAACTGGTCTGTGCCCTGGGGGATGAGGCGCTGCGGAAGGCCGTGCGCGAGCACGGCTAGGGTCGTGCCCGAGCCTGCGTGACTGATCACCGCGGCGCACGTCGGGCGGGGATGACGAGGTTGACCGGCGCGCCGGCGAGCCCGTCGAGCGCGGCCCGTAAGACCGAGGTGTGGGTGTTCAGGACCCTGCCGAGCGTCATGTAGACGGTGGGGCGTTCGGGCAGGTCGGCCGCCCACGGCGGCGCGCGACCGCAGGGTGTCAAACTGCTCGACCTCCGTGCCGACCGGCACCGCCGCCAACCCAATTGAGCGGGCTTGCTCGCACACCGACGGGGCGCTGGCCACCCTGACCTCCTCGCCCGCATCGCGCATCGCCAGCGCCAACGGGACGAGCGGGTGGAAATGGCCCGCAGCGGAACGCTCGCCACCGGGACCCGTATCGACGTCTCCTCGCGTTGCACCGCGCAGATCCTCCGCACAACGCGGCCGCCGGCGCCGGGCTGCGGCGGTGTGCGACACCGGCAACAACGCCGACGACGATCCGGTCATCGACGCCCACCTCCAAAGCGGCTCGGGTGCTCGCACAACTGGCGTTCCGCCAGGATCCGGCGGCTGTCTGGCCGACCCGGGTTGCATGCTGATTGATGACCATCCATTTGCGGGTAGGTACGGTCATGCGCTGCGGGTGCCAGGCTCCGCAGCGGGAAGGCAGCCTGGCCCCGCGCAAGCGCACGACCACGGTGCGGCTCAGCTCCTCATATGCCATACCGCCAGCGAGGGAAAGCCTCCGGGCCGGGCAGCCGCGCCGGGCAGCCGGGCCGGGCAGCCGGGCCGGGCAGCCGGCCGCGACCCGGTGACCATGCTGGTTCACTGCCCGCCCGGCTCCTGAAAGGCCACGCCAGTTTCCAGATTTCTGGAAAAGCGTGGACGCTGGCGCATACCGTCCTCGGCATCGCCGCGGCTGGGTAGGCTTCATTTCTAGCGCCGGACCCAGGATAAGGGCCCGGCAACTATTACTGGCTGCCTCTTTGATTTAAGGCAGATTATGCTAAGGGAGGCCACATGCACATCGGATCGGTGCTTCTTACCATCTGGCTGGTCATCGGCGTCTTCGCCGCCGGGCAGCGTGGCGATTACCACGGGACCATCGGCAGCTGCAGCAAGGCCAGTACGACCGCTGTGACGATCCTCGCCGGCCCCCTCAACTATCTGGGCGTGAGCCCGCAAATCCACTGCACCGCGCCGCAGCCCAGTGGTTAGCGGCGACTGCGAATCATGGGAGGGCCGCCGAAATTCGTGACGTTCACGCGTCGCGCAAATCCATCGGCGCCAATAATGAATTCGGAGCAATTACTGTCGGTCAGTTGATTAATCATCCGACGTACTCTGCTGCCGCTGACCGCGCGCTTGACCAGCTTGACCTTCTGGGCCTGTTCGGACGACGCTCTGCGTGAGTCTCGTAGGGGTGCATGCACAGATGGGCCGCGCGGCGAGGTGCCTGCGGTGTGGCGGGCCCTTTTCCTGAACTCCGGGGAAAGGCGCGGCCTTCCTCCGAACCAGGCGGACGCCTTTCGGCCTGCGTGGCTCCCCAGTGACCTACGCCATGTTCAGGGCCGGGTGGCCCGGATGACGTCGTGGCAGGTGCGGCAGGCCGTGAGGTTTTGCGCCACATCTTTGTCATTTTCGCCGCCCGGGCGGGCTGGCCGGGGCCGCGTTCCCCGAGGCCGGTGAGCTTGCGGACTTGGTACACCAGCACCTGACCCGCTTGCCCGCACAGCTCGCACGCCGAGGTAGCGGGCCGTCCGGGTAGGGGCGTGGGTGCCGGCGCCGCGGCCGTGCGCGCAGGAATTCGTCCGTGGTCCGTCTGCGTGCCCCGCTGCTTTTTCCGCCGTAGGCCGCCGTTGGATCGCGTGGCGGTACCGCCTGACAACCAATCTCCGGCCAGATCGGACGCGGCGCCGCATCCGGTTCCGCCGCCACCGGCGCGGGCCTTGCGCAGCCCGGCGGGGTGCCTGTCCCAGCGCCAGGCGGTGGCTGTCGGAGCTACCTCCTAAGCTCAGCTATGTGGCAGATCAGCATGCAGCAGCGTTTCCGTGGCCGCCGGCCAGCGCGACAGGCGTGGGCTCGATGCCGGGCACCGATCCGGCAGAGGCGCTCCGCGTCGTTCTTGGCGAGCTACCCGACCTGCCCTTCCTGCCCGAGTTGCCCGATCGGGGTCCTGGCGCGGACATGATCGGCCGGACCGCCGCGCTGCTCGTCGACATGCCGGTGGAGACCACGCCCGCTGGCTGGCAGTTGGCCGGCGCGGCGGGCAGAGACCTGCGCCGGGCCCGCAGTCTCCTCGCCCGCGACCTGGACGCGCTCGAGGAAACCGCGGCCGGCTACCAGGGACCGTTCAAAATCCAGGTCTGCGGCCCCATGACGCTCGCGGCCACGATCGAGCTCACCAATCACAACCCCGCGCTCGCCGACCAGGGCGCCGCGCGTGACCTGGCCGGCTCGCTGGCCCACGGCGTCGCCGCGCACGTCGCCGACGTGGCCAAACGGCTGCCAGGTGCGCGCATCCTCATCCAGTTCGACGAGCCCGCGCTGCCCGCCGTGCTTGCGGGGACGGTGCCGACCGCCAGTGGCTGGGGCCGGCTGCCACCCGCGAATGCCCCGGCCACTCAGCAAGTGATCGCAGACGTGATCGGCGCCGCAGCGGAGTCGTTCGGGATAATTCATTGCTGCGGCCTTGCGGTGCCGCTGGCACTGATCGGCGGGGCCGGAGCGCGCGGCGTAGGCGTGGACCTCAGCCTGCTGCGCCGGGATGAGGAGGATGGCCTCGCAGAACTGGTCGAGGCGGGCGGTGGCGTGCTGGCCGGGGCGCTGCCTGCCGTGCCAGCTGGGCAGGACCGCGGGGCCGAGATTGATCCTGAACGGCTGCGCGCGGGTGGCACGCCCGGGCATCCCGGCGCCGCAGGCGGTGCCGGGGGTTTGCCAGCCTTGCCCGCCGTCGTCGCCCAGGTGGCCGGGCTTTGGCGGCGGCTCGGCCTGCCTGTGCAGTGGTGCGCGGAGCGGGTTGTACTGACGCCGGCGTGCGGGCTCGCGGGCTCGCCTGCCGAGTATGCGCGGGGCGCGCTCGCGCGCTGCCGTGAGGCCGCCCGTGCGCTGCGGGACGAGCTCGAGAGCTGACCGGAGGGGCGAACCGTGACCAGCGAGCAGGCCGGGGTACCCGAGATGCCTGGGACTTCCGAGGGTGATCTTTCTGAGGCTGGAACTGCCGACGGCGGTGGCATTCCCGAGGGTGAGGTTCCTGAGGTGTCAGCGGAGGACGGTGTCCCGGAGGTCCCCGAGGCGCCACCGGCCGCGCGGGAGCGACACGCGGAGTTGTCGCAGGAGATCGACGAGCACAACTACCGCTACAACGTGCTCGACGCGCCCGTCATCTCGGACGCGGAGTTCGACAAGCTCATGGTGGAGCTGCGCGAGCTTGAGGAGCGGTATCCCGAGTTGCGCACACCCGACTCACCCACCCAGCGGGTCGGCGCCAAGATCAGCACCGAGTTCACCCCTGTCCAGCACCTCGAGCGCCTGCAGAGCCTGGACAATGTCTTCTCCGCGGCGGAGCTTGACGCCTGGGCAGCGCGGGTGACCCGGTCTCTCGGCGGTGGCGCCGATGCCGATTACCTGTGCGAGCTGAAGATCGATGGGCTCGCGGTGGCGCTCGTCTACGAGCGGGGCAGGCTGGTCCGCGGCGCGACCAGGGGTGATGGGCGCACCGGAGAAGATGTCACGCCGAACATAAGGACGATCGGTGCCGTGCCGATGCGGCTGACCGGCCAGGGCGTTCCCAACCTGCTCGAGGTTCGCGGCGAGGTCTACCTGCCGGTGCGGGCGTTCGAGGAGCTGAACGAGCGGCTGGTGGCGGAAGGAAGAGCGCCCTTCGCCAACCCGCGTAACTCCGCGGCGGGTTCGCTCAGGCAGAAGGATCCGCGGGTCACCGCCAGCCGCCCCCTGGGCATGATCGTGCACGGCATCGGGGCGCGGAGCGGTTTCGAGCCGGTCAGCCAGGCGCACGCGTACGAACAGCTCAGGGCGTGGGGCCTGCCAGTCAGCGACAGGTACAAGGTGGTCCACGACCTGGACGCGGTCAGGGAGTACGTCACGCACTACGGCGAGCTCAGGCACGACACGCCCTATGACATCGACGGTGTCGTGGTGAAGGTCGACCAGGTGGCGCTGCAGCGCAGGCTCGGCTCGACAAGCCGGGCCCCCCGGTGGGCGATCGCGTACAAATATCCGCCCGAGGAGGTGAACACCAAGCTGCTTGACATCAGGGTGAATGTCGGCCGCACCGGGCGGATTACCCCGTACGCGGTGATGGCGCCCGTGCAGGTGAGTGGCTCGACGGTGGCGCAGGCGACCCTGCACAACGAGGACGAGGTCCGCCGCAAGGGAGTCCTGATCGGGGACACCGTGGTGCTCAGGAAGGCCGGCGACGTGATACCAGAGGTCGTCGGGCCCGTCGCCGACTTGCGTGACGGCGGCGAGCGGGAGTTCGCGTTCCCTCGTGAGTGCCCGGCGTGCGGTACGCCCCTCGCCCGCGACGAGGGTGAGGTCGACTGGCGCTGCCCGAACGCGCGGTCCTGCCCCGCCCAGCTGCGTGAGCGGCTCTTCTACCTGGCCGGGCGCGGCGCTTTCGACATCGAGGTGCTCGGCTACGAGGCGGTCGCCGCGCTGCTCGATTCCGGTCTGCTCGCCGACGAGGGGGACCTGTTCACACTGTCCGCGCAGGACCTGGGGCGCTGCCCGTTCTTCGTTAACCAGCAGGGCGAGCTCACGGTCAACGCGAACAAGCTGCTGCGCAATCTGGAGGAGGCGAGACAGCGGCCGCTGTGGCGGGTGCTTGTCGCCCTTTCCATCAGGCACGTGGGCCCGACCGCGGCGCAAGCGCTAGCGCGGGAGTTCGGCGCGCTCGACGCGATCGCGGCAGCACCGGAGGAGGCGCTCGCCGCGGCGGAGGGGGTCGGGCCGGTGATCGCCTGTTCCGTCGTGGAGTGGTTCCGTGTCGACTGGCACCGCGAGATCGTGGCGAAGTGGCGCGCCGCCGGGGTCCGGATGGCGGAAGAGGCCGGCCGCGGGCCACGGCCGCTTGCGGGGCTCGCCGTCGTTATCACCGGGTCGCTGGAAACCTTCAGCCGGGATTCCGCGACGGAGGCGGTGCAGGAGCGTGGCGGCAAGGTCACGGGTTCGGTGTCGAAGAAGACGGACTTTGTTGTGGTCGGCGACAACCCTGGATCGAAATATGACAAAGCCGTCCAATTGGGCGTCCCGGTGCTGGGTGAAACGGGTTTCCGCGAGCTCTTGTCCAATGGCCCCGAGGCGGCCGCCGCGGTCGCGGAGACCGCGAAGCCCGCAGCGGGCACAGCTACCGCGGACGCGGCGGCCGTCGGCGCTGCGGGCACGGACTCCGCGAGCGCGGACTGACCCCAGGACGGTGGAGCAGGTGTCTTTGCGGTTCAGCACCGTTCGACCGGTCTGACCCGACGTTCGGTCACATACGGGTTGTCGGGTCGTGTGCATGACGTGTGGTCCCCAAGTCGAGCCGTGGGGAGACGCACCCGATCCCCTCGATGCGAACAGGTGCCAGGCCGGTCGGCGAGGGTGGTTGATGCAGATCGAGCACCATCGGGAAACCTGCGGTCGCCATTTAGAGCTGACCGCGTGCCGTCCTCGCCAGCTCTTCGGTGTCAACTGTTGGCTCATGGTTCCGGAGGCGGTAGGCGGGTAGGCATGTGCGTTTGTGATGTAACGTATTGAAGCGACGCGATTGTAGTGTGTCGCGGTGCTTGGGATCTGGCGCTTCGGGGGGAGCCCATGGGAGTCGGGCGCGGGGACTCGGGTGTGGTTGCAGATGGTTCGAGGGGTAAACGGCGGTCCTTGTCGATCAGGGCCTGGGTCGTGGGGTTCGTGTCGGTGTTCGTCCTCGCGTCCGGGTCGGGCCTGGCCGGCCTTGCCGTGGCCAACCAGCTGAGCGGTTGGCTGCTTGCCCTCACTCTCGGCGGTCTCGTGGTCTTCTTGGCCGCCGCTCTGGTGTTTTACCGGCGGATCGCCCGGCCGATCGCCGAGCTGAGTGCCGAGGTCGGGGCTGCGATAACGCACACGCCGACAGGCCCGATCGCGGTGACCGGCCCGCCGGAGGTCGCCTCATTGGCCCATGACATCAACCAGATGATCGCGAAAGCCGGGGCCGACTTTGAGGCGACCTCCCGGCTGGCAGCCATCGTTGAGTCGTCTGCCGACGCCATCATCGGTAAGACGTTGGATGGCGTCATCACAAGCTGGAACGCCGGGGCGGAGCACCAGTACGGTTACGCCTCCGATGAGATTATCGGGCGCAGCATGTTCGAGCTAATCCCGCTGGACCGGTCCGGAGAGCTGATGCCCATCTTGGAGCGTGTGCGACAGGGGGAGCGGATCGAGCACCTCCAGACCAAACGTCGTCGCAAGGACGGGACCATCCTCGACGTGTCACTGTCCATCTCTCCGGTCCGAGACGCCAGCGGCGCGGTGGTCGGGGCGGCTACCGTGGCCCGGAACGAAACCGAACGCGTCCGCCTCGAAGCCGATCGCCGCTCGCTGGAGCATCAGCTAGGTCAGAACGAGCGGCTCGAAGGCCTGGGCAGGCTGGCTGGCGGGGTGGCCCACGATTTCAACAACTTGCTGGCCATCATCTTGAACTACGCCGTGTTCGTGGCCCAGGAGACGGTCGACAAACCCACCGTCCGGGCCGACATCGAACGGATCCAAGCCGCGGCCGAACGCGCCGCCCGGATCACCAGGCAGCTGCTCATCGTCGGTCGGCGGCAGCTGACCGAGCCGGAGGTACTCGGGCTGAACGCTCTCGTGACCGACTACCGCGACCTGCTGGCCAGCGCGGTCGGGGTGGCCATCGAAATCCGAGTCGACCCGGCGGCGGACCTGCCCAGCATCGTGGTCGATCGCGGCCAGGTCGAGCAAGTGCTGCTCAATCTGGCCGTTAACGCCCGCGATGCCAGCCCCGGGGCGGGACCCTGACGATCGAGACGAGCCTAGCCGACCTTGATGATGGCTACGCCCGCCTGCATTCCGGCGTTGACCCTGGCCGGTACGTCGAGCTTGCCGTCAGCGATACAGGAACCGGTATGAGCGCCGAGGTCGCCGCTCACGTCTTTGAGCCATTCTTCACGACCAAACCGGCGGGCCAGGGCACTGGCCTAGGGCTGGCCACCGTGTACGGCATCGTAACCGGTGCCGGTGGCAGCATCAGCATCGACTCCGAGGAAGGCGCCGGAACCACCTTCCGGCTCTTCTTTCCGGCTGTTCCGGCCGGGGCCGCGGTGGCGACATCGGCCGCTGCCGTCGCTGATGCGCGGGGACATGGAGAGACGATCCTCGTGGTCGACGATGAGCCCCCGGTACTGCAGCTCACCTCGCGGATCCTGCGCCAGAATGGTTATGCCACGCTAGAGGCCGCGACATTCGAAGAAGCGTTGTCGCTCGCGTCTTCCCGTAACCTCCAGCTTCTCCTGACCGACTCCGTCATGCCCCGCGTGTCCGGCCAGACGCTGGCCGGACACGTGACCAAGCTGAGACCCGGACTACCCATCCTGTACATGTCCGGCTACAGCCTGGACATGATGAGCGCACAGCCCGTCCCAGCCGACGTCCCAGCCGAGGGGATGATGTTCATCCAGAAGCCGTTCACCAGCCGGGAGTTGCTTGAAAAGGTGCAGTCCGCCCTGACTACTCCACGCAGCACCGTGCCGTAATCGTGACGGCCAAGCTGGGGGGTGGGGGCCCGGGGGCCCGAGTAGGGCCACATCAAGCCGTCACAACCACACTCTTGTGCTACTTCGCCCACGGTGCGGGTCTTTGCTGCCATCGCCACATCGTGTCGCGGGCGCGATCGCCCGTTGCCGTGACACCCGATGGCACATCGCGGTGCTGGTCCGACTTCGCGGTGTTGGTCCGACTTCGCGGCTCTGGTCCGACGCGGTGTGGATGCTTTGTGACAGGGAGCGGCAGCCGTTCTGGATCGGGTTGGGTGGCTCCGGTCCGCGTACCTGCGCTGGGCCGCGGCGGATGGCGAGGCGGTTAACGCTTCGATGGCGAGCGCGCAAGCACCCTAGGATTGAGCCCATGCCTATTACCCGTGATGAGGTGGCCCATCTCGCCCGCCTGTCGCGGCTCGCCCTCGACGATGCCGAACTCGAACATCTCGCGGCGCAGCTCGATGTGATCATTACCGCCGTGGCCCGGGTGCAGGAGGTCGCCGCCGACGACATCCCGCCTACGTCGCACGCGGTGCCGACGACCAACGTCCTGCGTGCCGATGAGATCGTGCGCTGCCTCAGCGCCGCGGAGGCGCTCGCGCAGGCGCCCGCGGTGGAGCAGCAGCGCTTCCGGGTCCCGCGGATCCTGGAGGAAGACTGACCATGGACGCTGCGCTCACGCGGCTGACGGCCGCGGACGTCGCCGCCGCGATCGCCGCGGGCGACGTCTCCGCCGTCGAAGTCGCGCAAGCCCACCTGGATCGTATGTCGCAGACCGATGCCAAGATCCACGCGTTCCTGCACGTTGCAGCGGACACGGCGCTCCAGGCCGCCCGCGCGGTCGACGCCCAACGCGCCGCCGGGGAGCCGCTCGGGCCGCTCGCTGGCGTGCCGCTTGCCCTCAAAGACGTGTTCACCACCAGGGATATGCCGACGACCTGCGCGTCGCGGATTCTGGACGGGTGGGTGCCGCCCTACGACGCCACCATCACCGCGCGCCTGCGCCGGGCGGGCGTCGTTATCCTCGGCAAGACGAACATGGACGAGTTCGCGATGGGTTCGTCCACGGAGAACTCCGCTTTCGGCCCGTCACGTAACCCGTGGGATCTGGCGCGGGTGCCAGGTGGCTCGTCCGGTGGCTCGGCGGCGGCCGTGGCGGCCTTCGAGGCCCCGCTCGGCATCGGCACCGACACAGGAGGATCGATCCGCCAGCCTGCGGCGGTTTGCGGCATCGTCGGGGTGAAGCCCACCTACGGCGGGTCTTCGCGGTACGGCTTGGTTGCCTTTGCGTCATCGCTCGACACACCTGGGCCGCTCGCCAGGACGGTGCTCGACGCTGCCCTCTTGCATGAGGCCATCTCCGGGCATGATCCGTGCGACTCCACGTCGATCAATGCGCCGGTGCCGCCGGTGCTGGAGGCGGCGAGGCACCCGGACGTCAGCGGCATGACGATCGGCGTGGTGACAGAGTTCCGCGGCGACGGCTATCAGCCCGGCGTGCTCGCCAGGTTCCAGGATGCGGTCGAGGTACTGGAGTCGGCGGGCGCCAAGATCATCGAAGTGTCGTGTCCCCACTTCCGTTACGCCCTGCCCGCCTACTACCTGATCGCGCCGAGCGAATGCTCATCTAACCTGGCCCGTTTCGACGGCATGCGGTACGGGCTGCGGGTGGGAGACGACGGCACCCGCAGCGCCGAGGAAGTCATGTCCCGCACCCGCGCCGCCGGGTTCGGTGCCGAGGTCAAGCGCCGGATCATGCTCGGCACCTACGCGCTGTCCAGCGGTTACTACGACGCCTACTACGGCAAGGCGCAACAGGTGCGCACGCTGATCTCGCGGGACTTCGACGCCGCGTTCGGCCAGGTCGATGTGCTTGTCTCGCCCGCGACGCCGACCACCGCCTTCCCGATAGGCGAGCGCGCGAACGATCCGATGGCCATGTACCTCGCCGACCTGTGCACGATCCCGTCCAACCTGGCGGGCAACGCGGCCCTGTCGGTGCCGTGCGGGCTCGCGGATGAGGATGGGCTGCCCGTCGGTCTGCAGATCATGGCGCCCGTGCTCGCCGATGACCGCATCTACCGCGTCGGCGCGGCGGTGGAGGCCGCCTTCGCCGCGCGCTGGGGGCACCGGCTGCCCGAGGCAGCGCCCCGGCTAGCGGAGACGCGATGACGGAGACGCGATGACGGAGACGCGATGACGGAGACGCGATGACGGAGACGCGATGACGGAGACGCGATGACGGAGACGCGATGACGGAGACACGATGACGGAGACACGATGACGGAGACCGCCGCGCCGCCTGCCGCTCTCGCGCCTTACGACGAGGCGGTCAGCCGCTACGACCCGGTGATCGGCCTAGAGACGCACGTCGAACTCGGCACGGTTACCAAGATGTTCTGCGGCTGCCGGGCCGAGTTCGGCGCGGCGCCGAACACCCGTGTCTGCCCGGTCTGCCTGGGCCTACCAGGATCCCTGCCCGTGGCGAACAGGTCGGCGGTGGAGTCCACCATCCGGATCGGCCTGGCGTTGCGCTGCTCGATCGCGCCGTGGTGCCGGTTCGCGAGGAAGAACTATTTCTATCCGGATATGCCGAAGAACTTCCAGATCTCACAGTACGACGAGCCACTGTGCACGGACGGCTGGCTGGATGTCACGGTGGACGACCCGGCGACAGGGCCCCGCGTGCTGCGGGTGGAAATCGAGCGCGTCCACATGGAGGAGGACACGGGGAAGTCGCTGCACATGGGCGGCGCGACCGGCCGCATCCATGGCGCGGCTTACTCGCTCGTCGACTACAACCGGGCGGGCATACCGCTGGTGGAGATCGTCACCAAGCCGGTCGCGGGCACGGGCGCACTCGCGCCCGCCGTCGCCCGTGCGTACGTGACAGAGCTGCGGGACCTGATGCGGGTGCTCGGGGTGTCCGACGTACGCATGGAGGAAGGATCGCTGCGTTGCGACGTGAACATCTCGCTTACCCCGCGCGGGTCCGTGACCTGGGGAACGCGGACCGAGACCAAGAATGTCAACTCGCTCCGTTCGGTGGAGCGCGCCGTCCATTACGAGATCAGGCGCCAGGCGGCGCTGCTTGACCGCGGCGCGCGAGTCGTGCAGGAAACGCGGCACTTCCACGAGGACACCGCCGCGACGACGGCCGGGCGCAGCAAGGAGGAGGCGCAGGACTACAGGTACTTCCCCGAACCAGACCTCGTTCCCATCGCGCCCCCGCCCGGCCGGGTGGAGCGGTTGCGTGCGGCGCTGCCCGAGCTGCCCAGCGCGCGCCGCGTCCGCCTGCAGCGGGAGTGGGACCTGTCCGACCTCGACATGGTGGCGCTGCACAACGCGGGTGCCCTGGACCTGGTCGCCGCCACCGTGCAGGCGGGTGCCGCGCCTGCTGATGCCCGCAAATGGTGGCTGGGTGAGCTGTCCCGCCACGCCAACGAGCAGGGCATCGAGTTGGCCCAGCTTGACATCACGCCCGCCGAGGTGGCGCGGGTGGCCGAGCTGGTGGCCTCGGGTGCCCTGAACGACAAGCTCGCGAGGGAAGTACTCGCCGCGGTGGCGGCGGGAGAGGGCACACCGGACGAGGTGGTCGGCGCGCGTGGCCTCGCCGTGGTGAGCGATGTTGCCGAACTCGCCGCAGTGGTCGACGAGGTGATCGAAGCGAATCCCGAGGTGGCCGCCAAGGTCCGCGCCGGGAAGGTCGCCGCTGCTGGCGCGCTCGTCGGCGCGGTCATGAAGGCCACCCGCGGTAAGGCCGACGCCACCCGCGCCCGCGAGCTCATTCTCGAACGTCTCGGCCAAGCCGGCTGAGCAGAGCGCCCGCAGGCCGCTGCCGGCTTCTGGTTCGCGCCGAGCGGCCCACCTGCAGGGCGAGCTTGTCATGGGCGCCTTTACCAGCAAATACCGAAACAAGGCCGCATCGAAGGACCAGGGTTAACCGCGTCACGGTGCGCTGTCGCGGGCTCACTTTGTCGCCCGGTGGACGCCGCAGCTCAATCGAAGTGTGACCTTCGGTACGTACAGTGTGTTGTGTCGCCCGGCGCAAAGCTGCGCCAGGGCGGTTTGGCGAGCTGTCAAGCACCCATTTGGCCAGCGGCCATGGCAAGCATCTGACGGTAACTGATCGTTACCATGATGTGACGCAAGAACATTCGACCGCATCCGTCAGGACCTGACCGATGCGCCGGTCACACGTTGTGACGCAACACGCAAGGGGGAAGGAACACGGTTGCGGTCGGTTAGCCCGGATGGCTGGCTCTGGCTCTTGAGCGTCATCGCATCGGGTGCTGCTGTGGCGAGTCTCTGGTTCGCCGGGGCGCGCGGACCAGAGGACTGCCGCGCGGGCTACCGGTGGCTGGCCGCGGCCGCCCTGCTGTGGTGCGTCGGGGCCGCCGGGCAGGCGCTGACCAGTCAGCCGAACGGTTTCGCAGCGCCGTTCACGCTCGCGGACCTGTTTTCGCTGCTCGCGCTCGCGCCGATGGCCGCCGGGATCGTGACGCTTGCCGCCGGGCCCGCAACCACCGCCGCGCGCGCAGCCGGGGTCGTCGACAAACCGGTCACCCCCCCTGTTGCGAGCACCGGTCCGGTTTCTGGCCCCATGGCGATCGTGGTGAACGCCGCGGCCGCTACCCCTGACCCGGCTGGTCCCGACGCCGCGCGCGTGTCGTTGGGAACGGCCCATCGACCCGAACTGGCCACCCAGCGGTTCTGGGGTTACCTGGCCGACAGCTACCTGATCGCATCGGCGCTCTTCGTCATCGGCTGGCTCGCCATCTTCGGATCCCAATACCACCGGACAGCCGAGGACCCGCGCACATTCCTGCTCGGCCTCGTTCTGCCGCTGGCGGCGATCCTGGTCGTGAGTGCGCTGCTGCCCATCGTGGCCGCCGCCGGGCGGCGTGCCGCAGCGCCGTATCTTGCCCTCGTGGCGCTGTCCTTGGGCGACGTGTTCGGCGCCGCCGTGCGCCTGGCCGGGGGCCACGGCCCTGGCGGCGCCGAATTGGCCGCCAAGATCGTCGGCTACGTCTTGCTGCTCGTCACACCTTGGCTGACCGCCTCCTGGACGGCCCACGGCGGCCGCGGGGCACGCGACACCAGGCCGTTTCCAACCGCGGCGATCATCTCCACGCTGGTCGTCGCCGGGGCCGCCTTGCTGATCATCATCAACGAGATAGCAGGCGGCAGCCGGGTCGAACCGGTCGTGGTGCTTGTCGCGAGCGGCGCGGTGGTCGTGCTTGCCATCAGGGGGCTCGGGCTGGTCAGAGAGAGTGGTTTGGCGCTAGCCGCCGCTCGGGTATCGGGCGGTCACGTGCGTGAACTGGCCGACAGGACGAGTGATGCGGTACTCATCTGTGATCTTGATGGGACAATCCTCTACTCGAGCCCGTCAGTAGCCGCGTACGGTTATGCGGCCGGCAACATCGAGGGGCGGAACCTGGCCGAGTTCGTGCATAAGGAGGACCGGATCGCCGGGCAGCGCGAGATCCTGCGGGTCTGCGGCGAAGCCGGCACAGTCGCCGGGCGCGATAACTCGGGCGCCCGCCGCGGCGGCACAACGCGCGGCGGCGCCACGCGCGACGATGCCACCCGCGGCGAGACTGCGCGCGGCGAGACTGTGCGCGGCGAGACTGTGCGCGGCGAGACTGTGCGCGGCGAGACTGCGCGCGGCGAGACTGCGCGCGGCGGCGCTGGAGCGGACGGCCACGGTCACGTGAATGGTGATGGAGATGGCGGCACTCTTGGCGGCGGCGCAGCCGATGATCTTGGAGCCGAGGCCGACATCGGTGGCGAGCATGCAGCGCGCTTCGGCTGCCGCGTGCTGGCAGCCGACGGCACCTGGCACCACGTCGAGTGCACCGTGTCGCGCTACCTGCAGCCCGGCGAGCGCGGCCAGTTGCTCGTCACCGCGCGGGACGTCAGTGACCAAGTCGCGCTGCGGCAGCAAGTGACCCACCTGACCTTCCATGACCGGCTGACCGGCCTGCCGAACCGTGTCTACTTCGAGGAGCGGGTCGCCGACGTTCTCGGACGCCGCGAACAGCACGATCGCGGCGACAAGCAGGACCGCGATGACCGCGCAGGCTCTCGCGGCGGTGCGCACCGCCGTGGCCACGCCGATCGCACCCCCGGAGACCGTGCGGAGGCCGGGGCGGCAGGAGGTTCCGGGCAAGCGGTGCCTGCCGCGCGGAGCGAGGCGGACGAGCCCTATCCGGGCGCAGTTACCGTTGATGACCTTTCGGTCGAGCTCACCGGCGTGCGCGTAGCGGCCGTGTTCCTGCACTTGGACGGCTTCACGGCGGTGAACGACTCGGCCGGCCACGCCGCTGGAGACCTGCTGATCAGCCAGGCCGCGCGGCGCCTGCGCGCGGTTGTCGCGCCCCAGCACACGCTCGCACGCTGGGGTAGTGGCGAGTTCGCGGTCCTCGTGGAAGCCCGTGCGGGCGCCAAGGAGGTAGTTGATCTCGCGGAACAGCTGTGCCGGTGTATCTCAGTGGAGCCGTTCGGTGTGTCTGGTCGTGACATCGCGCTGACTGCGAGCGTTGGTGTGGCGCTGGCCGGTGACAGCACAGCAGGCGACGTCATGCGGAACGCGGACGTCGCGATGTCGCGGGCGAGGAGCCTTGGCGGTGGGCTCGTCGAAATCTTCGCCGCGCACATGCATGCCGACATCGTGCGCCGGCTTGAGCTCACCAGCGACCTGCAGCGAGCCGTGACCGACGAGCGGCTGGCCGTGGAGTTCCAGCCGATCGTCGAGCTCGCCACCTCGCGGGTGAGCGGGGTTGAGGCCCTGGTTCGGTGGTGGCGCGGCGATGAACAGGTCCGGCCCGCCGAGTTCCTCGGGATCGCCGAGGAATCGGGACTCATCGTGCCGCTCGGCGACTCGGTGCTGCGCACAGCGTGCGAGCAACTCGCGCGGTGGCGCCGCTCGTCCTGGGACATCGGCATGTCCGTCAACTTCTCCGCGAGGCAGATCGGCGCGGCAGGTTTTGTCGAGTCGGTGCTCGGCGCGCTCGCGGACGTGGAGCTTCCCGCCGATGCGCTGACCGTCGAAGTCGCCGAGCAGGTACTTGTGGCGCACCGGGGGGAGACCGCGCGGCGGCTATCGGAACTGCGCCGGCACGGGGTCCGGATCGCGATCGACGATTTCGGCACGGGCTACGCCTCGCTCGGGAACCTGCGCCAGTTGCCGGTGGACATCATCAAGGTCGATCCTTCGTTCGTGTCCGGCGTGGGCACCGACGACACACTTACCCTGCTGACTCGTACGATCGTCCGGCTCGGCCACGACCTGGGCCTGACGGTCGTGGCAGAGGGGATCGAGCGCCCTCGCCAGCTTGAACTCCTGCGCGAGATGGGGTGCGCGCGCGGCCAGGGCTACCTGGTCGCGAGGCCGATGCCGCCACCAGGCGTGGAATCGATGATGAGGAAGAGCGTCGGCGGATACGGGCCTGACGTCACCGAGCAGGGCAAGACACCCGCCCCCGCCTCCTGAGAGGTCAGCAATTCGGCTGAATACAAGGCTTGGGTCCCTGCGTCAGGCGGCCGCCGGCCGGTAAGCGCCGGTTTCACCGAACGAAGGGCCATGGAGTGCACACGGATGACAAGCCATCGAGCGCACCGGCATGCAAGGCCGACGAACCTCGAAACTGCGTCTCAGTATATGAGACCAAACATGTGATCAAGTTGACGCCCGGCTGTCGGTCCGTCATGGTTAATGGCGTGCAACGCAGTGTGATTCTCGTACTTGGACGGCGCGCAGGCCGCTGATCCACGTATAGACCTGCGCGCTCCCCTCGATCGCCACTGGCGCGAGGGGTTTTTTGTTGCCCGTCTCCTCCCCGGACCGACCCGCCCCAGCACCAGCAAGACACCGACCAGCACCCACCAGGCACAACCCAGCACCACCCAGCACGGCCCAGCCCGACCCCAATACCCAGCAGTACCTGCTAAGCCCCAGAAAGAGGGAACCAGCCGATGACGGAGCACACGACACCGCCGGCGTCGTCGACGCCCGCGGGCCCGCGCCCACGGATCACAGGCGCAGAGGCACTCGTCCGCGCCCTGGAGGGTTCCGGCGTCGACGTCGTATTCGGCATCCCGGGCGGCGCCATCCTGCCGGCCTACGACCCGCTGTTCGACTCGGTCAAGGTGCGCCACGTGCTCGTCAGGCACGAGCAGGGCGCCGGGCACGCCGCGTCGGGTTATGCGGTCGCCACCGGGCGTCCTGGCGTCTGCATGGCAACGTCAGGACCTGGCGCCACGAATCTGGTGACCCCGATCGCGGACGCGTACATGGACTCGGTGCCGCTGGTGGCCATCACCGGCCAGGTGCCGAGCCAGTTGATTGGCACCGACGGCTTCCAGGAAGCCGACATATCGGGGATCAGCTTGCCGATCACCAAGCACAACTTCCTCGTCACCAAGCCCGGCGACATCGCGCGGACCGTCGGCGAGGCTTTCCACCTGGCCTCCACCGGCCGCCCGGGGCCGGTCCTTGTCGACATCGCCAAGGATGCCCTGCAAGCGACCACCGAGTTCGAGTGGCCGGTTCCGTTCGACCTGCCTGGCTACCGCCCGGTCAGCCGGCCGCACTCCAAGCAGGTGCGAGAGGCCGCGCGGATGATAGTGGATGCGCAGCGGCCGGTCCTGCTCGTCGGCGGCGGGGTGCTGAAGGCCCGCTCGGCGCCGCAGCTTGCCGAGCTTGCCGAGCTCACCGGTGCCCCGGTGGTCACCACGCTGATGGCGCGCGGCGCGTTCCCTGACGGCCACCGCCAGCATCTCGGCATGCCCGGCATGCACGGCACCGTCGCCGCGGTCGGGGCGCTGCAGAAGGCGGATCTCATCGTGGCGCTCGGCGCGAGGTTCGACGACCGGGTGACGGGCAAGCTCGCCTCGTTCGCGCCCGGCGCGGCGATCGTCCACGCGGACATCGATCCGGCCGAGATCTCCAAGAACCGCCGCGCCGACGTGCCGATCGTGGGGGACTGCCGCGAGGTGATCGCCGATCTGGTGGCCGCGGTCGGCAGCGAGAACGCGGCCGGGCGCAAGGGCGACTACGGCACCTGGTGGGCGCTGCTCGACAGCATGCGGACGACCTATCCGGTGGGTTACGACCTGCCCGCCGACGGCTCGCTTGCGCCGCAGTACGTGATCGAGCGGATCGGCAAGCTGGCGGGTCCGGACGCGGTGTTCGTCGCGGGCGTCGGCCAGCACCAGATGTGGGCTGCCCAGTTCATCTCCTACCAGCACCCCAACACCTGGCTCAACTCCGGCGGCCTCGGCACGATGGGGTACGCGGTGCCTGCCGCCATGGGCGCGAAGGTGGGCCGCCCCGAAGCGCAGGTGTGGGCGATCGACGGCGACGGCTGCTTCCAGATGACCAACCAGGAACTTGCGACCTGCGCGATCGAGGGAATCCCGATCAAGGTCGCCATCATCAACAACGGGAACCTCGGCATGGTCAGGCAGTGGCAGACGCTGTTCTACAACCGGCGCTACTCGCATACCGATCTGGGCAAGCGCGGGGATCGCATCCCGGACTTCGTCAAGCTCGCGGACGCGTACGGCTGCGCCGGGCTGCGCTGCGACCGCGCCGAGGACGTGGACCACGTGATCGAGACCGCGGCCAAGATCAATGACCGCCCGGTGGTCATCGACTTCGTGGTGCACCAGGACGCGATGGTGTGGCCGATGGTCCCCGCAGGCACGAGCAACGACGATATCCAGTTTGCCCGCGACATGGCCCCCGACTGGGACCGCACGGAATGACCGCCCAGGCTACCGGCCGCGCCGCAGGCCGTCAGGCACGCACCGAGAATAGGAGCCGATCATGAGCACGCACACGCTGTCGGTACTGGTGGAGAACAAGCCCGGTGTGCTCGTCCGGATCGCCGGGCTGTTCGCCCGCCGTGGCTTCAACATCGACGCACTGGCGGTGGGGCCCACCGAGATTGACGAGATCTCCCGCATGACGATCGTGGTGAACTGCGCCGAGCACCCGCTCGAGCAGGTCACCAAGCAGCTCAACAAGCTCGTCAACGTGCTGAAGATCGTCGAGCTGGATCCTGGCGCCTCGGTGCAGCGCGAGCTGATGCTGGTCAAGGTCCGCGCGGACACCGAGGCGAGGTCTCATGTCCTCGAGACGATCCAGCTCTTCCGCGCCAAGGTGGTGGACGTCGCGACCGACGCGGTGACGGTCGAGGCGACAGGCAACAGGGACAAGCTGGACGCGCTTGTGCGCGTGCTCGAGCCGTTTGGGATCAAGGAGCTCGTGCAGTCCGGCATGGTGGGCATCGGCCGCGGCGCACGGTCGATCAGCGACAGGTCGCTGCGGCCGGTGGGCGACGGGCGCGCCACCGAGCGGACAGCGTGACAGCCCGGCCACCGTTATGGAGCATTTGTCTGAACGGCTGCGCGGCGTGACACCGGCCAGCAAACGTGACCCAAGCCAGCAAACGTGAGGCCAGCAAACGTGACCCAGACCAGCAAACGTGACCCAAGCCAGCAAACGTGACCCAGGCCAGCAAACGAGAAAAGCACACAGCAAGGAGAAGCCAGTAATGGCAGAGATCATCTACGACGACGGTGCCGACCTGAGCGTGCTGCGGCAGCGGCGGGTGGCGGTGCTCGGGTACGGCAGCCAGGGGCACGCGCACGCGCTGTCGCTCCGCGACTCAGGGGTGGACGTACGGGTGGGCCTTCCCGACCGCTCGGGCAGCCGTGAGAAGGCCGAGAACGAGGGGCTGCGGGTCACCGCGCCCGCACAGGCCTGCGCGGAAGCCGACGTGATCATGGTCCTCGTGCCCGACACGGCGGCTCGCTCCCTCTACGCCGAGGCGATCGAACCAGCCCTTGGCGACGGCGACGCGCTTTTCTTCGCCCACGGCCTGAACATCCGCTACGGTCTCATCACCCCGCCGCCCACTGCGGACGTGTGCATGGTGGCGCCCAAGGGGCCAGGGCATCTGGTGCGCCGCCAGTTCAACGACGGCAGGGGAGTGCCCGTCCTCGTCGCGGTCGAGCGCGACGCCACGGGCGGCGCGTGGCCGCTCACGCTGGCCTACGCGAAGGGCATCGGCGGCACTCGCGCGGGCGCGCTGAAGACTACCTTTGCCGAGGAGACGGAGACGGACCTCTTCGGCGAGCAGGCCGTGTTGTGCGGCGGCCTGTCCGAGCTCATCAAGGCCGGGTTCAGCACGCTGGTGGAGGCCGGTTACCAGCCTGAGGTCGCCTACTTCGAATGCCTGCACGAGGTGAAGCTGATCGTCGACCTGATGTACGAGGGTGGCATCTCGAAGATGTACTGGTCGGTGTCCGACACCGCGGAGTTCGGCGGCTACACGCGCGGGCCGCGGGTAATCAACGAGCAGACCCGCGAGGAGATGCGCCGGATTCTCGCCGAGGTCCGCGACGGGTCGTTCACCCGTGAGCTTGTCGAGGAATTCGACCATGGCCGCCCGAACTTCAACAAGCGCCGCGACGCCGAGCAGGCCGAGCCGATCGAGCAGGTCGGCGCCAAGCTGCGGCCACTGATGAGCTGGCTGTAACGCCCCGACGAGCGCTCCAGCCGCGACGCACCGGCCGTTGCCGCCGCACCTGAGCAGCTGCGCATTGCCCGGGCGGTGCGCTCGCGGGCCGCTCTTGCGCTGTCAGTCGCTACGCACTGTCGAGCGGGACGCCGGCCGCCGTGGTTGGCCCGTAGGGGGCGC
>DATIYI010000378.1:0-13696 GCA_035517695.1 Streptosporangiaceae bacterium
GTCCGCCCGGGTCGGCGGCAGGCCGCGGATCGTCTCGCGGCAGTACCTGGGCCCTGCCGATGAGGTCACCGCCCGGCTGGCCGGGTCAGCGGCTGGCGAGCCGGACCGCAGCCGCCACCTGGCGTTCGGGGACCTGGCCGCCGTGTGGGGGATGCTGGGCCGGCTGGGCTACGCCGGGATCGTCGATGAGGTGACCGGTCGACAACCATCGGGGCCACGATCTCCGTGCTGCCGAACCTGTTCACGGTCGTGACGCTCCCCGAGCGAAGGATCTTCGCCCGCTTCACCGGCGCAATGCGCAAGGAAGGTGCGCTGCCATTGAATCGGCCGGCCCCCACGCCGGTAGCCACGGACCAGACGCTCCCGAGTGACCGCGTGCCCTTCGCATGAGTGCACTGATTGGGTCAGGTTAGTGGCATCGCTTCTGCATGCGGCGCGGCGACGTCGGTTCCCAGGACTGGCACCTGCAGGGGGTTGGACGTGCGGTGGTGCAGCGGCCGGCTTTATCGCGCAGGAGCTCGGCGATGTCGGGCCGGCTGAGCCGGTGGGGTTCGGCGTGCCCGGCAACCCCGGCAGCGGCATTGGCGCTCTTGTTGCCAGCAAGGACTCCAGTTCGCTTCCGGCGCGCTTCGGTGACCGTCAGCCCGGCGGCGAGGAGAAGGAATGCGCGGTCATTAGCCAGCGCCTTCCACATCAGATGAAGACGGTCATGAAGGGCTGGAGAAAGATGCGCGTAGCGTTCCTTTCCGTTTGGACCAGGCGCGGTCCCGGAGGCATACTGAAAGAGCCCGGCCGGCGTCAGGACAGGGAAATTTACGGCGCATTCGCGCCGGGCTGGCAGCGAGAAAGGACAATGGCTCGTGGCGGACGTTCTTCACGATGACCAGGTTCGTGACGACGGCCAGCCGGCCAGCGCCCGGCCGCGCCGCCGGACCCGGCACCAGGGACGGCGTGGCCGCACAGTGCGATTCGCGCTGACCGAGGAGGAGTGCGCCGAGGTGTCGGCCGCCGCCCGCCAGGCCGGGCTGGCGCGCGGCGCGTAGGCGGCCGAAGTCATCCTCGCGGTCGCCCGCGGCGCGGTCACCACCCCGGACGCGCCGCTGCGGGACGCCTTCTACGCGCTGGACCGCGCCGCGCTGCTGGTGCGGCGGATCGGCGTGAACCTGAACCAGGCGGTCGCCAATATCGCCAGGATCAGGCGCTGCGGCCGGAATAGCCCACATGGCTACACTGGTTTACCAAGCGAGAGCGTGCTCCGGGGTCGGTGTAACTCCGAACCGGCGGTTACAGTCCGCGACCCGGCCGATGCCATCGGCCGGCTGAACCGGCGAAATTCCGGTACCGACGGTGAAAGTCCGGATGGGAGGCAGCACGCGCGGCGTGGCCGGGAGGCCGACGCCGGGTTCATCTGTATCTGCCCCGGAGCCCGGACGATGAGGATGCTCCGGAGGGTGGCGCAGATGTTCACCGGAATCGTGGAGGAGCTCGGCGAGGTCGTCGCCCTTGAGCGACATGACGGTGCCGCGCGGCTCACTGTGAAGGGCCCAAAGGTGGTGGCAGGAGCCGCCCGCGGCGATTCGATCGCCGTTGACGGCGTGTGCCTTACGGTGACCGCCAGCGGCGACGGCGCTTTCACCGCTGACGTGATGGGCGAGACGCTCCTGCGCTCGGGTATCGGGGCCCTCGCTCCTGGTGCGTGCGTCAATCTCGAGCGCCCGCTCCGCGCAGCCGACCGGTTCGGCGGCCACCTCGTGCAGGGCCACGTGGACGGGATGGGACGCATCGCTTCCAGGACCCCGGCGCGGCACTGGGAGGTGGTACGGATCACGCTCCCTTACGGCTTGGCGCGTTACATCGCGGAGAAGGGATCTGTCGCGGTCGACGGGGTGAGCCTCACCGTGTCCGGTGTGGGCCTCGCGCAGACGGCTGGGCAGCACCCAGCCGAACACGAGCGCGCCGATCCGTGGTTCGAGGTCAGCCTGATCCCTGTCACCCTCGAGCAGACCACCCTAGGCCGTAAACAGCCAGGTGAGACGGTCAACCTGGAGGTCGACATCGTCGCCAAGTACGTGGCGAAGCTGCTCGCCGGGAGCCAGCGATGAGCAGGGAATTCAGCGCCCCTGGTGCGCCGAGCGACCTGAGCGCCGTCGCCGCTGTGGGCGACACACCGCTCGATGACGTAACGCGGGCCGTCGCGGACATCGCGGCCGGGCGCCCGGTCGTCGTGGTGGATGACGCCAGCCGCGAGAACGAGGGCGACATCGTGTTCGCCGCGAGCAAGGCGACGCCGGAACTACTCGCATTCACGATCCGGCACGTGCGGGGCCTGATTTGCGTGCCCATGCTCGGCGAGGATCTGGACCGGCTTCAGCTGCCGCCAATGACCAGCGATAACCAGGAGCATATGGGGACAGCGTTCGCCATCAGCGTGGACGCGCGGCACGGCATCACCACCGGTATCTCCGCCGCAGACCGGGCGAGGACTATTCGCACCCTGGTGGACTCCGCCACCGAGCCCTATGAGATCGTCCGCCCCGGCCACATCTTCCCGCTGCGTTACGCCGAGGGTGGCGTGCTGCGCCGGCCCGGGCATACCGAGGCTGCCGTCGACCTCGTCAGGCTGGCCGGCCTGACCCCAGCAGGTGTGGTAGCCGAGATCTTCAACGACGATGGCACCATGGCGCGGCTGCCGCAGCTACGCGAGTTCGCCGACGCCCACGGTCTGGCTCTGATCTCCATAGCCCAGCTCATAGCGTTCCGCAGGCACACCGAGCAGATGGTCCGCAGGATCGTGGAGACCAAGCTGCCGAACTCGCTCGGACTGTGGCGCGCGTTCGGGTACCTGAACTCGGTCGACGGCACGGAGCAGGTCGCGCTGGTGCTCGGCGACCTCGGGGACGGCACGGACGTGCTCGTCCGCGCGCATTCCGAGTGCCTCACCGGCGACGTCTTCGGGTCGCAGCGGTGTGACTGCGGTATGCAGCTAGACGCGGCAATGGCAGCGATCGCGGCCGAGGGCCGCGGCGTCGTGCTGTACCTCCGCGGCCATGAGGGCCGCGGCATAGGCCTGCTCAGCAAGCTGCAGGCCTACCAGTTGCAGGACGGCGGCGCCGACACGGTCGACGCCAACCTGGAGCTTGGCCTGCCGGCGGACGCGCGCGAGTACAGCACAGGCGCGCAAATCCTCGGCGACCTCGGCGTGCGGTCGATCCGGCTTATCACCAACAACCCCGCGAAGGTAAACGGCCTATCCGGGTTCGGCATCGAGGTGATCGGCCGGGTACCGCTACCCGCCGTCGCCACCAAGCACAACCTGCGTTACCTGGTCGCCAAGCGAGACAGGCTTGGCCACCTGATCGACGGCCTGCCGTCCTCCAACGGCGGGTCGGGATCAAGGGCGTCCAGGCAGCGGCAGTCCGTCAGTGCTGCCGCGGCCGCCGAATCCGGCCAGGGCGGCGAATCCGCACCCGCGGGCGCTGCTCCCGCGGCCCTGGTGCCGGGGAGCCGTTCTGGAATAGTTCCTTGAGCGGCGCAGGCAGGCCGGAGCTGCCGCCGGTCGATGCCGGTGGGCTGAGGCTCGCGGTCGCGGCGGCGCGCTGGCACACCGAGATCACCGACACGCTGGTGGCGCGCGCCGTGGCAGCCGGGGTCGCGTGCAACGTGCCAAGCCCGCTGGTGGTGCGGGTGCCAGGCACCATCGAACTGCCGGTCGTCGCCGCCGAGCTCGCGCGGCACGCGGACGCCGTTGTGTGCCTGGGCGCGGTGATCCGTGGCGGAACACCGCATTTCGAGTACGTTTGCGACGCCGTGACCGCCGGACTCACCAGAGTGGCGCTCGACACCGGGGTTCCTATGGGTAATGGCGTGCTCACATGTGACACACTGGATCAGGCCCGCGACCGCTCCGGGCTACCGGGCAGCAGCGAGGACAAGGGTTGGGAGGCAGCCGTGGCAGCATTGGACACCGCGCTGGTGCTGCGCACGCTCCGGGCCCGCCGCGACGCCAACCCGTCCGTACCGCCGCGCGGTGAGCCAAGCGGAGCCTTCCCTGGAGGTGGCGCTGCCAGCACCGCCGGGCCCGACATCCCTAGGGACATGCCCTAATGGCCTAGCAGGTCTGCCGTCCCGCCGTCCCTGGCTGAAAGGCTACGCGCATGTTGTCCCTCGTTCTCCCCAAGGGCTCGCTCGAGCGAGCGACACTCGACCTGTTCGATGCCGCCGACCTCACGGTGCGTCGCGGTTCCGACCGTGACTACCACGCGTCGATCGATGACCCGCGAATCGACCGGGTCCGGTTCCTGCGCCCGCAGGAGATCCCTTCCTATCTGGAGCAGGGCCTGTTTGACCTCGGCATCACCGGCCGTGACTGGATCGCTGAGACCAACGCCGACGTCGTCAGCCTGGGCGAACTGCGCTACAGCAAGAACACCGCAAGTCCCGTGCGGGTCGTGCTCGCGGTCCCCCAGGACGCGTCATGGGACGCCGCGGCCGAGATGCCCGAGGGTATACGGATCTCTACCGAGTACCCGTCGCTGACCAGGAGATTCCTTGACTCGCGCGGGGTGAAGGCCATGGTGGTGCCTTCCTACGGTGCCACCGAGGCCAAGGTGCCCGACATTGTGGATGCGATCGTGGACGTGACGGAGACCGGATCTTCGCTGCGCGCCAGCGGCCTGCGCATCCTGGAGATCCTGCTCACCAGCTTCACCGAGCTTGTCGCCAACCCGGCCGCGTACGAGGACCCAGGCAAGCGCGCCGCGATGGAGGACATCTCGCTGCTGCTCTCCGGCGCGATCAGCGCCCGCGGCAACGTCCTGCTCAAGCTCAACGTGCCCGCTGCCATGCTGGCCGCGGTGAGCGACATGCTCCCGGCCATGTCATCGCCCACGATTACCGCGCTGGCCAGCGGCGACATGAACGCAGTGGAGACAGTGGTGCCCAAGCGTGGGGTAAACACACTGATCCCCGCGCTGAAGGCGGCAGGCGCGCGGGACATCCTCGAGATCCCGATTTCCAAGATCGTCGAGTAGGAGCGTCGAGTAACGCGGCCGCGCCGCCTCTTCTCGCCTTGTCGGCGGTGAGCATCGACTGTCTTCAGCGATGTGACCCGCGCTGGGGTGCGGTGACGGAGGCAGCGGCCACGGAGTCGGTGCGGTGCGTCGTGGTGTCGGCCGGCCGGTGCCGGGGCCAGGCGATCACTGGGCCCCGGACACCGATCCGGATAGCAGAGCCCGGCAGGACCCGGAGATGGCCCGGCACGCGGGCGATGATCGGCGACGGCAAGCAGCTGGGATCGGGGGCGACGCGGATCACCGCGTCGTGGCCGTAGAAGCCGCTACTGAGCACACGGCCGGGCACTCCGGGCCCTTCCGCGCCTGGCCGGACTTCTACCTGCTCGGGGCGGACCAGCAAGGTGACCGGTGCACTGGGCACTGCGGGCAGCGCACTGTGGACGGCGAGCACCCCGAACGGAGTGCAAGCGAGTCCGCCGTCTGCGACGCCGTCGATGAGGTTGGCCTCGCCGACGAAGCAGGCCAGGTCGGGGTCGGCCGGGCGGAAGTAAAGGTCCTGGGGCGGGGCGAGCTGGGCGATTTTGCCGCCGCGGATCACCGCGACCAGGTTGGCGATCGACAGTGCCTCATCCTGGTCGTGGGTGATGACGACCGCGGTCGTTTCGGCCTGGCGGAGGATCGCGTGCACGTCAGCGCGCACTTGGGCCCGCAGGCTCGCGTCGAGCGAAGCGAAAGGTTCGTCGAGGAGGACGATCCGGGGCCCGACGGCAAGCGCCCGGGCGAGGGCCACCCGCTGCTGCTGGCCGCCGGAGAGCTGATGGGGGTAGCGCCGCGCGAGGCCGGTGAGACCGACGGCGTCAAGGAGATCACCTACCCGGGGACCGTGGCGCTGGCGGCGGCGAACGCCGAAACCGACGTTCGCCTCGACGGTCAGGTGGGGGAAGAGGCTGCCTTCCTGGGAAACATAGCCGACCCGGCGCCTTTCTGCGGGGACGTGACGCCGCTTGTCGTCGACGATCACGTCGCCGATGGTCACCGACCCCCGCTCGGGCCGCTCGAAACCGGCCAGGATCCGCAGCAGGGTCGTCTTGCCGCTGCCCGACGGTCCGAGGACCGCGGTGAGGGTACCGGCGGGTACGTTCAGGTCCAGGCCGGTCAGGACTGGCTGGCGTCCAAACGCCTTGTGGAGGCCGGTGGCGGCGAGGCCGGCGGGTGCGGTTGTCATCGGCGCCTCCCGCTGGGATGGGCGGGCGCGCACGTGGCCCGCAGGCTCGCGTCGAGGCGAGCGGCGGCTACGAGGCCGGCGGGTGCGGTTGTCATAGCGGCCTCGTGGCCCGGGCTGGCAGCCGGTCGAAGTAGCGGCTGATCACGTAGCCGGGTGCGGCGGCAACGAGGATGATCACGAGTGCGAAGGGCGCAGCCTGCCCGTAGGAGAGATTCTGCTGGTAGGCCCAGAACTGGGTGGCGAGAGTCTGGACGCCGGTCGGTACCAGGATGAGCGTGGCGGTGAGCTCGGTGACCGCGGCGAGAAAGACCAGGCAGAACGCGGCGGCAAGCCCGGGCCCGACAAGGGGAAGCGTCACCCGGCCGAGCACCGCCAGGCGTCCCTGCCCGAGCGAACGGGCGGCTTCCTCGAGGCCGACCGGGGCGTGGGCCACCGATGCCCGCACCCCGACGAGCGCGAGGGGGAAGAACAAGATGGCGTACGCCACGATCAGCAGCGGGGCGCTCTGGTAGCCGAACCCGCCAGCGTAGCGCTCGGCGAAGTAGCTGAGCGCGAGGGCGATCACCAGGCCTGGCATCGCCAAGACCAGATACGTGCTGCGCTCGAGGAGCCGGCCGCCGCGGCCGCCGCGACGCACCGCCAGCAGCGCGACAGGAAGGGACAGCAGCGTGGCCAGGGCGGCGGCCACCCCGCCGTAAAGGGCGGTGTGCCAGCCGGCGTAAACGAGGGATACGCCGCTGATCGCGTGGGCGCCGCCCTCGAATATCCAGTAGACGCTCGCCCCGAGCGGCACGCCCAGGGCCAGCCCGGTCAAAGCGACGAACCCCGCCAGGACGGGCAGCGTGGCCCGGCCGAGCCGGTGCCGCCGGGTCATCCGCTGGGCGAGCGGGCCCGTGCGCGCCAGCCGGCCCCTGCCCCGGGCAGCGGTGTCGCCGCCGAGCACCACGACGCTGAGCGCTACGAGGACAAGCGACAGGGCGCACGCGGTCGGCACGTTGAACGATACCTGGAACTCGGTGAAGATCTCCGTGGTGAAGGTCTGGTAGCCGAGGATCTCGAACGCACCGTACTCGGCGAGGAGCACCAGGGCAACCAGGACGCAGCCGCCGAGGATGGCGCCGCGGGCTTGTGCGAGCGTCACGCGTACGAAGGTCCGGGCGCGGCCGAGTCCGAGGCTGCGGGCGGTCTCCTCCTGGCCAGGGTCCGCGCCGCGCAGGCTGGCCGCCACGGGAAGGTACACCAGCGGGTAGACGGCGAGGGTCATGACCAGCACCGCGCCCCGGAATCCCTGGACCCAGGTGGCCAGCGACGCCCACCCGAAGCTCACGACGAAGTCGGGGATGGCGAACGGGATCACGACGAGCACCGCCCAGACCCGGCGGCCTGGCAGGTCCGTGCGCTCGACACACCACGCCGCCAGGGTGCCGATGATGGCGCACAGGGCCGTCACCACGACTGTCAGCCGGACGGTGTTCCACAGCAGGCTGGCGGTCAAGGGCCGCCAGATGAGGTGAGCTATGGTGCCGGTCCCTGCCCCGCGTGCCTCGATCAGCAGGAAGACGAGCGGTGCCAGCAGGACCGCGGCGACCGCGCCGCTCGCCCCGATCAGGATCCGTGGTGGGGCGGTGCGCCGGGCGGGGACCATGTCGCCAAAGACGCCTTGCCGCGTCCTGGCGACCCGGGTCGTCGTCACTTCAGCACGCCTGATTTCGTCCTGGCGTCCGAGGTCGTGCCTTGTCCGGTTGCCGGTCACAATAGCCCGGCCTGTTTCAGCAGGGCGATCGCGGCTGATCCGTCGCCCAGCTCGCGGACGGTGATCGGGTTCGGCTGGAGCTGGCTGAACGGGGTCTCGGGCTGCGCGGTGGTCACTCCGGAGGCGATCGGGTACTCGAAGCTGATCGAGTGAGCGATGATTTCCTGACCCTGCTTGGAGAGGAGGAAGGCGAGGAAGCGCTGCGCGGCCGCCTGGTGCCTGCTGGACTTCAGGACCGCGGCGCCTGACACGTCGAGGACGTAGCCGGGGTCGTGCGCGGCGAAGTAGCTGATGCCGGAGTGCATGGCCGAGGCGCCCAGCTCGGCTCGCATCCGGTACCAGTAGTACTGGTTGACAACCCCGAAGGCGGCCGCACCGCGATTCACCTCATCGGCGATGGTCTCGTTATCGGGATAGCTGCGGCTCCCGGCGTTGGCCTTGATCCCCTCCAGCCACCGCCGCGCTGCCGCCGTGCCGTAGGTGCGCATGACCGAGGTGACGATGGGCTGGAAGTCGGTCTCGCCGGGGGCGAGCGCTAGCTCGCCCTTGTAACGCGAGTTCGCCAGCTGCAGCACCGAGGCAGGCAGCTGGCTATTGGCGATCAGGCTCGGGTCGTAGATGAGCACGCTCACCCGGGCGGAGACCCCGGCCCAGTCGCCCTCTGGTGAGTTGTACCTGGTGGGCGTGAGGGCCAGCGTGGACGCATCGACCTTGGCCAGCAGGCCCTTGCCCTGCAGGTATTCGAGGGCGGGGGAGTTCTCGGTGTAGATGACGTCGGCTGGTGACCGCGGTCCCTCGGTGACGATCTGGTCTGCCAGGGTGTCTTCGTCGTCATTGCGCACGTTGACTGCGATTCCTGTCGCCTTCTCGAACCCGGCGACCAGCGACTCGGTGGTCTGCACATGCTGGCCGTTGTACAGCGTGATCGACTGACCCGAGCCCGAGCCGACCGACGATGACGATCCGCAGGCGGTCAGCAGGCAGCCAGCCGCCACCAGCGCCGCCGCCATCAGCGTGCGCCTGCATCGCCGCGTTCTCACCTGTCGTGCCCCCCTTGATCGAGGGCCGTTCTGACCGTCACCTGGAAACCGCCCTGCTGCACCCGGCTGACTGCCCGTTTCGCGCTGGCGGGCGGGCGGCAGCGCCGCGATCGTGCCGGCGTGGGTGGTGAACTGGCCGACGTCATCAGGTTCCCGGCCCCGCTGGCGCCGCGGCCGGCCAGAACGCCCACTGCCATGACCATCCCGTAGCTTCCGCCAAGAACCGTCCAGCCACACGTACTCGATCTTCCGATTCGGCTTCACCTGCGTGGCTCTTCCTGCCAGCGGACCGGTTAGTCATGAATATTAGGCTAGCCTTACCTAATACAAGTTGGGACAGCCTTAGCCTCAAGGACTTTGAGTTATCTGTCAACCCCGGATAGTCATATCTTTGGGTCACGATCTCCGACGCTGAATACGTCATCGCGACAGTGTTGCCGCCCTTGCTTGCGGAGATTGAGATCGAACGGCGCGAGCATCAGCGGAGGCCGGATGCCGGGCAAGAAACGTGCCCGGCTGCATGCGGCCCGTGGCCTCGATCCGGACCTGGCCGCGGAGGTCGCCAGGCAGCTTTCGCGCGACCCGGCTGGGCCTCGCCGCTGCTGTCGCTGCTGGCTGGCGCGTTCCTTCCGCTCGCTCCCTACCTCTTCGGCGCGTCCCGGCTGGTCCCCGCGGTGATCATCTCAGTGATCGGCCTGTTCTTCGCCGGGTGGTCGTGTCCCGCGTTACCGTCGGCAGCTGGTGGTGGAGCGGACTGCGCCAGCTCCTGTTCGGCGTTGCGGCCCGTCCGGTCACGGCCCTTCCGGATCTGCCAGCACATCGTCAATGCCGCGCACCCCGGTCAGCCGCCTGACGACGTACTCGGCCGTTTGCGTGCTTTCGGCCTGGCCAGCACGGCCGCGGAACCGCTCGAGGATCATCTCGCCGCGCCGATAAGCGTCAATGGCGGCGTCAGCGGACGCCGGATCCACCGGCCCGTAATACAGGCCGTGCGGGAGAATGACCAGGTTGGCGGCGTGCCGATCCCCGCCGACGTGCGTGGTTTCCCAGACCGCCGCGCCGTGACGCTGGGCCAGCGCCGCCGCGAGCGGCCTGCCGAGCCGTGCGCAGCAGACATTACGGCGGCCGTGCGCGCATACGAGCAGGAGCGGTCCAGGCACCGGATCCCCGTAACCGCCGCGGCGGCCGAGCGCGAGGGCCGCCAGGTCGAGCCGGGCGAGGTCACCCGCTTCCGCGATGGTGCCCCGAGCGAGCCAGGGCCGCGGCCCGGCGCTCCAGCCCAGGTATATGCGCAGCGGCAGCTGGCCTGGTTCGGTGGGTTGGTCCTGGGTCGTCGACCGCATGTGGCGTTGTGCGTCGTGCCCCGCTTGAGATTCCCGCTCCAGCCGTGGTCGCAGCTGTGCTGCTTCCGCAACTCGCGGCGGGGCGGCTGCTCGCCCCGCCGCGGCCGCGGCTGGCCCTTGCGTGGCGGTCATTTGTCCGTGCGTCGGCGCGGTTCGCCCTTGCGCGACCGCGGCGGGCGGGCGGCCTGGCCGCCTGATCAGCTGAATCCGGATGCCAAGGCCGGCGGCGGCCGCGACGGCCGTCCGTAGCGGCTGCGTGAATGCGGCGTCGACGGGATGGCGTGGCCACGGGCCTTGATGTTCGATGAGCAGCCACGCCCGTGAGGTCGCTGGCGCCGACGCGATGAACGGTTCCGTACCCTCGTGCCAGCCCGCGCCGTGGTCGCAGCCAGCGGCTGAGGCCGATGTACCTCGGCACGGTCCTGCCCTTTGTACCATTTCGGCCCTCAGGTCTTAACTAAAAGTTAGTTATCGAATACGTACCGTGATACTAGTAGGCGACGTCCGGGTGGACCGACATGGGTCAGGAGTAATGCGCCTTCACCTCGTCGCCAGCAAGCCGACCGACTCGGTCAGCCACGGCATCCTCCCCGCCGCAGCCCGTCTCGGCGTGGACGTTATCCTCCTCACCGATCAACCGGAAGCGCACCAGAAGTCGGGCGGTCATCCGCCCGATGAGGTAGTCAGCTGCGACGTGCACGACGTGCGCGCCCTCATCGCCGCGGTCGCCACGCTGCCCGCGCCCGACGGGTTGTTTTCCAACTCCGACCACCTGCAGGCGCAGGCCGCGCTGGCCGCTGCCTACTTCGGCCTTCCTGGCAAGGACTGGCGATCCGCGCTGCGGGCCAAGAACAAGTCCCTCATGCGGCGGCGTCTCGCCGAGGCTGGTGACGCGCCGGTCACGGCCGTCGAGCTGCCGCCGGGCGCTGAGGTCCCCGACGGGCTGCCCTACCCGGTTGTGGTCAAGCCGCGCGACGGCGTCGCCAGCGAGGACGTGGTCCTGGTCCGTGACAAGGCTGAGTTGATCAGCCGGTATGGCGAGATCCGTGCCCGCAGGCCGGGCCAGGCGCTGCTCGCCGAGGAGTACCTGCGCGGCGACCTCTACACGCTCGAGACGCTGAGTGACGGCGCTACCACCTGGGCACTCGGCGGATTTCGCACCACGCTGTCGGCGCCGCCCTATTTCGTCGAGGAACGGCTCAGCTGGGACGACCTCCTGCCCAGGCAGGTTCGTCGCCGCGTCGAGGATGCGCAGGCAACGCTCGGCGCCGGATTCGGCGCCTGCCATACCGAGTTCGCCTGGCAGTCGGGCGGCGCGCCGCGCATCATCGAGGTCAACGACCGGCTGATCGGCGACCACTGCGACTTCTTGCTCGCGGATCTGTTCCAGATACCGCTCTTCGAGCAGGTGCTGCGCATTCACCTGGGCGAGCCGCTGCCGGCGAGCCCGCCGCGGGCACGCGGGCATGCGATCGCCGACTACGTGGTGGCCGACACCAGCGGCGTGCTTACCGCCGCGCCGCCCGCGGCGGAAATCGTCGCAGCCGACCGGACAAGGCTCACCTACCGGCCGCTGCGATCCGTGGGCGACCAGATCGAGCTGACCCGCACCAATCGCGACTATCTGGGCGTGATTCGCGCCGTTGGGCCTGCCCGGGGCCCCGTCGAGCGCGCGGTCGGCAGCTTTCGCGCGGGTGCCGACTGGCGGATCACGTGATGACAGGCCAGGCGCGGGTCGGCCGGGTGGCTCCCGGCCGCGATGCTCGCGGGGCGCTGCGGCGCCAGGCAGGCCCGGAACACCAGCTGGCGGTCCGCGTGCTTGACGCTCTGCTGCGCGAGGACTACGCGAATCTGGGCTCCCACATCGAGCGCCGGGCCACCGGCGGCCTCGAGCTGCGCTGCGGGGCTGGCCTGCGGGTGCCGCTTGAGCGAGGCGCCTTCCTCGCCGACCTGCGGGTCGCCAGGGAGGCCGGCCCGCTGTCGCTCGATGCCGTGCTCGCCGTGCTCGCCGGTATCTGCGATCCGCGCGACCGCGACGGGGTGGCGGCATTCACCCGCGAGTGCCACGAGGAACTGGCCGCGCTGCAGCTTTCGCGGCGGCACAGGCCGTGCATCCTCGCAAGGCTCGCCGCGTACCGGCGCGCGAGCACGGCCGCCACCAGCGGCCCCCGCGGCCTTGTCTGGTACGACGCGCTCGCCGCCCTAGCCGGACATCCGGTCTACCCGGCCACCCAGTGCCGCCTGGGCTTTTCCGCCGACGATTACCTGCGTTATGCGCCCGAGTATTTCCCGCGATTCGAGCTTGCCTGGGTGGCGCTGCCGTCTGCCGCCATCCGCCGCGCCGGCGGCGGCCACGGCGCCTGGTGGCCACGGCCTGAGCAGGTCGGGCTGCCTGCGCGGCTCGCCGCAACGCACGACTTGATGCCGGTGCATCCGGTGAGCGCCAGCGGCGCGCTGCGGGCCGCGCTCAGCGACCGCGGCCTGCTGCCGGCAGCCCACCTGGCGCCTCGCCCCTTTCTGCGGGTAGCCCCCACGCTTTCAACGCGCACCGTGTCCGTCTGCGACGATCCGGCGAGCCATCTCAAGCTCCCGCTGCCGACAAGCACCCTCGGCCTGCGCAATCGCCGGGTCATGACGCCGGGCAGCCTCGCCGACAGCAAGCTGGTGCAGGGCGTGCTCGCGGCGGCGGCACGCACCGATCCGGCACTTGACCGGCTACTTGTCACCGACGAGGGTACCTACGGCCACGCCGGCCATGAGTCCGTCGGTTACCTGCTGCGCCGTTACCCACCTGGGCTCGACGGCTGCGACGTCGTCTGCGCCGCCGGTCTTCTCGCGCCGACGCCGGGCGAGCCGGAGGCAACCCTGACCCCGCCGGGTGAACCGTTCGAGCCGCTCGCGTCATCCGCCGTAGCGGGACACGACCACGAGGCGCGGCTGGTCATAGACGACCTGGCCAGCCGGTGGTTCGGGGGTGATCTCGGCAGCCTGCTCGATTCCTACTTCCGCGCGCTTTTCGACACGCACGTGCGGCTTTTTGCCCGGTACGGCATCGCGCTCGAGGCGCATCAGCAGAATACCGCGCTCGTCGTCGACGGATCCGGGATACGGCTGCTGATCAAAGACTTCGACGGGACATTGATCCATCTGCCCAGGCTGGCGGGCGCGCTAGGCGTGGGCGCACCCGCGCCGGGCGCATTTGCGGACTCCCGCATGCTCACCGGCTCCGACGACGCGCTTGCGGATGTCTTCATCACGATCGTGGTGCATCTGTGTGCGGGCGCCATCGCGTTCGGCCTGGCGGAGCACGGCGCAGCGCAGCT
>DATIYI010000379.1:0-94032 GCA_035517695.1 Streptosporangiaceae bacterium
CGCCGTGCCCGCCGTCCGCGCCGTGCCCGCCGTCCGCGCCGTGCCCGCCGTGCCCGCCGTCCGCGCCGTGCCCGCCGTCGCGACCCCGTCCCGAGGTGAGGACGTCCGTGCCGGCCATGCCTGCGGCCAGCCGATCACGCCGCCCACCGTTCGTGCCAGGATTCGTGCCGTTCCAACCCTGAGCCTGACTTGGCCGGTAACCTGGCTCGCGCGCGTCAGGTGCGGGCGGGAATCCGCGCACCGGGTCGCGGTGCTGTGACGTCCCTGACTGGTACCCCGAGCGGCCCCGCTGTCGGCTTTGTGGCATGCCGGCATCCTCGTCGCCCGCGTGACTCATAGGGGGGAGCGTAGCGTCCTGTACCTCTGCCACGCCGGCACCAGCGGATATTGCCAGTTCAGGATGTGCGCGACGGGTGCAAAAAAGTGTCCGGGCGGCAGTCAAGAAATGCCCAGCCTGCTGCCGTGAGCGCCTCGCTTTGACCCGCACCTACAGCGCCCGGTAGTCTGCTTTGACATCCGTGTGCACCGGTGTGCCGATGGCGCATGCTCAGCAGATGGCGCTGTGTGACCATCCGGGCCTGCGGACCCCGTGCGGCGCGCGGCAGCCCGTGCGGGCTGGGATCCCAAGATTCAGGAACTAGCGAAGGCGTTACGACTGTGCGCACATTTAGCCCGAAGGCTGGCGACATTCAGCCCCAGTGGCACGTGGTGGACGCGTCCGATGTAATCCTCGGGCGGCTGGCCAGTCACGTCGCGACGCTGCTCAGAGGAAAGCACAAGCCGATCTTCGCGCCGCACGTGGACACCGGTGACTTTGTCATCGTGGTTAACGCGGACAAGATCGCGCTCAGCGGCAACAAGCTCGAGCAGAAGCGGGCCTACCGGCATTCGGGGTATCCCGGTGGGCTTCATTCGATCGCTTACCGGGACTTGCTTGCCAAGCATCCGGAGAAAGTGGTGGAGAAAGCCGTCAAGGGGATGCTGCCGAAGAACTCGCTCGGCAGGAAAATGCACCGCAAGCTGAAGGTGTACGCAGGTCCCGACCACCCGCATCAGGCGCAGCAGCCCGTTCCATACGAGATCACCCAGATCGTCCAGTAAGCGCCATCGCAGGCGCACAGCCCAGCAGGCGCGCACAGGAAGCACGAGGAAGACACCGTGGCAGAGCCCACCGGCACCGAGACACTCACCGAGGACGTCGAGGCGACCAGCGACGATTTCGCCGCGGACGCTCCTGGCGGCGTTCCCGGCGACGCCGACCACCCAGCGGAGTTCGGATCGGACTACACCACACAGACGCCGGTGCAAGCCGCGGGTGTCGTGGCGCGGCCCGTGCTGACCGGGCACGGCGGGGCCACTGGCCGCCGCAAGGAGGCGATCGCGCGAGTCCGTGTCATGCCGGGTTCGGGACAGTGGAAGATCAACGGTCGTGCGCTTGCCGAGTACTTCCCTAACAAGGTTCATCAGCAGCTCATCAACGAGCCGTTCGTCACCCTTGGCGCCGAGAGCCAGTTCGACGTAATCGCCCGCATTTCAGGTGGCGGCGTCACCGGGCAGGCGGGCGCCTTGCGCCTGGGCATCGCGCGCGCCTTGACAGAAATCGACCCGGAGAATCGTCCGGCGCTGAAGAAGGCCGGCTTCCTGACCCGCGATGCCCGGGTCAAGGAGCGCAAGAAGTACGGCCTGAAGAAGGCGCGCAAGGCACCCCAGTACTCCAAGCGCTGATTTGGCGGGCGTTGGCACCAGCGCCAGGACCCCTGGAGCGAAACCCTATGGGCCATCTATTCGGTACTGATGGTGTCCGTGGAGTCGCGGGCCGTGATCTCACCGCCCAGCTGGCGATGGACCTCGCGTCGGCAGCGGTTTCGGTGCTTGGCGACAGCGGTGAGTTCGCCGCCGCCTCGCGAGCAGGGCGGCGCCCGGCCGCGGTGGTCGGCCGCGATCCGCGCGCGTCGGGAGAGTTCCTCGAAGCCGCTGTCGTCGCTGGCCTGGCCGGCTGCGGCGTAGACGTCCTGCGACTCGGCGTCACGCCTACCCCGGCGGTGGCATACCTGACCGGCGCGCTTGGTGCGGATTTTGGCGTGATGCTGTCCGCGAGCCATAACCCCGCGCAGGACAACGGAATCAAGTTCTTCTCACGCGGTGGATTCAAGCTGCCGGACCCGGTCGAGGATGCGATCGAGCGGCGGCTCGGAAACCCTGCGGCCACCGCGCCGCCTGAGGCAGGATTTGGGCGGGTCATCGACCTGCCGGACGCGAGTGAACACTACGTCGAGCACTTGGTCTCGTCCGTGCGGAGCAGCGGGGCCGCGGCGTCCGGCGCGACGGCGGGCAGCGGCGCTGCGCAGGGCGACGGGCCACTGGCGGGGTTGAAGATCGTTGTGGACTGCGCGCACGGGGCCGCTTGTGACGCCGCGCCGGCGGCGTTGTGCCGGGCCGGCGCGGATGTCGTGGTGATCGGTGCGCAGCCCGACGGCCTGAACATCAACGAGGGCTGTGGCTCCACGCATCTGGACGCGCTCATCGCAGCCGTCGCCGCGAACAGCGCCGACGCAGGTATCGCCCATGACGGCGACGCGGACAGGTGCCTAGCCGTCTCCTCCGACGGTCAGGTGGTCGATGGCGACCAGATCCTGGCGATCCTCGCGCTCGAACTGAAGGAAGCGCAGCGGCTCACCGGTGGCACGGTTGTCGCGACGGTGATGTCGAACCTGGGCTTCCGCCGCGCCATGGAGGACGCAGGAATCCACGTGGTGGAGACCGCGGTGGGCGACCGGTACGTCCTGGAGGCGATGCAGGCCGGTGGCTACGTGCTCGGCGGTGAGCAATCCGGGCACATCATCATGCTGGAGCACGCGACAACGGGTGATGGCTTGCTGACCGCGCTCCACCTGCTGGCGGCGATGGCCAGGCGCGGGCTGGCTCTCGGTGAGCTCGCTAAGGTCATGCACAGGTTCCCGCAGGTGCTCATCAACGTTCCAGGAGTGGACAAGTCCCTGGTGAACTCGGCGCCCGGGCTCGTCGCCGCTGTGGCCAATGCTGAGGCGGAACTCGGTGACAGCGGCAGGATTCTCATCCGCCCGAGCGGGACCGAGCCCGCGGTACGCGTGATGGTGGAGGCGGCCGACCAGGAGCAGGCGCAGCGGGTCGCGGCGCGGCTCGCCGAGGCCGTTCGCACCCATCTCGGTTGACCGCCGCTGTCGGTTGACGGCTGGACGCCGGGAAAGGGCAGCCGCCGACCGCCACGCGTGCGCGTCCGTGACAGGCTGGGAGTGTGATCGCTGGCGCTGGTATGGGCGCACCGCTATTCAACGCAGCGCTGCCCTGCGCCCCGGGCGAGCCACGCCTGTTCACCAATAGCGAACGCGGGTGACATGAGGGCCGCCGCCGCCAGGCGTGCAAGGCGCAGGCTGGCTAGGGGGTACCCGGACGTGCGGCACGACCGGCATGCGGGCGAGGATGGAGGCGCGAGCGTGAGGTATGCACACGAGGTCGCGAAGGTCCGCGCGGCCGAACAGGCGCTGATGGCGCGCCTGCCTGAGGGAGCGCTCATGCAGCGGGCTGCGGCAGGCCTCGCCGCAACCTGCGCGCGCTTGCTTGGCGGGGTGTACGGGGCGCAGGTGGTGGTGCTGGCCGGTAGCGGCGACAACGGCGGTGATGCCCTATATGCCGCCGAACGGCTCGCGCGGCGTGGCGCACGCACGCATGCGCTGCTCGCCGGGTCGCGGGTTCACCCGGCCGGCGCCGCTGCGCTGCGCAGTGCGGGAGGGCGGCTGGTGGAGGCCGGCGACGAAGCCGCCCAGCGGCTCCTCGACGATGCTGACCTGATTATCGATGGGATGCTCGGCATCGGCGGCCGAGGCGGGCTGCGCGAGCCGCAAGCATCTCTCGCCGAAGGCGCGGCGCGCTCCGGCGGACTGGTCGTAGCGGTCGACCTGCCGAGCGGGATCGATGCGGATACCGGCGTCGTTGATGGCACGGCGATCCGGGCGGACGTTACCGTCACGTTCGGCACGTACAAGCCCGGCCTGCTGATCGATCCCGGCGCATCGCACGCTGGCGTGACGGAACTTGTCGATATCGGCCTCGCCGGTGAGCTCGCAGAACCTGACGTGGTCGCGCTGCAGTCCGGGGATGTCGCCGAGATGCTGCCGCGGCCGTCGGCGGCGGCGGACAAGTATCGCCGCGGCGTCCTCGGCGTCCACTCGGGCAGCGACCGTTTCACCGGGGCAGCGGTGCTCTCGGTCGGTGGCGCGGTGCACGGCGGCGCGGGGATGGTGCGTTACCTGGCGTCGTCGCCTGGCGTGGCCGGCCTTGTCCGCGAGCGCTGGCCGGAGGCCGTGATTACCGTTGCGGAGCCGCCGGCTGATGCCGCCAGCGCCGCGGCGGTGATCAGCGATGCGGGCCGCGTTCAGGCCTGGGTCGCGGGGCCCGGCATGGGCACAGGCAACGACGCTGGCCGGTTGCTCACCGCGGTACTCGACACGGATGTGCCTGTCGTCGTGGACGCCGATGGGCTCACCCTGCTCGCGGCCGGACCGGTCCCTTTGCGCCGCGCCGCGCCCACCTTGCTCACCCCGCACGCAGGCGAGCTGGCGCGGCTGCTGCGCACCAGCAGGGAGGATGTGGAGGCGCGGCGACTAGAGCACGCCAGGCGGGGCGCGGCGGAACTTGGCGCCACGGTGCTGTTGAAGGGTTCTACGACAGTGATCGCCGGACGAAACGGACCGGCGTGGGTGAATACCATGCAGACCGGGTGGCTGGCGACGGCCGGCACGGGCGACGTCCTGTCCGGGCTGATCGGCGCGCTGATAGCACAGGGGCTTCTCGTACCGGGACAGGTCGTACCGGGACAGATCGCGAAGGGACTGGAAATGCAGCACGCCGCGGCGGCAGCGGCTTACCTGCACGGCCTGGCCGGCCGCGTCGCGTCGTCCGGTGCCCCGATCGGCGCCGCCGACGTGATCGGCGCCCTGCCAGCGGCGTTCCGTATCGTAGCCGCGGGTCGGCCGCGCTCGCGCTGACGATGCTGCGCCGTGACACGATGCTGCGCCCGTGACACGATGCTGCGCCGTGACACGATGCTGCGCCGTGACACGATGCTGCGCCCGTGCTCACGGTGCTGCCGCCCGTGGCCACGGTGCCGCGCCCGCTTGGGCTGTTCGTCGCCGCGGGGATCCGCCTGCTCAGAAGGGCGGTCCTCAGGTACGCGCCGCGCCGGTAAGGTCGCCGTCATGGATACGCCGTCTGTGACACTGCGGCCGGTCGGCGAGCAGGATCTGCCGCTGCTCGAACGGTTCTGCGTGGAGCCTGAGCTAATGGGGCTGGAGTGGCAGGGCTTCAAGGACCGCAGCGTGATCCGCCGCCGATTCGGCCACGACGGATTTCTCGGCGAAAAAGACGGCCAGCTGATGGTGATCGCGGACGGGCATGCCGCCGGGTTCGTGGGCTGGCGCGCGGTCAGCTACGGCAGGCCGGACCGCACGTGCTGGAACATCGGGATCGTCCTGCTGCCTGAGTGGCGCGGCCGGGGCGTCGGAAGCAGGGCGCACCGGCAGCTTGCCGACTACCTTTTCACCTACACTCCGATGGTCCGGATCGAGGCGGGCACCCTGCCGGACAACGTCGCGGAGCAACGCGCGCTCGAGCGGGCCGGCTTCACCAGGGAGGGAGTGCTGCGCCACATAAGTTTCATCGGCGGTGCCTGGTGCGACAGGGTCGTCTACAGCCGGGTTCGCAGCGATCCCATGATCGCAAGGCAGGTGTGAAGGCCACCTGGCCTCTGCCGCCCTGACCGGAGGAGCGGGCGAGAGCGAGGTGGGCGCGCCGGGCGCGCGATGGGATACGGGCTGGAACCGGTTGCTGTCCACGGGTTACCCCCGGCCGCGAAACGACATATAAGTCGAAGGAGGTGCCGATAAGTCGAAGGAGGTGCCGACCGTCAGGAGCCATGAACGCCGCAGAAATGCCCGCCCGCGACCTCGTGCTCCGGTTGTGCGCAAGCGAAGGGGAGTTCCGCAGGGACTGGCTTGCCGGCACCGGCGGCAGCAGCGTTGGTACTCCCAAACGGGTCGTCCCGCTCGCGGTGCCGCCAGGCGTCGATCCCGAGTTAGCTGACGCGATCGCCGGAGCTGCTACCGAGATGGGCGCGCGCCGGTTGCTTGCCTGCCGGACCAGGGCTGCCTTCATGTACGACAGCGTTACCGTGCTGCCCGCGAACGCGCGGGCACTGCTCGACCTGGCCGCCCGCTGGGGGCACCTGGATGATTTTCTTGTCTGCCTGCCGGACGGATCGGCGGCGGTGCTGGTCAGCATGGCCGGATACGCACTCGGCGCCGGCCCGCCGGAGTTCGTGGCCGCGCTCGCCGGGCCCGACGTTACCCGCGCACGTGAGCGGTTCGCGGAGTGGGCGCGTGCGACCAGTGATCAACGGCTGCGCCTGGTTGCCGGTCGGTACGGCGGGGGACCGGCGAGCTGTCGCGCCACCCGCCGCACCCAGCGTCCGGACATGCCGGAGCGACTGTCGGCGCTCGCCGCCACCGTCAGGCGCCACGGTGTCCGCACGGCCATATTGCGCACCTGCCGGGCCGCGGTGGGCTGGGGCGCGGTCGCCCTGATTGTGATCACGTTGCTGTCCGCGCCCCGCGCCAGCCATGTGCTTCCCGTGCTCGGCGGAACGGTATGGCTGGTGTTCCAGGTGTTTGTGCTCGCCAGGACGCACACGCTGAGCTGGGCGGCCTGCCTGCGGGTGATCGCCGCGGGCGCGGCGTGCGCCGTCGCGATCGTGGCCGTCGAGTGGCTGGCTGCCGGCGGGAGCGCGCGGCCCGGGTGGGCAGCGTCCGCGGGCCCCGCAGAAGAGCTTGCCGCGCTCATTCCTGTCGCCGTGTTCTGGCTGGCCTCCCGCCATCGGTTCACCCGCCTCGCCGCGACCGACTTTGTGCTGCTTGGCGTGGCATCAGGCGCAGGTTTCGCCCTCGTCCAGGGCACCATAGCGGCGCTGGCCGCGCCGGGCGCTGGCTGGCATCTGGCCGCGTTGCTGCCGGGCTGGACGGATGCGGGTCCGGTCAGGTTCCCCGGTCACGCCGTCGAGACTGGCCTCGTCACGGCCGGAATCGGCCTGGCTGTCTTGGCGCGGCCACGTGTCGCGGACGGGGCCGCAGTGCGGTGGCGCCCCTGGCGCCTGCTCGCCTGGGCGCTGCCAGTTGCCTTGCTCGGCATGGCCATGCTTGATCATTATCACTACGACGCGGAAGCCGCGGGCCTCAGCGTGCCATTGTGGGTGGCACGCCTGCACGCGGCGGTGGGCGAGGGTCACGCGAGCCGCTGGCTGCTGCTTGTGCTCCTCGCCACGGCGGTGGCCGTTGATCTACGTGCGCAGCAGCGCGTTGTTGACCTGGTGCCGCCGTTGCCTGGTGTGCCCCGCTGGGCCAGCCTGGCGCGGACGGCCAGGGGATCTGTGATCAGCGCCCGGTTGCGTCGGCCTCGCCGGTCGCTGCGTTGCCGGCTGGCGAGGCGCCTCGCCATGGCACGGGCGGCGGCTGCCGAGGCAACTGTGGCCGTGTGCCACGAGCTAGCTTTCCTGCTCGTCGTGCTCGTCGCGGCGAGGCCGCGCGGGCGGCCGGGTAACACATTCGCCGCTTCGCTCGCCTTCGCAAGACAGCGGCGCGAGCTTGCCATGCGTGAGGCGCGGGCAGCTGGCCAGGCCAGACGCGACGTGCCCGGGCGGGCCGCCCTTTGGGCCGCCTGGCGCAGGCTGACCGCGACGCTCGCGCTCGGCGGGCCGGCCGTGTTCGCGGTCATGTTGCCGCTGGCAACCCGCCACCTCGGGAAGCCGCGGCCGTGGGCGCTGCCAGCCAGCCCGCGCCAGGTGACATCCGACCTGCGGCCAGGCGAGCTTGCCAGCGGGCTGACGATGCTGCACGCCTGGTTCGGCCAGTTCATCACCGCCGGGCAGGTGCTGATCGTAGCGGCCGGGCTGGGTGTGCTCATTTTGCTCACCTCCGGGTGGACGGCGCCGGTGCCGCTACTAAGCCGCCGCGACACAGGCCCGCCCGGCCGCGCGGTGCGCTATCTGGCCGCGGTTCCCGCTCCCGGCCAGTTCGTGTGTGGCGTGCTCAGGCTGGGCGGCGAGTTGTTGCCTCCGGCGACCGTGCAGCTGCTGCACGGCACGCCGGTGACGCGGCCGTATCAGCACCCCCAGCACGCGCAGCAGGCGCTGCCGCCCGTCGGCCCCCGCCCGGCCACACCGCAGAGCGCGGCGGTCCATCTCGAGCCCGCGCGGCGCAGCACCCGCGCCGACGAACTTGGCCGAAGCGGCTGGCTCTTCCCGCCGGATACAGTGCGCCGCTGGCTCGGTCACGCGCCCGAGTTCGGTGTCGGATCGAAGGCGCCGAACGGAGAGCCGACCGACCCGGCCAAGCTGACGGCGGATCTCATCAGCGCGCTGCGGCAGATCGCCGGGGCGGCCAGTTCACTCTGTTATGAGGACGTGACATTCCGCAACCATCCGGCGCAGGCGGTCGTGGATCGGGTCACCGGCGCCGCTGTCTTCTTCACCCCCGCGGGCGAGTTCACTGGCTGCGCACTGCTGACCGAGGAACAGCTCTTCCGGTTGGTAACCGAGCAGAGGCTGTGAGGAGCATGGCGCGGGCGGGGCTCCGCTCCTGCGGCGCCGCAGGAGCGGAGCCGCCGCGGTGATCGGTGTGCTTCGGTGCAGGTAAGCCCGCCGCGTGCTGGCGGGGTCGCCGCCATGCTGCTCGCCGCCCCGCACCTGATCCACCCGGACTGGCTGCTCGACACCAGCCCGGAGCGGTTCGCGGGCGCGCGCGCCGCGGCAGATGGCCCCCGGCGGCCCCCGACCGCGGACGTCGCGGCCAACGGCATCGGGTACGGCGCAGCGGACGGCGCGGGCAGGAACGCTGTGCCATTCGCGACGGCGACACCGATCGCGCCGGCGGTCGCGGGGCGCCTCGCCGCGGCAGTTGGGACCCTCGGCGCGCGTCTGGTTTTCGCCTGCCCGGTCGCGCCCGAGCGTGCCAACGAGCGGGCCATGACGATTCCTGCTGACGGCGCGCGGATCCACGCCGCGCTGCAGGAACTCCGCACACCCGAGGCGCTCTTGGTGCCCCCCGATCTGTCCGCCGCGCTGCTCACCACGTCGGCGGGATTCGCCGTCGCCGCGGGCCCGCGCACGTTCGTGGCGGTGGTCGCGGGCACCGACGTGCGCACAGCGCGCAGGAGTTTCGGCGAGTACGCGCTTGCCTCAGCCGGATCCCCTGCGGTGCTCGAAGTGGCAAGTTACTACGGCTGCGCCCTATCCGGGCGCTCCTGGCGGCCCGCTTGGCTGGCCTGGTCGCACGGTGCGGATGTCCCCCCGGGCAGCGGGATCGGCAGCCAGCTCGCGGCCATGCGGCAGTTCGTGGCAGGCCGGCTCGGCGCAGCGGATTTCGTCCGGCTGGTCCGCGCCGCCAGGCAGCAGGAAATGTGGGCGGGTGAACGCGCTATCGGCCCGCTCGCGGCGGCGCTCGACACGATCTGCTGGGCACTCGACGGCTATACACCGCCCGGCGGAGGGCGGCCTGGCGTGTACGGCCAATACGACCCGAGCGAGCTCCGCGCGGCCGTCAGCGTGGCGCTCAGGCACGTGTAGACGCGTTTGGAGGCCATGGTGGGGCAGCCCCGGACGGCGATGGCGAAAGGCGGGCGGGTTCGCCCGGGCAAGTTAATTCGCCCGGGCAAGTTAAGATGTGTCTCGATTGACGGTGTTCGGCACACCAACCCGCTTTGATTGGCTATTGATCGTTCTGCGCTTCACGAGTGCGAGCTGACCGGCGAAGGGAGATCCGATGGAGCCGCGATCAGAAGGTGGCACAGGCGACGCGGCTGGCCTGGACGATACGACCGGCCCGGCCAGCCACAGCGCCATGGCGAGCCAGGAAAGCACGGCGAGTCAGGAAGGCGCGGCGAGTCAGGAAGGCGCGGCGAGCCAGGAAGGCGCGGCGAGCCAGGAAGGCGCGCCCGTTGCCGTCCCTGGCTCGGCCCGGCCGTCGGCGCCCGGCGCCCCAGGGCCCCTGGTCCGCGCCTCGGATCGGGAGCGTGACGACGTCGTGCGCAAGCTTCAGGATGCGTTCGCGGAGGGTCGGCTCGGAGACGACGAGTTCGACGAACGCATGCGTGTGGCCCTGGGCGCGCGCACCCGGGCGGATCTGGACCACTTGCTCACCGATCTTCCCGGCCCCGCCCGGCAGGTGGCAGTGACGGCCGGCGGGCCGACCGACGGCAGGTTCGCGATCGCAATCAAGGGCTCGGTGCGACGGGGTGGCCGCTGGCGGGTGCCGGGGCGGATGACGACCGTCGCCTACAAGGGCAGCTCCCACGTGGATCTGCGCGCGGCCGAGCTGACCGCGCCCGTCACCGCCATCCGCGCCGTGGGCTACAAGTCCGACGTGGAGATCATCGTCCCGCCGGGCGTGCGCGTCGTCACGGGCGGTTTCGGCGTTTCGCGTGGGCTGCCAGACGACGACCAGGAGATCGATCTTCCGCAGGACGCGCCCGTGCTTCATGTGCGAGGCTTCGCCTACAAGGGGCATATTGAGATCCGGGCCAGGCCGCGGTCACGGTGATCGGGGACGGTCGGCTCAGCGCAGCCGCTGCGGATCAGCCCGGGGTGGGACGCCTGTACCGGCCTCGGCGTCCCTGACGGCACCGCGCTGCTCGCCAGCCTGCTGGCCTGACCCGGCGGCAGGCCGCCGCGGGCGGCAGGCTGGCAGACTAGGACCCCATGGAATCTCCGGCCTGGGCTGTCGTCGATCTGGCCGCGGTCAGGCACAATGTCGCCCTGTTGCGGGAAGAGGCCGCCGGTGTCCTGCTGATGGCGGTCGTCAAGGCCGACGCGTACGGGCACGGGATGATTCCGTGCGCCGTCGCAGCGCTGGCGGCGGGCGCGGACTGGCTTGGCGTGGTGCAGGTGGCCGAGGCGTTGCGGTTGCGCTCAGCCGGGATCGGCGCCCCGGTGCTCTGCATGATGTCCATCCCTGGTGAGCCCTACCAAGAGGCCATCAAGGCCGGGGTCGACGTGTCCGCTGGGAGTACCGCGGCCGTGGCCGAGATCGCCAAGGCGGCCGCGTCGGCCGGCCAGCCGGCACGACTCCATCTCAAGGCCGATACCGGCTTGTCCCGCGGCGGCGCGACTGCCAGCGAGTGGCCGGCTGTCGTAGCAGCGGCCATGGCCGCGCAGGCCGCCGGCCATCTCCAGGTCATCGGCCTTTGGTCCCACCTCGCATGCGCTGACCTGCCCGGGCACCCGTCGGTAGGACACCAGCTCGATGCTTTCGCTTGGGCCCTTGAGAGCGCGGAGAAAGCGGGGGTCAGGCCGGAGGTTCGCCACATTGCCAATACGGCTGCCGCGCTGACTCTGCCAGCGGCAAGGTTCGATCTGGTCAGGCCGGGGGGTGCGGTCTACGGCCTGTCCACCTTGCCGGGTGGCGCGCCGGCTGGGTTCCGGCCCGCGATGACCCTGCGTAGCAGGCTGGCCCAGGTCAAACGGGTGGCGGCGGGAACCGGGGTTTCCTACGGTTACCGGCACGTGACGGCCACGGAGGCGACCCTCGGCCTGGTGCCGCTCGGTTACGCCGACGGCGTGCCGCGCACGGCGGCCGGCCGCGCCCTGGTGCAGGCCCGAGGGCGGCGCTGGCCGGTGGCGGGCACGGTGTGCATGGACCAGTTCGTCATCGACTTCGGCCCGCAGCCCGCCGCGGCGGGAGACGAGGTCATCCTGTTCGGTCCCGGCGATGACGGGGAGCCGACGGCCCAGGAGTGGGCCGACACGCTCGGAACGATCTCTTACGAGATAGTCACGGCCATCGGAAACCGTGTAGTCCGCGTCTACTCTTGAGTAACGTAGTCAACCTCCGCGTAACGCGTAGGAGGGTTGCCGATGGTGCGCTGGCAAAGGTTCACGGAAGTCACCAGCATCGCCGCCGGCGCCACGGCCGCTGCCCTAGGCGCCGCGGTGGCGGCGGAGAAACTCGCCGTGGGCAGGATGCGGCTGCGCCCCGACCCGGCCGCGGCCGAACCGCTCGGCCAGTTGCGCGGGCGTGCGGTCAGCGTGCTCGCCGATGACGGCGTGCCACTGTACACGGAGATCGACGGGCCGAAGAAGGCCCCGATCACGGTCATTTTCAGCCACGGATGCGCCCTGAACCAGGATTGCTGGCACTTCCAGCGGCGTGACCTGGGCGCCCCCGGCAACCGCTACCGGCTCGTGTTCTGGGACCAGCGCAGCCACGGCCGGTCCGGGCGTTCTGATCCGGCCCGCGAGAACATCGACCAGCTAGGTCGTGACCTGTACGCCGTTATCAGGGAGGTCGCGCCGGGTGGCGGGCCTGTGGTGCTTGTCGGCCACTCAATGGGCGCTATGACGATCATGGCGTTGGCCGACCAGCATCCGGAACTGTTCGGTAGCCAGGTCACAGGCACCGTGCTCATCTCTACCGCCGCGCGTGGGCTGGCTGGGGTCACGCTCGGGCTGCCTGGCCCCCTGGGCGCGGTGGTGCGCCGCGCCGCGCCTGGCGTACTGCGGGCTGCCGCCAAGGGCAAGCGCCCGGCCGTTGTGGAGCGTGCCCGTCGGGCCGGTGGCGACCTTGCGTTCCTCGGTACCAGGTTCATCGGGTTCGGCGACCCGAACGCGAGCCCGACCATTACCGACTTCTGTGAGCAGATGATCAGGGCCACGCCTGTCGAGGTTGTCTCGCGCTTCTTCGAGACATTGATCGAGCACGACAAGCATGCCGCCCTACCGGTCCTCGGTGAGGTTCCGACCCTGATCGTCTCCGGCGCCAAGGACCGGCTGACGCCGAAATCGCTCGCCGAGGAGATGGTGGCGGAGATTCCAGGCGCTGAGCTTGTCGTGGATGAGGGTGCCGGGCATTTGATTATGCTTGAGCGGCCGGAATTGGTCACCGCCCGGCTGCGGGACCTGATCGATCGCGCCGCAGTCAGCCGCCGGGGAAAACGCTCGGCGTGAAAGGTCATGGCCGCATGGCGGCATGCCATCCGCCAATGGCCCGTTGGCGGGCGGTTACCGCCATCGACGGGGCCATCGCCGGGCCTGGCCGCCGGGCAGTGACCGCAATGTCGTGGCACCGGAATGTCGTGTCACCGGCGCGTCGGTGCGTCAGGGTCGGTGTGTCAGGTAGGACATGACAGCCTTCCTGACTGAGCGCGGCACGGGTGAGCAGCGGAGAAGAATGTGACGAAAACCATCGAAGAGAGCACCGTGCGGACCGCGGGCGAGATGCGCGCGCTGGGACGCCGGCTCGCCCGCCGCCTTCGTGCGGGAGATCTCGTGGTACTCACCGGGCCGCTCGGAGCTGGCAAGACCACCCTCGCCCAGGGCATCGGCGACGGACTCCGCGTGCGGGGTCCCGTCACCTCGCCGACGTTCGTCATTGCTCGTGTCCACCCATCGGTTGGCAGCGGACCGGCGCTCGTGCATGTGGACGCCTACCGCCTCGGTGGCGCGGCGGAGGTGGATGATCTCGACCTGGACGCCGACCTGGATCACGCGGTAACCGTGGTGGAGTGGGGCGAAGGCCTGGTGGAACGGCTCACCGACGATCGGTTGGAGGTAACCATCGGGCGCCCGCCCGGCGGCGGGTTCGATGACGAAAGCCGCACGGTACGGCTAACGGGCAGGGGCCCGCGATGGGCGCAGCGCTGATGTGTGCCGCCTGCGGCGGCTTCGTCTGACGGTCGCAGGTGCGGGCGCTCCCTGTGCGACCGCTGCTGCGGTTGCGCGGGCAACGGCCGTGCCGCCCGTGCCCGTCCACTCTGCCCGCTTCCTGCCCGCTTCCTGCCCGCTTCCTGCCCGCTTCCTGCCCGCTTCCGGGTGGCTGGCGCGGACGTGTCACGGGCCGCGGCGCGTTTGCCCTGGGGACACCGATCCAGTTGGGCAGATCTGCGCATCTGCATCGAAACCGTGCGCACGGAGGCTCTATAGTCCTTGGACAGTTCATAGTCCTTGGACAGTTCCTGCCTCGCCGTTGTCCCCGTACGTTCGCGTGCGGTCGATCCCTTCCGCCCGGAGGCGTGCCGTGACCTATCAGGGGCCCCCTCTCCCGAGTTCAGTCCACGAAAACGGCCACGATGAGCCCGATCATGAATACGCCGAAGGGCCGCCACCTCCGCCACGGCGCGTGACCGCCGGACGTCCGAGGCGCGGTCGGCGCTCGCGTTGGTTCTGGCCCGCCGCGGGGCTCGCTGCGGCGGGCGCCGCGGTCGCGGCGGTGGCGGTGGTACAAGGGGGCAGCCGGAGTCAGGCGGGTTCTGCTCCGGGTGCCCTTGTCACGACGTTCATGCCGGGCGAGATCAAGCAGGTGCCCGCCGCCTGCACCGCCATCTCAGGCGCCGTGCTTGACCAGTACCTGCCGGGCAGGTCGAAGGCCGCAGCCGCGCAGCCGTTGGAGGGTCAGGCGGCCAGCCAGTGTTCATGGACGCTTGACCAGCCGCAGACGTACCGGTTCATGGAACTAGCGGTGGAGGCGTACGCCCCAAGCGGCCTGGCCAGTGGCGACGGCAGCGCCACCGAGGCGGCACAGGATGCCTTTGCCGGGGCGAAAGAGGCCAAGCAGTTTCCGTCAGCGAAGTCCCAGGACCCGAAGGCGGTCGTGACCGCTGTAGCCGGGCTGGGCCAGGGCGCATTCACGGCACGTCAACAGTACATGCGCGGCATAACCCTTGACATGATCACGTTGGTGGCCCGCTACCGTAATGTCCTTGTGACGGTCATCTTCGAGGCTCGCACGGGCGGTAACTTCGGCGCCGACCCTGTCGGCCTGCTCACCGCCGGTACGCAGGCCGCTGCGCGCGACGCCGTGGCCAAACTCGGGTGACGCCGGCCTCGCCGCGGACCCGCCAGCTTAATGATCACCAGGCCTTGGCGGCTTGGGTTCAAGGGGACGGTGACTCTAGTCGGGCTCCGGGATCATGGAAGCGGGCGATAGGCCCCCGCCCATTCACCCAGTGGATCAGCAAGGGGGAGTCTTCGCTGGCTTCGCGGTCCCAGATGACACCCGGGCAGGCACCTCGCGGCGTTTGTCGTCGTCGCGGGTGGGAACCACGATGCGGTCCTCGACGACCAGCAGGGCCTTGTGATGCACCCGCCTGGACGCCGCTGGCTCAGCCGCTGGCTCAAAGGCCACCCCTTGCGGACTACTAGGCTGGTCATCCGTGCTCTTGCTTGCCTTCGACACGGCGACCGCGGCCATCACGGTTGCCCTGCACGACGGTGCACGCGTGCTTGCCGAGATGACGAGCGTCGATGCCCGCCGTCACGGCGAACTGCTCGCGCCGTCAATCGCCGGTGCGCTCGCCGAGGCGGGAAAGGGACTGGACGAGGTGACCGCGGTGGTTGCCGGAACTGGCCCAGGTCCCTACACGGGCTTGCGTGTCGGGGTCATGACCGCCCGCGCGCTCGGTGCCGCACTTGGCGTACCCGTCCATGGCCTGTGCACGCTTGACGCGATCGCTTACGCCGTGGCGCAGGGCAACGGGTCCGCCGCGCCACGCCGGCCCTTCCTGGTGGCTACCGACGCCAGGCGCAAGGAGGTCTACTGGGCCGAGTACTCGGCCGCCGGCATCCGATTGTCCGGCCCCGCGGTGAACCGGCCGGCTGATCTGCCGTCAGGGCGGCGGGGCGCGGGACAGGGTGCGTGGCTCTACCCGGAGTCGTTCAGGGGGCTGCTCGAGCCGCATCACCCGACGGCGGCCGCGCTCGCTGGGCTCGCCGTCCGGCAACTGGCTGACGGCACGGCGCTGCTTCCGCCGCAGCCCATTTACCTGCGCCTGCCAGACGCCGCAATCCCCGGCCCACCCAAGGCGGTGACACCGCGATGACGGTCACCCTCCGCCGGATGCGCGCCAGCGACCTGCATGAGGTACTCGACATCGAGCGCAAGCTGTTCCCTGAGGACGCGTGGAGTGAGCGGATGTTCGCCAGCGAGCTTGAGCAGCCGGCCACGCGCTACTACATCGTGGCGGACGAGGACGGGACGGTCGCAGGCTACGCGGGCCTGAGCGCGGCGCGCGGCGATCAGGGTGACGTCACGACGATCGCGGTGCGAGCCGATCGTCATGGCGAAGGTATTGGGACAGCAATGCTCGCCGATCTCATTGCTACCGCGGCGGCACGCGAGTGCCGCGACGTGTTCCTCGAAGTACGCGCCGACAACCACCGTGCCAGGCTGCTGTACCTGCGCACCGGGTTCAGCGAGGTCGGCGTGCGCCACGCCTATTACCAGCCATCCGGCGTGGACGCCGTCGTGATGCGACTGCCCATCCCGCGCGGCGACGAGCCAGCAGAGGCGGCGCTATGACGGCGCCGCCGGTCCCCGGGCCGCTGGTGCTCGGCATCGAGACCTCATGCGACGAGACCGGCGTGGGGATCGTGCGTGGCCGCACCCTGCTCGCTGACGCCGTTGCCTCGAGCGTCGAAGAGCATGCGCGGTTCGGTGGTGTGGTCCCCGAGGTGGCGAGTCGTGCCCATCTGGAGTCCATGATCCCGTCAATGGACCGCGCCCTCGCTGCGGCGGGGGTGCGGCTTGCGCAGATCGACGCGTTCGCGGTCACCGCGGGGCCCGGTCTGGCGGGCGCGCTCCTCGTCGGCGTGGCAGCGGCGAAGGCCTACGCGCTCGCGCTCGGCAAGCCGCTCTACGGCGTGAACCACCTCGCCGCGCACATCGCCGTTGACCAGCTGGAACATGGCCCGTTGCCGCGGCCGTGCGTCGCGTTGCTCGTCTCCGGCGGGCATTCATCCCTGCTGTTCGTGCCGGACATCGCCAGCGACATCGTGCCGCTCGGCTTGACCATCGACGATGCGGCCGGTGAGGCGTACGACAAGGTGGCAAGGCTGCTTGGGCTGCCCTTCCCCGGTGGTCCGCCGATCGACGCGGCGGCCCGCGAAGGGGATCGGCAGGCGATCGCCTTCCCTCGCGGCAAGTACCACGACGGTACGAGCGACTTTTCCTTCGCCGGGCTGAAGACGGCCGTGGCACGCTGGATCGAGGCTCGCACCGCGGCCGGCCTCACGGTGCCGGTCGCTGATGTGGCCGCCTCATTTCAGGAGGCTGTCGCGGATGTGCTCACCAAGAAGGCGGTGGACGCCTGCCGCGCGAGCGGTGCTTCCCATCTGCTCATCGGGGGCGGGGTGGCCGCGAATTCGCGGCTGCGCGGGCTGGCGGAACAGCGGTGCGCTGCGGCAGGCATCGTGTTGCGGGTGCCGCGGCCGGGACTGTGTACCGACAACGGCGCCATGGTGGCCGCCCTCGGCGCCGAACTGGCGGCACGCGGAGTTCCCCCGTCTCCGTTTGACCTGCCCGCGGATTCGTCGCTCGCCGTGACCACGGTCGTCGCCGGGCATTCGGCCGGTCAGCTTCAACCTGGCGGCCGTTGACCGCCCCCGTGCGGCTGGCCCCGTGCGGCTGGCCCTGTGCGGCTGGCCCTGTGCGGCTGGCCCTGTGCGGCTGGCCCTGTGCGGCTGGCCCTGTGCGGCTGGCCCTGTGCGGCTGGCCGTGTGCGGCCAGATACCTGCCTCGTCGGCCACGCCAGCGTTTGCCGGTAAGCTCGGCAGCTACGCTCACCTGTCGGGTTCACGGCGCCGCGGCGCGAACCGCGCATGAGCCGCGGCTCACCTCGCCCAAAGACCCTCGGTGGCCTGATCAGGGACGACGGCCGTGACTCACCGCTGGCCCATGTTGACGAGCAACCTTGGTCCAGATAATGTTCAGACTTGGCACTCTCAAGAGTAGAGTGCTAATGCGACAAGGCCGGTCTGACACCCGCGACGGCAGGCCGCCGTGTTCGCCCTATCTAGCAAACTCTCTTCATCCCTTTCGGAGGGGGAGGTCAGATCGTGACGACCGCCACCAAAGTAGTTCTTAAGCCGCTCGAGGATCGTATTGTGGTACGGCCGCTTGAGGCCGAGCAGACCACAGCGTCGGGCCTGGTCATCCCGGACACCGCCAAGGAGAAGCCGCAGGAGGGTGAAGTCCTCGCGGTGGGCCCGGGGCGCTGGGATGAAGCCGGCACGAAGCGGGTCCCTCTCGACGTCAAGGTCGGTGACATCGTGCTGTACAGCAAGTACGGCGGCACCGAGGTGAAGTACAGCGGGGAAGAGTACCTGGTGCTCTCGGCCCGCGACGTGCTCGCCACCATCGACAAGTAAGCCGGAGCGCGAGGACGGCGCCCGTGGCGGGCGCGCACGCGCCCGCCACGGGCGCCGTCCCGGACTGGTCCGGACCCTCAAAGGCTCCTGGTACGTCTTATGGTGGCTCTGGGCCCGGTGTCCGGTGCGGTCGAATGTAAGGCAGTATCCGCGTGCAAGGCAGTATCGGCATTTTGGGCAGTGTCCTGAGCGGCCCCATGTAAGGCAGTAGTCGTGCCGGGCCCGGCCAGTCACGCCGTCACGCTGCACAGTGTCCAGGCAAGGACGTCGGCACGCTGTCGGCCCAATGTCGCCGACAAAGGCACGAACAGCCTTGGGTGGGGGTCGGTCACTGCAGGAACAGCGGTCACTGCAGGAACAGCGGTCACCGCGGAACATTTGGCCACCGCGGGAAGATGATCAGCGCGGGAAACTGACTACCGCGAACCCAGTAAGCGTAAGCGGCCAACCCAATAAGCGGCCAACCCAATAAGCGGCCAACCCAGGCTGACCCAGCAAGACTGACCCACACAAGAACACTAACCCACTGCAATTTGGGGTTTTCATGGCGAAAATACTGGAGTTCGACGAGGATGCCAGGCGCGCTCTTGAGCGCGGCGTGGACCACCTCGCGGACACCGTCAAGGTGACGCTCGGCCCGCGCGGCCGCAACGTCGTCATCGACAAGAAGTGGGGCGCTCCCACCATCACGAATGACGGTGTCACCGTCGCGCGCGAGGTGGAATTGACCGACCCCTATGAGAACCTTGGCGCCCAGCTCGCCAAGGAGGTCGCCACCAAGACGAACGACGTGGCTGGCGACGGCACCACGACCGCTACAGTTTTGGCCCAGGCGATGGTCCATCAAGGCCTGCGCAGGGTGGCCGCTGGCGGGAATCCCGCGGCTCTCAAGCGGGGCATCGACGCTGCGGCAACTGCCGTTTCCGACACGTTGCTCGCAAGCGCGCGTGACGTGGGCGAGCAGGACGATATCGCCCATGTGGCTACGGTTTCCGCGCAGGACTCAAAGATCGGCGAGCTGATCGCGGAGGCGTTCGCCAAGGTCGGCAAGGATGGCGTTATCACCGTCGAGGAAGCGCCGACCATGGGCCTTGAGCTGGAGTTCACCGAGGGCCTGCAGTTCGACAAGGGTTACGTCTCGCCTTACTTCGTGACCGATCCGGAGCGGATGGAAGCCGTCCTCGAGGATGGCTACGTCCTCATCACGGCGGGAAAGGTCTCCGCGATGACGGAGTTCCTTCCGCTGCTTGAAAAGATCGCGCAGACCAAGAAGCCGCTGCTGGTGATCGCCGAGGATGTCGAGGGCGAGGCCTTGTCCACCCTGGTGGTGAACAAGATCCGTGGCCTGCTGCAGGTTGTGGCGGTCAAGGCACCTGGGTTTGGCGACCGGCGGAAGGCGATGCTCGGCGACATAGCCGTGCTCACCGGCGGCCAGGTCGTGAGCGAGGAGCTTGGCCTCAAGCTCGACAGCATCGACCTCGACGCGCTCGGCCGGGCACGGAGGATCGTCGTCGACAAGGACACCACGACGATCGTGGACGGCGCGGGCGATGAGACCGCGGTGCAGGACCGGATCAGGCAGATCCGTAACGAGATCGAGAATACCGATTCTGACTGGGACCGCGAGAAGCTGCAGGAGCGCTTGGCCAAGCTCTCCGGCGGTGTATCGGTGGTCCGGGTAGGCGCGGCGACCGAGGTCGAGCTCAAGGAGAAGAAGCACCGGCTCGAGGACGCCATCTCCGCGACCCGTGCGGCCATCGAGGAAGGGATCGTCGCTGGTGGCGGGAGTGCGCTGGTACATGTCGCCACCGCCCTGGGCGACCTCGGCAAGGTCGATGACGAGGCGACGGGCGTAGACGTGGTGCGGCGCGCGCTTGACGAGCCGGCTCGCTGGATCGCACTGAACGCCGGTTTCGAGGGCTCGGTGGCTGTCGCCAAGGTGCGGGAACTTGGCCCAGGAAATGGCTTCAACGCAGCCACCGGCGAGTACGGAGATCTGGTCGCGCAGGGCGTCATCGACCCGGTCAAGGTAACTCGCTCGGCCGTGCAGAACGCCGCATCCATTGCTGGCATGCTGCTCACCACCGAGGTGCTCGTCGTGGACAAGCCCGAGGACGAGAGCGAGAACGGCGCCGCGGGTCACGGCCACAGCCACGGTCCAGGCGGTCACATGTACTGATCACGGACATTCCTGCGCTGCGCGCAGGCATGTGCCTGCTGTCGCCAGCTGCTGATCAAGATCGCACGGCCCCGCCCCGCAATCTCGCGGGGCGGGGCCGGTCGTTTCTTGGCTCTTGGCGTGGGGTAATAGGCATCGGGCTGCCGGTATTTTCACGCTCTCGGGGACCTGGCCGGCACCGGACGGTTAGCGTGACGGCACAACTCGGGAAGCGGGGTGAATGGGGTTGTCCATCGCAGTTAGAAAACACTTACCAAATCGATACCGTTCACATACTTCTGGCCACGAAGTCCGAAAACCCATCGATACTTTCGGTAACCTGTTCATCGCAGATGGCGGTTTCGGTTGCGTGCAACATCACTGTGACCATTACGTAGCCACGGATAGTGGCAATATCCGGCCCCGTGCGGGGCATCATGCTGGGGTGGCGGAGGGACGCGCCGCCCAGTCGGTCGGTGACCGGGCCGGGGGGGAAGCTCTGGACGTGTCGGCGCCTGCGGACGAAATTGAGCTGAGGGATCTGACCGTCCTTGCCGTGCAGGGGCACCCGGATGCGATCGAGTCGTTGATTGAGCACCTGCGGCCGATGATCGTCCGATACTGCCGGGCCCGGCTCGGCAGGGTCGCCGGTCATTACCACATCGCCGACGATGTCGCCCAGGAGGTTTGCATCGCGGTGTTCTCCGCGCTGCCGAGATACCGGGACATGGGGCGTCCATTCATTTCGTTTGTATTCGGCATCGCGGCGCACAAGGTGGCGGATGCGCTGCGCAGCGCCGTCCGATTGGCGGTACCCACCGAGGACCTTCCTGACGGGCCTGATGAAGGGCCTGGCCCGGAAGAAACCGTGGTCAGGTACATCGAGGCGGAGCGCGCTCGCGCCCTGCTATCGCGGCTGCCCAACCATCAGCGCGAATTACTAACGCTCCGCGTAGTCGCGGGCCTATCCGCGGAAGAGACCGGTAATGTTCTCGGTATGTCAGCGGGGGCAGTTCGGGTAGCGCAGCATCGGGCTCTTGCCAGGCTGAGGGCGCTCGCCGTCGAGGAGTCGATTGCGTGACCAATGGGCGCGGCCCGGCTGCGCCCGGCGGAGCATCGCGGTCGTCGCGAAGCGGCGACCGAGATTCGCGGCCGGAACATCGATCGGGTGAATCGGGCGAGGAAATCGCCGACCTCGGTGCGATACGTCGCACCGAGGCGCTCCTGAACGCGTTCACGGCCGGGCAGCCTGGTGACTGGGATCCAGCCGCAGCGCATTCAACTACTGCAAACGTACCCAATGCTCGCGAACGCGGCACAGCGGGACGCGGCACAGCGGGACGCGGCACAGCCGGACGCGGCACAGCCGGAAGCAGCGCAAGCGAGCCCATTACAAGCGAGCCCGGTGGCGGCGAACCCGGCGCGGCGCAACGTGGCACGGAGGGTGGCAGCAGCGTAGATCGTTCGGGTGCGGGCGAACCATGCGCCGTGCCGCGACTACTTGCGCATCCTTCTACCCGGGAAGCGCTCAGTGTGCTCGCCGCTCTTGTCGCCGACGTCGATGAACACGCCTGGCCAAGCACTCACCATCGCGCCGGTCGCGGCGATGACCGCATCCGTGAGATCCGCGCGGCCTGCGGTAAGGGACGGCGTCCCGGCATTGCAGGCACAGGAACGGGCCGCATAATGCTCGCTTGCTGGCGCGCCGGGATGCGTCACGGCATGGCGATGACAGTCGCCGCTTCCGTCGTGGTGTCCGGTGCGGCCGCAGCGGCGATACACGGCCGGCTTCCCTGGCTGGTCACGATGTCCGGGGCGACCGCGACTGGAGGGCGGACGCCGGTGAGCAGTGGCCGCGGCACGCCCCGCGATCTGAGCAGCCACCCGCAGACCGCGGTGACTCGCGGCATCTCGATAGCTGGTGGACCCACCACCCCAGCGCCGACCAGTGGCCTCCCGACGAGCGATCCGATCTCGCCGCGCCAAATTGCGCCGTACCGGGTCTCGCCGCACCTGATCTCGCCGCGCCGGGCCTTGCCGCACGGCGTCCTGCCGCACCGGGTCTTCGCGCACCGGGTCTTCGCGCACCGGGCGACCGTGACGCCGCAGGCGGGCGAACGCGGTCAGCGTGAGCCAGGCACCGCGGCGTCAGCGCGCTCGTCTGCCGACGGGCAGCCCCCTGACGCTCGATCTCAAGGCCGCACTGGTATCTCCCCCGCCATCGCGGTGCACTCGGCCGGCGGTCAGCAAGGGCGTCGCCCCGCAGGATCTGGTCTGCGCGCACAGGCGAGGCATCAGCCGAATCAGATGGCCGGGGCAGGCGGCCAGGCGAGGTCGGCCGGTGGGCGGCACAGCGGGCAGCACCATAGCCGGGCCATCCGCCCGATAGGACCAGCAAACCCGACCGCCCAAACCGGCCTGCAGGCGAGTCTCGCCACAACGCAGGCGAACCCCGCCTGGCAGGCGAACCGCGCCGGGCAGGCGAACCGCGCCGGGCGGCCGAACCGCGCCGGGCGGCCGAACCCCGCCGGGCAGGCGAACCCCGCCGGGCAGCCGAACCGCGCCGGGCGGCCGAACCCTGCCGGGCAGCCGAACCGCGCTGGCCAGCCGAACCCCGCCGGGCAGCCGAACCCCGCCGGGCAGCCGAACCCCGCCGCACAGCAGCCAGCCACGCCGGCCACCGCGCGGGCTAGCCGGTCCCCTGCCGAGGGGCGGCGGCCATCGCTGGCCCCCGGATCCGGCAGTAGCTCGTGGTGAGCCGGCGCGGGCGTCCAGGGATTGTCATCTGCTCCTGGTCCGTGGCCAACATCCCGACGTCGAAACATTGTCTCCCGCGGTTCTCCTGGCCTGCCCCGGCAGGCTCACGAGTCCGGTCAGCAGTCGGTAGCGGTCGCTAGCATGGGTGCTGTTCCCGCGTTGCCTTCAGGATTGCTGCCATCGGAGGGTGTTATGACCGACGATGCCAAGTTTGCCCCGCCGGGCCTGACCTTCGACGATGTTTTGCTGCTGCCCGCGCACTCCGCCGTCCTGCCGAACGAGGCGGACACCGCCGCCCGACTCACCCGCAGCATCAGGTTGCGCGTTCCGCTCGTTTCCTCGGCCATGGACACGGTCACGGAGGCCAGGATGGCGGTGGCGATGGCGCGCCAGGGAGGTGCGGGGGTACTGCACCGCAACCTGCCCATCGAGGCGCAGGCGGTGCAGGTCGACATGGTCAAGCGGTCCGAGGCCGGGATGATCACGAATCCGGTGACCTGCAGCCCGGACACGACCGTGGCGGACGTCGAGCGGCTGTGCGCGCGATTTCGGATTTCGGGAGTTCCTGTCACGGCAGCGGACGGCACGCTCGTCGGGATCGTCACCAACAGGGACTTCCGTTTCGAGCAGAACCTGGACAGGCTAGTCGCGGACATCATGACCCACATGCCTCTTGTCACGGCCCACGTTGGGGTGGCGAGGGAGGAGGCGTTCACCCTCCTGAAGCGGAACAAGGTGGAAAAGCTGCCCCTCGTCGACGAGCAGGGCCGGTTGAGGGGCCTGATCACCGTCAAGGATTTCACCAAGAGCGAACAATTCCCGAGCGCCACGAAGGACCCGGCAGGCCGCCTCGTCGTCGGTGCGGCGGTCGGCGTCGGCGAGGACGCGAAACGTCGCGCGCAGGCCCTGGCCGACGCGGGTGCCGACTTCCTGGTGGTGGATACGGCCCACGGCCACCACTCGGCGGTCCTGGAGATGGTGGGCCAGGTCAAGGCCAACACCCGAGTGGACGTGATCGGCGGCAACGTGGCCACCCGGGCCGGGGCCCAGGCCCTGATCGACGCAGGCGCCGACGGTGTCAAGGTGGGCGTGGGACCTGGGTCGATCTGTACGACCCGCGTAGTAGCCGGCGTCGGGGTCCCGCAGGTGACCGCGATCTTCGAGGCCGCGAGGGCATGCCGACAGGCGGGTGTGCCGCTGATCGGAGATGGCGGGCTGCAGCACTCGGGCGACATTGCCAAGGCGATCGCCGCGGGCGCCGACACGGTCATGCTCGGCAGCCTGCTCGCCGGTTGTGAGGAGAGCCCCGGCGAGCTCGTCTTCATCAACGGCAAGCAGTACAAGCTGTACCGGGGGATGGGATCGCTCGGCGCGATGCGCGGGCGGGGCGCCGGTTCGGCGGACCGGTCCTACTCGAAGGACAGGTACTTCCAGGACGACGTTCTGAGCGAGGACAAGCTGGTGCCGCAGGGGGTGGAGGGCCAGGTCCCCTACCGCGGGCCGCTCGCCGCGGTCGCCTACCAGCTCATCGGCGGCCTGCGCGCCGCGATGGGATACTGCGGCGCGGCTACCATCGCCGAACTGCAAGAGGCGGCGTTCGTCCAGATAACCGCCGCGGGACTCGAGGAGAGCCACCCGCACGACATCCAGCTCACGGTCGAGGCGCCTAACTACACGGGTCGGTAGCCCCATCCCTAACGGCTGCGCGGGCCGCGACGTTGAGCGACAAGGTACAAGTCTTCGGGGTGACAAAGATCCCCAAGGCCTGCGGGCAGGCAGGGCCGGCGTTCCCGCCAGTGGCCCAGCGCCGTCCGGCTGGACCCACCCGCCGCACCCGCCGCGCCAGTACGGCCACACCGACCTCCCACCGCGCCGCGTCATTGGCGTGACCGGCGCGTCATGCGGCAGCCGTCAGGGATGATGGAATGAAATGGAAGGGGTTGGTGGGAGACAGTGACGCAGGTGGAGATCGGGCGCGGGAAGATCGGCCGCCAAGGGTACGGACTGGACGAAATCGGTATCGTGCCATCGCGCCGTACCCGCGACCCCGAGGAGGTGTCGATCAGCTGGCAGATCGATGCGTACCGGTTCGACATGCCGCTCGTGGTGTGCCCGATGGACAGCGTGGTGTCACCTGCGACGGCGATCCAGATCGGCAGGCTCGGCGGGCTCGCCGTGCTCGACCTCGAGGGCTTGTGGACCCGGTACGAGAATCCGGAGCCGCTGCTCGCGGAGGTGGCCTCGCTCGAGGACGCGGCCGCCACCAGCAGGCTGCAGAAGATCTACGCAGCACCGATCAAGGAAGATCTGATTGGCCGCAGGATCGAGCAGATCCGTAGGTCGGGGGTGACCACTGCTGCCCGTCTTTCGCCGCAGCACACGGTCCAGTACCACAAGGCAGTCATTGATGCCGGCGTGGACATATTCGTCATCCGCGGTACCACCGTCTCCGCTGAGCATGTGTCAGGGCGGGCCGAGCCGCTGAACCTCAAGCAGTTCATCTACGAACTCGACGTGCCGGTGATCGTGGGCGGCTGCGCCACCTACACAGCGGCGCTGCACCTGATGCGCACCGGCGCGGCCGGCGTGCTTGTCGGGTTCGGGGGCGGTTCTGGCCATACCACGCGTGCCGTGCTCGGCGTGGCGGTGCCCACGGCGACAGCGATCGCGGATGTCGCCGCTGCCCGCCGCGAGTACCTCGATGAGTCGGGCGGCAGGTATGTGCATGTGATCGCCGACAGCGGGATGACCCGCAGCGGTGACATCGCGAAGGCGCTTGCCTGCGGCGCCGACGCGGTTATGGTGGGCTCGCCGCTCGCCCGCGCGTCTGAGGCGCCCGGCCGTGGTTATCACTGGGGCAGTGAGGCCCATCATCTGGAGTTGCCCCGCGGTGCCCGCGTGCGCGTCGGAACGATCGGCAGCATCGAGCAGATCTTGCATGGCGCCTCGACGATGCCGGACGGCTCGATGAACCTGATGGGCGCGCTGCGCCGGACGATGGCTACCGCCGGGTACTCGGACCTGAAGGAGTTCCAACGCGTCGAGGTGGTCCTCGCGCCGCAGGGGTAAAAGGCCGGTAAGCCCTTGAGACCGTGATCTGATACCGGGTTGAATTTCCTGCAAGTAGGGCACGCGGGTTGATCCGGGGTTAACCCGAATCGGATCATGAGCCGAGGCCCGTGGCCGGCCGGGGCTGCGGTGGAGGTCAGGGAATGTCGATGAGCACCTTGCCGACCACGCCCGCCTCGAGGGTCTCATGGGCAGCGACGATCTCCTCGAGCGGGAACCTGTGCACAGGCAGTTCGGTCAGCGCCCCCGCCGCGAGCGCGGCGGCCACGTGCTGCGCCAGTTCGACGAGGGTATGCCGGGGAACTCCGAACAGCAGCACGAATCGCAGCGTCACATTCGCCGTCATGCAGGCGCGGACCGGGAGCGTTGGATCACTCGCCTCGGCCGCATAAGTGACGACCACCGTCTCAGGACCTGCCACCGCGAGATCGAGGTTCAGGTTCGCGCCGAGCGCGACCTCGACGACGCGGTCGAAGCGCTCGGAAAACGAGCGGACCTGCTCGACGGCGTCGCTATCGCGGTAGTTCACCACTTGATCAGCGCCGGCCTTCGCGGCCAGCTCCGCCTTCTGCGGACCGCTGACGGTGCCAAGCACCCTGGCACCCGAGTGCTTGGCGAGTTCGATGGCGAAGTGCCCGACTGCGCCCGCGCCACCGGCCACAAGCACGGCCTTGCCGCGCACTGCGCCGCCCGCGAGCAAGCAGTGGCAGGCGGTCATCGCGGGTACGCCGAGACTTGCGCCCAGATCCAGCGAGGCCCCGTCCGGCAGTGCCACCGCCTGTTCCGCCGGTACCACAGTCCATTGTGCCGCCGTACCCCAACGCTGGCCGAACGCGGCCATCCACACCCACACCCGCTGGCCGACCCGCCCAGGGTCCACGCCGGGGCCAACCACGTCGATCTCACCTGCACCGTCGAGATGCGGAATCTGGAATACGTCGATCGGCCGCGGGGTGGCGCCGCTACGTGCCTTCCAGTCCGTCGGGTTGGCGCCGGACACCCGCAGCCGGACCCGCACCTGGCCCTGCCCAGGCTCAGGGCGGTCGACCTCGGTCACCCGCAGGACTTCGCGAGCGGGCCCCGTCCGGTCGTAGCTCGCAGCCTTCACGTCTGGCCCCTTCTCTTTGCCGGCGTCTTGTCCGTTCGGCGTCCGTCGTGGCGTGCGCGTCGCCGTCGGTGGTGGCGTCCGTGGTGGCGTCCGTGATGATGATGCGGCGCCAGTGGCGCGCGCCGACCGATCTCCATCGTAGGTGGCGGCGTATGCCCGCCGCTTGCCGCGAATGCCGGCACATCTGGTTACCTATCGGTAGCCAAGCCGTGAATAGGGTTCTAGGCTCAAAAATATGAGCACGGACACAGCTCCCGCGCGAGCGGGCGCCACCATAGATAGCGCATTGGCCGCGCGCCTGACGTCCCGGGTGGTCGGCCACAGCGGAGCAGTCACCACAATCGCCCCCTTCACCGGCGAGCCGCTGGCGAAGCTGCCGGTGTCGTCGCCTGACGACGTGGCCGCCGCGTACGAGGCGGCGCGCGAAGCACAGCGCAGCTGGGCGCGCGTTCCCCCGAGCGAGCGGGCGCGGCCGTTCCTGCGGCTGCACGACCTGATACTCGGACGGAAGCGGGAGATCCTGGACATCCTGCAACTGGAAACCGGCAAGGCCCGCTGGGCCGCGTTCGAAGAGGTCATCGACGTTGCCGGCTGCTCGCTCTACTACGCGAGGCACGCAGCGGACCTGCTTCGCCCGCGGCGGCGCGCTGGCGCCCTGCCCGTAGCCACCAGGGTGACCGAGCGGCGGCATCCCAAGGGCGTCGCGGGGCTCATCACACCGTGGAACTATCCGCTCTCGCTGGGCGTGACCGACGCGATCCCCGCCCTGCTCGCCGGCAACGCGGTGGTGGCCAAGCCGGATACGCAGACCGCACTTACCGTGCTGTGGGCCGTGGACCTTTTGGAGGAGGCCGGCCTGCCGGCCGGCCTGTGGCAGGTGGTGCTCGGTCGCGGGGCCGCTGTCGGCGACCCGCTGGTGGAGCACGCCGACTACGTGGCGTTCACGGGCTCGACCAGGCGCGGCCGGATGATCGCGGAGCAGGCCGCAGGCCGGCTGATCGGCTACTCGATGGAGCTTGGCGGAAAGAACCCCATGCTCGTGCTCGACGACGCCGACCCTCGCGGTGCCGCGGCCGGAGCCGTCCGGGCATGCTTCGCGAACGCTGGGCAATTGTGCATCTCCGCGGAACGGCTGTACGTGGGCGCGAAGATCTACGACGCCTTCTTGGAGCGCTTCGTCCAGCTGGTGAAGCGCATGCGCCTCGGCCCGGGCCTCGACTGGTCGGCCGACATGGGCTCGCTCACCTCCCAGCGCCAGCTCGACACGGTGGCGCGGCACGTGCAGGAGGCGACGGCGAAGGGCGCGCGGGTACTTGCCGGCGGACGGGCTCGGCCTGATCTCGGGCCGTTCTTCTACGAGCCGACCGTGCTGGCCGACGTGAAAGAGAACATGGAGGTGTGCCGCGACGAGACGTTCGGGCCCGTCGTGTCGGTTTACCGCGTGCACGACGAGGAGGAAGCGATCGAGCGCGCCAACGACACGTCCTACGGCCTGAACGCCAGCGTGTGGACGCGGGACGTCGCCCGGGGCCGCCGGGTCGCAGCGCGGATTCAGGCAGGCACGGTAAACATCAACGAGGGATACGCCTCCACCTGGGCGTCGTACGCCGCGCCCATGGGCGGCATGAAGGAGTCGGGCGTCGGCCGCAGGCATGGCGCGGAGGGCCTGCTCAAGTACACCGACGCGCAGACTGTCGCCAGCCAGCACGTGCTCGGATTCGATCCTGTGCTCGGCATGAGCCGCGAGGCGTACGCGGGCATGCTCAGCCGCTCGCTCAAGCTCATGAAGGCGCTGCACATACGCTGACCCTTCGGCGCGCCCGCGTATCCGGCGCACGCGCATCCGGCCCGCGCGCACCCCGCCGCGCGGGCGGGAGCGCGATGACCCTGCCCGGGCATCCGCATCGCTGCCCAGCGGGCGCGCCTGGGCGCCGGGCGCGGCGCGCCGCCGGTCTGGCGAGGCTCGTGGCCCTTGCCTCGTAGACTGGCCGCCTCAGCAGGCCTGATGGAGAGGCGGTCGCGTGCACGCCGCTGGTGACTTCGACACCGTCCTCGTGGTGGACTTCGGCGCCCAGTACGCCCAGCTGATCGCCCGCAGGGTACGTGAGTGCCACGTCTACTCAGAGATCGTCCCGCACACTATGCCGGTCGAGCAGATGCTGGCCCGCGAACCGAAGGCGATCATCCTTTCCGGTGGCCCGGCGTCCGTGTACGCCGATGGCGCGCCGCCCGCGCCGCCAGCGGCACCAGGCGACCCCGGCTTGTTCGAGGCAGGCGTGCCCGTGCTCGGCATCTGTTACGGCTTTCAGCTCATGGCGGCCGGGCTCGGCGGTACGGTCGCAAGGACCGGGACCGGCGAGTATGGCGGCACGGTGCTCGAGGTGGGTACCGCGGCGGCCGAGGGCGATCTTTTCGCCGGCCTTCCAGCCCGCCAGCAGGTGTGGATGTCACATGGCGACTCATGCACGGCGGCGCCGCCGGGATTCGTGGTCACCGCCCACAGCCCGCAGGCGCCTGTCGCCGCGATGGAGGATCGCGCCCGCCGCCTCTACGGTGTGCAGTTCCACCCGGAGGTGCTGCACTCCGAGCACGGCCGGCCCATCGTGCGCCACTTCCTCGAGGCGGCCGGGTGCCGGCCCACCTGGACGATGCTGAACATCGTCGGGGAACAGATTGAGCAGATCAAGGCGCAGGTCGGAGGCGGCCGGGTGATCTGCGGCCTGTCCGGTGGCGTGGACTCCGCGGTCGCCGCCGCGCTGGTTCAGCGCGCCGTCGGCTCCCAGCTGACCTGTGTGTTCGTCGACCATGGCCTGCTGAGGAAGGGTGAGGCGGAGCAGGTAGAGAAGGATTTCGTGGCCGCGACCGGCGTCGACCTCAAGGTGGTGGAGGCGGCGGGCCAGTTCCTCGACGCGCTCGCGGGCGTGACGGACCCCGAACAGAAGAGAAAGATCATCGGCCGGGAGTTCATCCGGGTCTTCGAGCAGGCGGCCCGTGAGATTGTCGCCGCCGCGGGCGCGGACGGTGCCTGCGTGGACTATCTCGTGCAGGGCACGCTCTACCCGGACGTGGTGGAATCAGGCGGAGGTGCGGGAGCGGCAAGCATCAAGTCCCATCACAACGTCGGGGGCCTGCCAGAGGACCTGCAGTTCCGCCTGGTGGAGCCGCTGCGCCTGCTGTTCAAGGACGAGGTCCGCAGGGTCGGCGAGGAGCTCGGGCTGCCCCCCGAGATCGTCTGGCGCCAGCCGTTCCCGGGGCCGGGGCTGGCGATCCGCGTGGTCGGTGAGGTCACCGCGGACAGGCTGCGGGTGCTGCGTGCGGCAGACGCGATCACCAGGGAAGAGCTCACCCGCGCCGGGCTGGACAGGGCGATCTGGCAGTGCCCCGTTGTGCTGCTTGCCCAGGTCAGGTCGGTAGGCGTGCAGGGAGACGGCCGCACGTACGGGCATCCGGTGGTCCTGCGGCCGGTAACGAGCGAGGACGCGATGACGGCAGACTGGGCGCGGTTGTCTGCCGCCGTTGTCGCCAGGATCTCCACCCGGATCACCAACGAGGTCCCCGAGATCAATCGCGTCGTGCTCGATGTCACGAGCAAGCCGCCTGGCACCATCGAGTGGGAGTGACCGCGGTCAGGCAGCGCGTCCGGTGTCCCAGCCCCACACCGGCCGCGTTAGCTGGTCCTGCAGTTCACTGCGGACGTAGCGGAACGCAGGGGAGCCGGGGTCGGCGTTGACGTATTTGCAGGTGCATCCGGTGGCGAGATTGGCGCCCGACGCAACAACGCCGACCTGAACGGCCTCCGCCCCGATACCGGCAGCTGGCGCCAGGTCTGGCCGTGAATCGGCAAAGTCGGCGCATCAGGCGCATTTCCCCCTCGCTTGCTGGCAAAGGTGCTGGCCGGGTGTTAGCGTCGGCCCGTGCGGCGCGGGGTCGCGCCGCACACATCGAGACTCCCGGGGGATACATGCGCATTTCCCGTCTCGTGGTGGCAGCGGTCAGTTCATTCGGCATCGCTGTCGCCACCGTGGGCAGTACCGCCATCGGCGGCGCCGCGGCGACCGCGGTCGCGACGGCCTCACCCACCATCGTCGTGCAGCCGGGCGCCGTGCATGCGGGCGGCGCCTCCGACGCCCCGCCGACGACGGCATACTGCGTGCAGCACTACAAGATCGCTTGTTACGAACCCGCGCAGATCCGGCGCGCCTATAACCTGGGGCCCCTGTTGAGCACAGGGATCGACGGCCGTGGGCAGACGATCGTCATCGTCGACTCGTTCGGGTCCCCGACGGTCGCGCACGACCTGGCGGTCTTCGACAAGGCCCTTCATCTGCCCGCGCCGCCGTCGCTGCTAGCCATCCAGCCCGCGGGAAAGGTCCCGGCCTACGATCCGAACAACTCCGGCATGGTCGGCTGGGCCGGTGAGACCACCCTTGACGTCGAGTGGGCCCACACAATGGCCCCGCACGCCAGGATCCTGCTGGTGGAGACCCCGGTTTCGGAGACGGAGGGGACGGTCGGCTTCCCGCAGATCGTCACCGCGGAGAAGTACGTGATCAACCATCACCTGGGTGGCGTGATCAGCCAGAGCTTCAGCGCTACCGAGGAGACCTTCCCGTCCCAGGCCTCGCTGCTCGCCCTGCGTGGCGCCTATACCGACGCGGCACGCAAGGGCGTGACCGTGCTCGCCGCCGCAGGCGACAGTGGCGCGGCGGATGTGAAGTTCGACCAGTCGACGTACTACCGGTACCCGGTGACGTCGTGGCCGGACAGCGACCCGCTGGTCACCGGCGTCGGTGCCACCCAGTTGCACCTGAACGCCCGCGGTGACCGTACCGCGCCCGACAGCGTCTGGAACGACACCTACACGGTGGCCACGAACCAGTTCATCGACGGTGGTAACGGCCCGAACCCGATGGCAAGCGGCGGTGGTAAGTCGGTCTTCTTCGCCCGCCCCGGTTACCAGAACCCGGTGCGGGATATCGTCGGCAGCCATCGCGGCGTGCCCGACATCTCGATGAGCGGCGCCTGCAGCGGGGGGGTCGACATCTACCAGAGCTTCGCGGGCCAGCCCGCGGGCTGGTACCCGACCTGTGGCACGAGCGAGGCGACACCGCTGTTCGCCGGTGTCGTCGCGCTCGCCGACCAGGTGGCGCATCACGGGCTCGGTGTGATCAATCCGGCGCTGTACCGGCTGTCGGCGCTGCGCGCCCCCGGCATCGTGGATGTCACGCGCGGCAGCAACACAGTCTCGTTCTCTCAGGGCGGCAAGTTGCAGACCGTGCACGGGTTCGCCGCCCGGGCCGGCTATGACCTCGCGTCCGGCATTGGCACGGTGGACGCGGCCCGGTTCGTCTTCGAGCTTGCCTCCCTCGCCGGGCACTGATAAGCAGCTCCGCCGCTCCTAGGTACGGTGGTCGGCCGGTGGGACCACGACGACCATCGTCATCCGCAGCCGTTGCGGCTGTTCGTTCGCGTACGTGTGCGTGCAGCCGCCTGGGAACTGGGCGGATCGCCCGGCCGTGACCTCGTGCCGGACGCCGGCCACGGTCAGGGTGAGCGTGCCTTCTTCCACCGCGACAAGCTCCCTGGTGGTGGCGGGGTGCTCGGTCCCGCGGTAGCTCTCGCCCTCGGCTAGCTCCCACCGCCATAGTTCGGCCGCCCACGGTGCGTCGGTGGCCGCGATCAGCGTGCCGCTGCCACCTGACGGGCCGCGCCAGAGCACCGCTGCGCGGCTAGAGACGCGAACCCGTTGTTCTGCGGCGGCCTCGAGCAGGCGAGTCACGGGCACCCCGAACGTGTCGCTGATCCGCACCAGGGTGGACAGGTTCGGGTTTGATTTGCCCTGCTCGAGGGCGACGAGCACGCCCTTGCTCACCCCGGACCTTGCGGCGAGCTTGTCAAGTGACCAGCCGTGGCCCGCGCGCAGCGCCCGGACCGTGCGGGCGACGGCGCCCGCAACGGCCTCCTGATCTGTCATCTCCGGGAACGCTCCGTCAGATCGTCGTTATCAAGTTCCGCCCTGGCGTTTCGGTCATTATAATGACCATATTATATCAATTTCCTGACTGCGATGGGTGTCCTCACTCGCCCGCGCCGGGTGCGCCGAGGAGGTGGTGCCGCATGCTCACGATCTTGGCACTCGTGGCTGCCTGCCTGTATGGAACCGCTGACTTCCTCGGTGGTGCGGGGTCGAGGCGCGCGCCGGTCCTCGCTTTGCTCACGGTGAGCGCGCCGGCCGGGGTCGCGCTGATGCTCGTGGCAGCGCTGCTTGCTGGCGGCGCGTCGCCGGCCCCTTCGGCGCTGGCCTGGGGCGCCGCGGGCGGCGCCGTTGGAGGCCTCGGCCTGATCGCGTTCTACGTCGGCCTCGCGGTAGGCCCGATGAGTGTCGTCGCGCCTGTCTCCGCGCTGGTGGCGACGCTCCTGCCGGTGGGCGTCGCCGGCCTGGCGGGCGAGCGCCCCGGGCCGGCGGTGCTCAGCGGCGCCACAGCGTGCCTCGCCGCGATCGTGCTGGTCAGCATGGACCCTAACGGCTCACGCGGTACCCACCGCGCTGAGCGAATGCGGATGTTCGTGTGGGGCACTGCGTGGCTGCGCGAGCGTGCCGCGCCGAACATGGCGGCCAGCGTCGGCGACGATAGTGCGCTTTCCGGCGCTTGCTCTCCTGGTTCGGCAGGCTGCCCGGCAGGCTCTGCCGGGCCGGCAAGCTCAGCCATGACGGTCGGCTCGGTTGGCTCAGTCAGTCCGCCAGGCGCCCGCGGCACCCAACCACCCGCGCGGCGCGGCCTGCTGTACGGTGTCGCGGCCGGGGCGGCGTTCGGGCTGTTCTTCGTATTTTTGCGGAACGCAGGGCACGGCGCCAGCGGCTGGGGTGACCTGTGGCCACTCGTCGCAGCGCGCGGCGCGGGCGCCGTGGCGGTGCTCGCCGCGGTCGTTTTGAAGCGGGCGAGGGTGCTTCGGTGGCGAACGGACCGGGCCGCGGTGCTGACGGCGCTCGGCGCCGGGATCCTTGACGCGGCGGCCAATATCTTTTACGTGCTTGCCACCAGGCATGGGCTGTTCAGCCTGGCCGTGGTGATCACCTCGCTGTACCCGGCGATGACGGTGCTGCTGGCCAGGGCGGTGCTCGGTGAGCGGATGCGCGCCGTGCAGCGGGCGGGGCTGGTGCTCGCCGCCCTAGGAATTGTTCTCGTCACGGCGTAAGCGAGACGGTGGACGCGGGGCCGTCGCGGTGGCACATGCGGGCAAGTGAGACCGCAGTTTTTGTCCGCCCCTGGTGACGCGATCTTCAGCGTGCCCTCCGCACCGTCCTCACCGTGGAACCGCTGCCAATCCCCGGTGATCTTGAGGATGCTGCGAACCGGATCGGTCGGCTGCGCTCCGACCGACAGCCAGTACTGCGCGCGCTCGGAGTCGATCTCAATGAGCTACGGCTCCAGCTTGGGGTGGTACTTGCCGATTTCTTCTATGGCCCGCGCTGGCGCTGCCACGGGTGGCCGAGGCCGGCGGCTACACCCTGTTCACTCACCTTGCGCGGCAAGCAGGTGGCCGGCATCGGCCCGATCAGGCCCGCGGGTCAGCAGCCTCATGCTCGGTGCGCCTCTAGCGGACCGCCTGCCGACGGAAGCTCACGGACTGTTCTTGCGCTTCGTGCGCCTGAGCGACAGCAGGACGAGGATCGCCGCGAGCATAACGCCGAGCGCGGGGATGGCGCGCCTGGCCACCGGCCCGGCCGCGACGCCGAGCAGGTCGAGCGTTTCGCCTTCCTTCTTGCGCGCCAGCGCGGTGCCTGCCGGTGCGGATACTCCCGATGGCGTGGATGCGGCCGAAGTGGACCCGCTCGGTGAGGTGGATGCGGCGGGCGCGGACCTGTCCGAAGTGGCGAGGCTGCCGGGGGTGGCGGGGCTGCCGGGGGTGGCGGGGCTGCCGGAGGTGGCGGGGCTAGTGGGCGCGCCCTGAGCGGCCGCCGCGACGTTGCCGCCTTGGGCAGCAGTATGGCTAGCTGCCGGGCCTGCTGTCGGCTGGGCTGTGGGCGGCTGGGCTGTGGGCGGCTGGGCCGCCGCCGTCTGCTCGTGCGCCGCGTTGTCGTGTGGCGCGTCGCCCTGGGTGGTATCCGCGGACGGAAGCTCACTCAGGTTGGTCGCGAATCGCTCGACGAGCTTGCCGCCCACGTCGGCGAGCACGCCACGGCCCATCTGGGCGGGCCTGCCGGTCACGTTCAGCGTCGTGCTCATGGTGACCCTGGTCTGCGCGCCAGGCTGCTCGTTCCGGCCAGCCTGCCCGTTCTCGCCGTACGATGCGGCGTGCACCGTAGCCGACGCGGTGCCGGTGCCGCGCGATTCCTTGCCTGACGCCTCGAGGGTGACCGTGTGCGCGTCGCCGTCGCGGTCCACGAACCTGGCGCGGCCCGCGTACGTCAGCACGATCGGGCCGACCTTGATCCGGACACGCCCGGTGATGTCGTCGCCTTCGCGGCCATCGCCGGATGGTCCAGAATCACGATGTCGCGGATTCTTCCCAGGTACAACGTGCGCGACCGCTCCGCGGGGTCAGTGCCTTACTCGTAACTTAGGCGCCGCAACAGCCACACCAGCCCCCTGTGCAACTGTTGGCCGAGGTCATGAGGGTTAACAGGTGCTGCGTGCGTCAGATGACGCCCATCCCGATTCCCGCCGCGACCGTGATGAGGATCATCGCGCCGAAAAGCTCGCTCTTTCGCCCGGCCGCGGCTCCGATCCGGGCGCCCAATTCGAGGCCTACCAGCGACATCAGCACGCTCACTCCGCCGATGACCAGGGCGGACACAAGGATGCCCGCCGCTCCGGTGCCGAGGGCGCCGAGGGCGAAGCCGACCGCGAGGTTGTCGATGCTCAGCGCCAGCCCCACCAGCAGCAGCCGCGAGGTGCGCCTCGGGACCTGGCCTGTCACGTCAGCGTGGCGGTCCCGTTTCGGTGCGTCGCACGGCCCGTCGCCGACCTGGGTGGCGTGGTGGCGTCCGCCGGAGTCGCCACTGGGATTCGGGCCGCACCATGAGTCTCGGCTGCGCAGCACGTCAACTAGTGCGTAGCAGCCCACCCCGATCAGCAGCGCCGCGCCAGCCCAGCGGGTCACACCCCCGAGCCTGGCCGTGAGGTGGTGGCCGACCGCCAGTCCCACGATCGGCATGCCGGCCTCGAAGGCGCCGAAGACCACAGCCACCCGCCATCGGATGCTCGCATCGGTTCCGGGCACACCGATTCCGATCGCTCCGGCGAAGTTGGACAGCCCGACCGACACGGCGAGGAGGACAAGCGCGACCAAGGTGACCGCTCAGCCGGTTTCAAGTACCTGGAACGCCTCGGCCAGCCGGCCCTCGGGCAGGCCCGCTTGCGCCGCGTTGCTCGTCAGCCAGCCGCGAAGGCGATCCTCGAGCCCGTCCATGTGGCCAGTCTGGCTCTCGTGCGCCCGCAGCGCGGCGACCTTTCTTCCGAACGTGTCCGTCACGTCGACGTAGCGGTCGGGTGAGGGCCCGCCCATGAGCCACACCTCGCTCACCGTCCAGGCGTCGAGCCCTTCGTCGGCGGTCAGTTCGGGGAACGCGAACGGGTTACGCGCGTCCGGGTAGACCGCGTCCAGCGCCGCCGCGCCGACCGCGCGATGGTCCGGGTGACTCGGGCCGATCCGCCGGTAGTTGCGCTCGGGCGTCGGGCACATCAGCCGCTGCGGCCGCACCTGCCTGATCACCCGGGCAAGATCCTTGCGGAGGCCAAGCGTGGCCTCGACGCGGCCGTCCGGATATCCAAGGAACCGCACGTCGTCTACTCCCACGTGCTTGGCGGCCACCATCTGCTCGCCGCGCCGCAGGGATGCCATTGCCGCGCGATCGACCGTCTCGTCGTAGCCGCCGGCGTCACCTTGGGTGACCAAGCAGTAGGTGACCTCGATACCGGCATCGGTCCACGCGGCGACCGTGCCCGCCGCGCCGAAGTCGATGTCGTCGGGGTGGGCGACGATGATCAGTATTCTGCGCACCTCGGAATCGGTCATCACCTCGTCATTTTATGAGACCGCGGTTTCCCTGCTGAGGCGTCTGGGGATCGGTTCTGCCGGTCCGGCTGCGCCTGGCTTGCCGCGACATGTCGGCGCCACCGCCTACGCTTGGCACGTGTCCACCGTGGCGGCAGAATCCCTACTCGACGGCCTCAATCCGCAGCAGCGTGCGGCCGTTGTGCATGAGCGCTCGCCCCTGCTCATCGTGGCCGGCGCGGGCTCGGGTAAGACCCGCGTGCTCACCTACCGGATCGCATACTTGCTCGCGGAGCGCCACGTCAGGCCTGCCGAGATCCTGGCGATCACCTTCACGAACAAGGCTGCAGGCGAGATGGCCAGCCGAGTCGGCTCTCTCGTCGGCGCCAGGGCAAGGGCGATGTGGGTGATGACCTTCCACTCGGCCTGTGTCCGCATCCTGCGCCGTGAGGCCAGGCGTTTCGGCTATCCGTCCAGCTTCTCCATCTACGACCAGGCGGACTCGCAGCGGCTGATGGGACTGGTCTGCAGGGAACTCGACCTCGACCCGAAGTGGTTCGCGCCCAAGGCGATGCTCGCTCAGGTGTCCAACCTGAAGAACGAGCTTGTCGACTACGAGACGTTCGCCAGCCGCGCCAACACGCACAAGGAGACGGCGCTCGCGGAGGCCTACACGGCGTACCAGCGCCGGCTCGTGGAGTCCGGGGCAATGGACTTCGACGACCTGATCATGGTGACGGTATGCCTGCTGCAGGCCTTCCCCGAGGTGGCCGAGCACTACCGGCGCCGGTTCAGGCACATTCTCGTCGACGAGTACCAGGACACCAACCACGCCCAGTATGAGCTTGTGCGCGAACTTGTGGGCGGCAGCGCCCACGACGATCCGGCTGAGCTGTGCGTGGTGGGTGACGCCGACCAGTCCATCTACGCTTTCCGCGGCGCCACGATCCGCAACATCGAGGAGTTCGAGCAGGACTTCCCCGATGCGAAGGTCATCCTGCTCGAACAGAACTACAGGTCCACCCAGAACATCCTCTCCGCGGCCAACGCGCTGGTGTCGCGCAATGCCGGCCGCAAGCCGAAGAACCTCTGGTCCGATCAGGGCGCAGGGCCGCTCATCACCGGTTATGTCGCGGACAACGAGCACGACGAGGCTGCTTTCGTCGCCGCCGAGGTGGACAGGCTTGCGGACGAAGGCGAAGCGAAACCCGGCCAGGTGGCCGTCTTCTACCGCACCAATGCGCAGTCCCGTGTCTTCGAGGAGATCTTCATCCGCACCGGGCTGCCTTACCGTGTTATCGGCGGCGTGCGATTCTACGAACGTCGCGAGGTGCGTGATCTGCTCGCCTATCTCAGGCTGTTGGCCAATCCCGAGGACCTGGTGTCGCTGCGCCGCATCCTGAACGTGCCACGGCGCGGCATCGGCGACCGTGCCGAGGCCTGCGTGGCGGCGTTCGCGCAGCGCGAGCGGATCACCTTCCCCGCGGCCCTTGCCAGGCCCGACGAGGTGCCCGCACTCGCCGCGCGTTCTGCCCATTCGATCGCTGATTTCAACGAGCTGATCAACGGTTTGCGGGCGCTCGTTGATGCGGGCATGGCGCCCGCACAGATCGCCGAGGCGGTGCTCGACCGTTCCGGTTACCTGGCCGAGCTGACCGATTCCGAGGACCCGCAGGACGAGAGCCGGATCGAGAACCTCTCGCAGCTTGTCACCGTGGCACGCGAGTTCGAGGGCGCCAATCCCGACGGGACGCTGGTGGATTTCCTCGAGCAGGTCTCCCTGGTCGCGGACGCCGATCAGATCCCCGAGGGGGAAGATCACGGCGGTTTGGTGACCTTGATGACCCTGCATACCGCGAAGGGCCTGGAGTTTCCTGTCGTGTTCCTCACCGGGATGGAAGAGGGCGTGTTCCCGCACCAGCGGTCGCTCCTGGGAGACACGAGGGCGCTGGAGGAGGAGCGGCGGCTCGCCTACGTCGGGATTACCCGGGCCTCCGAGCGCCTCTATCTGACTCGCACGGCGCTGCGCACCTGGTGGGGGCGTCCGTCGGCCCACTCGCCGTCGCGATTCCTGGCCGAGATTCCGGCTGGGCTCGTCGGCTGGCGCCGCAGCGAGGCCTCCATGACCGTGGCGCCTGCCAGCGAGCAGCTGGCGAGGCGCCCCGGTGTGCGGGTCACAGGGAACAGGGAGGTCCCCTTGCTCGTGCCAGGCGACCGGGTCACCCACGACAAGTTCGGGCTCGGCCGGGTAGTGAGCGTTGGCGGCGTGGGGGAGCGCGCAGAAGCGAAGATCGACTTCGGCGGCGATGACGGGGTGAAGCACCTGATCCTGCGTTACGCCCCGATGGAGAAGTTGTAGCTGCCGCGCGGCAGAAGGCCGGCGGCCCTTCCGCGCCGACGGCGGCCGCCGAAGATCCACGGGACTACGCCCTAGCGGCGCGACTTGACCGGTGGCAGAAAACCGCGACATGCTGACTTACGCGGGAAGGGCGACCACGTTGTCGATCCCTGAGGTCTGACTTAACTGCCGCGTTGGCGGCTCTGTCGGCGCCCTTCCCGCCCAATAGTCACCTCGTTCCATATGCGTCCCGTGGTGCCTTCCACGCCGCGTCCCCTTGCCGCAAGGCGGCCACGGCCGGTTACGCTCCCCCGCAGGGCACGATCCACTTGGGTGGGAGGAAGCGATGGCAAGCATCCGCGTCGTGGTCGCTAAGGTCGGCCTGGACGGGCACGACCGTGGCGCGAAAGTCGTCGCGCGGGCGCTGCGAGACGCGGGCGTCGAGGTGATATACACCGGCCTGCACCAGACGCCTGAGCAGGTCGTGGAGGCCGCGGTGCAGGAGGATGCGGATGGCATCGGCCTATCCATCCTGTCCGGCGCGCACATGACCCTCTGTGCCCGGGTCCTCGAACTGCTCGCCGAACATGACGCGGGCGATATCACTGTCTTCCTGGGCGGCATCGTGCCAGATGCGGACATTTCCGAGCTTGAGCGTTTGGGTGTCGCACGGGTTTTCACCCCGGGCGCCTCCACCCACGAGATAGTGAATTGGGTCTATGCCACGTTCGGTGAGCCGGGAGAAACGGTCGCGCCCGGCGCTCGTCCCGGGGCGGTGCCTCCCGCGGCCTCTGCCTGACGGTGCCTCGGATCGGCCATCGGCTGATGCCTGACAGCAGCGCCCAGCACGTCTTCATGATTGTTTCCGCCTCGCCGACGCCGCAGAATCGCCACCAGCCCAGAACGCACCATGATCCGCAGCTGTGTTGATTTTCCTGCGGTGACCTGCGGCTGGCCCCGTAGCGGCTGAGGGCGGGCACCATCGAGGGGGAGGGCGAGCCGAGGCGCTGCAGAATCAGTTGCGGCCGGGGGGGGCGGCACACCGCCCCCCCGGCTAGGCTGCCTGCCAGGATGTTCCGCGCCGGGACGCGGGATACGTAGCCGAGCCAAGGACGGACCCTAGTGGACCTGTTCGAGCACCAGGCGAAGGAACTCTTCGCGGAGTATGGGATACCGGTGCCTACCGGCCGGGTCGCGCAGACCCCGGCGGAGGCGCGAGCGATCGCGGCCGAGTTCGCGGCAGCGGGCGTGCCGCGGGTGGTGGTTAAGGCCCAGGTCAAGGTCGGAGGCCGGGGCAAGGCGGGCGGTGTGAAACTGGCGAATGACCCGGCTGAGGCGGCGGCAGAAGCAGCGGCGATCCTGGGCATGGACATTAAGGGCCACACGGTGCGCAAGGTTCTCGTCGAGGAAGCAAGCGACATTGCCGCCGAGTACTACTTCTCTTACCTGCTCGATCGGGCCAACCGCACGTTTTTGTCCATTTGCTCCGCTCAGGGTGGCATGGAGATCGAGGAGGTAGCCCGGTCCAGCCCTGAGTCCGTTGCCCGGGTGCCGGTGTCCGCCCTGAGCGGGGTCGACAGCGCCAAGGCGGCGGAGATCGTCGCCGCGGGCGGGCTGCCGCCGGAGGCGCGCGAGGGCGCGGCCGGCCTGGCAGAAAAGCTATGGGCGATGTTCACCGACGAAGACGCTACGCTGGCCGAGATCAATCCCATGATCTTGACACGTGATGGCAGGGTTATGGCCCTGGACGCGAAGGTCACCCTGGATGACAACGCGTCGGCACGACAGGACCATGACCAGTTCGCGGATCCGGAGTCCGCCGATCCGCTCGAAGCCAGGGCTAAGGCCAGACGCCTCAACTACGTCAAGCTTGACGGTCAGGTGGGCGTCATCGGCAACGGCGCCGGCCTCGTCATGTCCACCCTTGACGTGGTCGCGTACGCCGGCGAACAGTTTGGTGGCATTCGTCCAGCGAACTTTCTCGACATCGGTGGCGGCGCCTCCGCCGAGGTAATGGCCAACGGCCTGGACATCGTGCTGTCCGACCCTTCGGTCCGCTCAGTCCTCGTGAACGTGTTCGGCGGTATTACTTCATGTGACGCCGTCGCGAGCGGGATTGTGTCAGCGATCGGCCTGCTCGCGGAGCGCCCGGAGACAGTACAGCGGCCGATCGTGGTGCGACTGGATGGAAACAACGCGGCCGAGGGCCGCCGGATCCTGACCGAGGCCGGCATCGGCGTCGTTGAGCAGGTCCCCACCATGGACGACGCGGCGCGGCGCGCCGCGGAACTAGCCGCGACTGGAGCGTGAGATGGCGATCTTCCTGACCGGGCAGAGCCGGGTCCTCATCCAAGGCATCACCGGGTCCGAGGGTCGTAAGCACGGGCAGCGCATGCTGGCGGCAGGCACCAAGATCGTGGGCGGCACGAACCCGCGCAAGGCCGGCCAGACCGTCGACCTCGGCGCGCCCCTGCCGGTGTTCGCCACCGTCGCGGACGCGATGGCGGCAACAGGGGCCGACGTGTCCGTGGTCTTCGTCCCCGCGTTGGGTGTCAAGGCGGCGGTCATCGAGGCTGTCGACGCCCAGATCCCGCTCGTCGTCGTCATCACGGAGGGAATCCCGGTGCACGACACGACGGCGTTCTGGGCGTATGCCTCGGCCGCCGGCAACAGGACCCGGATCGTCGGTCCCAACTGCCCAGGTGTCGCGTCGCCTGGCAAATCGAATGCGGGGATCATTCCCGCCGACATCACCACAGAGGGGCGCATCGGCCTGGTGTCCAAGTCAGGCACGCTTACCTACCAGATGATGTACGAACTGCGGGACGTCGGATTCTCCACCTGTGTGGGGATTGGCGGCGACCCCGTCGTCGGGACGACCCACATCGATTGCCTGCAGGCATTTCAGGAGGACCCTGAGACCGACGCGATCGTGATGATCGGCGAAATCGGCGGCGATGCGGAGGAGCGGGCAGCCGCATTCGTCGATCAGCACGTGACCAAGCCGGTCGTGGGCTATGTCGCCGGATTCACCGCGCCGGAGGGTAAGACCATGGGACACGCCGGTGCCATCGTATCGGGCTCCGCAGGTACCGCGCAGGCTAAGAAAGAGGCGCTGGAAAAGGTGGGTGTCCGGGTCGGCAAGACGCCGAGCGAGACCGCCCGCATCGCGCGAGCGGCGGTGCGGCAGGCGCGCTGACCGGTTTGCCTGCGCAATAGCCGCGGCCAGGCGACCGCGGGGGCAACCAACCCCAGGTAACACAGCCGACCCAGCCCCTGCCCGGCGCGCCTGCGTGCTCCGTGGCGACGTCCTTGCCAGCATGGGCGTTATGTCCCTGCTGGTAGATGGAGCGCCAAGGGCCGAGGCCGGAGGCGGGAGCCCGGGTCGGGGCTTGCTCTCGCGGCCGTTGATCGTCATCGGCGCAGTCGCGGCTGCATGGGCCGCGGCGAGCGGCCTTGCCGTCCTGACCACGCTGGTGCTGATCGGCTGGATCGCTGCCCCGCACGCCGGCTTCGGCGCCGGCCTTCCCGGTGTGTTCCGCACCGCCGCGCAGCTATGGCTCGTCGGCCATCACGTCGGCTTCGCGCTCCGCGGCGGCGGGCGCATCGGCATGTTTCCGCTCGGCCTCGTCATCCTGCCAGGCGCGCTGCTGTATCGCGCGGGTCGCTGGGTGGTACGCACAGGCGACGTGGTCAGGCTGCGGCACGTGGGGTTCGCGGCTGTCGCGCTTGCCGCGCCCTACGCGGTGCTCGCGGGCGCGCTCGCACTCACTGGCCGCACACCGCTCGCGAAACCGTCTTTCTGGCAGGCAGTGCTGGCAGCGTTCCTGCTCGCGTTCGTGGCGGGCGGCATCGGCGGTGCCCGCGGGCTTGCGCCATGGCGGCGGCTGCTCGCGCTGCTGCCGGAGCGGCCGAGATCGCTGGTGACAGGTACGCTCGGCACGCTCGCGATGCTCACTGCCGGCGGCGCCGCGCTGGCGGGTGGCTCCCTCGCCGTGCACATCGGTACCTTCCGGTCGGTGACGACCGAGCTCGCGCCAGGAATTGTCGGCGGCGTGATGCTGCTCCTGCTCGAGCTGGCATTCATCCCCAACGCCATCGTCTGGGCGGTCGCGTACCTGCTTGGACCCGGTTTCGCCGTCGGGTACGGCACGGTGGTGGCGCCCACGGGGAACGCGCTCGGGGCGCTGCCGATGTTCCCGATGCTGGCCGCGCTGCCATCCGGTCACGGGCCCGGTCAGCCCTCCGGTGTGCCGGCCTGGGTGTCGTTCGGAGTCCTCGTCACGCCCTATCTGGCGGGCGCCTTCGGCGGGCTGCTGATCGCCCGGGTCGGCCCGACCCCCAGAGTGGAGGCTGCTCCGGCGTGGGGGTTCGCGTGCGGCGCCGCTACAGGCCTGGTCGCTGGCGTGCTCTCCGCTTTCGCGGGAGGCCCGCTCGGCGGCGGCCGGCTGACGGCCATTGGGCCTTCCGGGTGGCAGGTGGGCCTGGTCACCGCGCTTGAGGTCGGCGTCGCCGCGGCCGTCTCCGCAGGGATCGCCAACTGGTTTGCCGCCGGCCGGGGACCGATCGAGGACCTGGCGCCGGCGGCTGCACTACCCGGCGCTGCGATGCCCGGCGCGCCGACGGTAAGGCCCGGCACCTTTTCTGGCTCCGCTGTGGCCGGTCCGGCTCCGCGAAGCGATGACCTAGCCGGCGACCTGACCGATGACGGCCACCGCATCTACCTGGACCCGTGGGCAGAAAGCTAACGCGGACCGGTGACCGCGGCTGACCGCCCCAAAGCTGGCGCCGTACGAGGGTGCACGCTTACGGTGATTGTTCGATCGCTTAGAGTATTACCTGCGCAACAGTTAGCAAGGTGGCGCCCAGACATAGCCAAGCAGTGGCGATCCGCGGCGCTAGGGCGGGCCCGGCTCTCCACGGGGGCATCACGCAGATCACCGCCGCGCGACGTACCCACGGCACTTGTGGATGAGCCGGCGCTCGGCGATGAAGACCCGACTGGAGGCAGATCCGATGTATTTGTTTCACTTGTTCCACGCGCTCGCACAGTGGCACGTTCACACCCACCACTGTCACACCATCGTGACGGGCCCGATCTTCAAGGGACACAAGCCACACCTCGTGTGCCAGAAGCCAGGCCACTTCTACCCGTTCTGATCGCCTGCGGATCTCGCGCCAGTGCGGGTCGGTCATGCCCCGAGCCAACCCGGAATCTGCTCGCCCCTTCGTGTGCCTGCCGCGATGCAGACCGTTATGGTGACTACCAATGTCAGCTCGCCTGGTCGTGCTCATATCCGGTGCCGGGACCAATCTCCAGGCGCTCATCGACGCGTCCGCGCGCACATCTTATGGTGCGCGAGTGGTCGCTGTGGGCGCCGACCGGCCAGGTATCGAGGGTCTCGCCCGGGCGGAACGGGCCGGCCTCCCCGCGTTCGTGCACCGGGTCAGCGACTATCCGGACCGTGGCGGATGGGATCGCGCTCTCGCGGGAGCCTGCGCCGCGTTCGAGCCCGACCTCGTCGTGTCCGCCGGATTCATGAAGCTGGTCGGCGACCCGTTCCTGAACCGGTTTGGTGGGCGGTTCGTCAACACCCATCCATCACTGCTGCCCGCATTTCCGGGCATGCACGGGCCGCGGGAGGCGCTGGCGTACGGCGTCAAGGTCACCGGGTGCACGATCTTCCTTGTGGACTCGGGCATCGACGCCGGTCCGGTGGTGGCCCAGGCCGCGGTGCCCGTTTTCGATTCAGATGACGAGAACACGCTGCACGAGCGGATCAAGACGGTCGAGCGAGGCCTGCTGGTCGATACGGTTGGTCGCATGGCGCGCGACGGATGGTCGGTGCGGGGCAGGAAGGTGAGGATCGGCCGTTGACCAAGGTAGCGATCAAGCGGGCGTTGATCAGCGTCCACGACAAGACGGGACTCGAGGAACTCGCCCGTGGCCTGCACGAGGCTGGCGTCGAGATCGTCTCCACCGGGACGACCGCGGCACGTATTGCCGCGGTGGGCGTTCCTGTGACGACGGTGGAGGATCTCACCGGCTTCCCCGAGTGCCTGGACGGCCGGGTCAAGACGCTGCATCCCCGTGTGCACGGCGGCCTGCTTGCCGACCTGAGTAACCCGGACCACGTCGCGCAGGTCGAGGAACTCGGCATAGCCCCGTTTGGGTTGCTGGTGTCGAACCTGTACCCGTTCGAGGCCGCGGTCGCGTCCGGTGCGGCGCCGCCGGAATGCGTTGAGCAGATCGATATCGGCGGGCCCGCTATGGTGCGCGCGGCAGCCAAGAACCACGCTAGCGTGGCGGTGGTTACGGACCCTGCGGCTTACCCTGACCTGCTCACGGCCGTGCGAGCCGGCGGATTCACGCTCGAGGCGCGCCGCCGCCTCGCCGCTGGCGCGTTCGCGTACACGGCCGCATACGACACGGCGGTCATGGCCTGGTTCGCCAGTGTCTATGCCCCAGATCAGACGGCACATGACACGGGCTGGCCCGCGGTGGTCGGCGCTCAGTGGCGGCGGCAAGATGTGCTGCGGTATGGCGAGAACCCGCATCAGCGAGCGGCCCTCTATGTGTCAATGGGTGGGTCCGGCATCGCACAGGCCGCCCAGTTGCACGGCAAGCAGATGTCCTACAACAACTATGTCGATGCGGACGCCGCATGGCGCGCGGCGTGGGATTTCGCGCCGCCGTGTGTGGCGATCATCAAGCACACGAATCCGTGCGGCATCGCGATCGGATCCGACGTTGCGGATGCTCATCGCAAGGCGTATGCGTGCGACCCGGAGTCGGCGTTCGGGGGGATCATCGCGGCCAACCGGCCGGTTACCGAGACACTCGCCAGCCAGATCGCCGAGGTGCTGACTGAGGTAGTCGTGGCGCCTGCCTTCGACGACGCGGCAATCGATGTGCTCACCTCAAGGAAGAACGTGCGATTGTTGCGCTGCTCGCCGCCGGAGCGTGGGCCGGGCCTCGACTGGCGGCCGGTAACAGGCGGGATGCTGCTGCAGTCCGCGGACAGGACCGACACGGTAGGTGACGACCCTGCGACGTGGGAACTGCGGTCGGGGCAGCCAGTGAGCGCCGGCACGCTGGCCGATCTCGGTTTCGCCTGGGGTGCATGCCGCGCGGTGAAGTCAAATGCCATCGTGCTTGCCGCCGGCGGCGCCACCGTCGGAGTCGGCATGGGCCAGGTGAACCGCGTAGATTCGGCGAGGCTGGCGGTGGCGCGGGCGGGTGAGCGCGCGCGCAGCGCGGTCGCCGCGAGCGACGCGTATTTCCCGTTTCCTGACGGCCTGCAGGTGCTCATCGACGCCGGGGTGCGGGCGGTGGTGGAGCCCGGCGGGTCGATTCGTGACGAGAAAGTGGTGGCCTGCGCCGAAGCCGCCGGTATCAGCTTGTACTTCACCGGCACGCGCCACTTCTTGCACTGACCGGTCGCTGCGCCTTTCGGCGAGGTTGTGCCCCGCCAAAGAGGCATCGCGGACGTGCATGCGGTGCGGGGCCGCCGGTAATCGCTAGATGATCTTGAGTGCGCTACTCCGGTAGCCTCCTCGGCTGGCGTAGTTTGCCCTCAGCTAGTGCAGCCTGCTCAGCTGGTCAATTCCTAGCCTGGCGCAGCCTGCTCAGCTGGCCATTCTTGACTGGCGCAGCCTCCTCCTCAGCTGGCGCGGCGACCTGAGGTGTCAGTGGCTTTCTTCCGGTCGGCGCTACCGGTATTGCGAAGCACCGGACCTTGGGGTTCGCTGACGGTGCGTGCGTTACGAGCGTCCTCAGCGGGCGTGTCACGCGCCCGCGCGCCCGGCGGTGCCGTGCTGCCGTGCGTCATCGCTTCGCCTGGGCCCTCGCCGTCCGATGACGCCGCGCCCCAGCGCGGTGCGGCACCATTGCGCGCTCCGCCCTGGGCCCCGGGACGCCCTCCGGCGCCACCACCCCCGGGACGCCCTCGGGCGCCACCACCGCCGTGTGTTCCTGCGCCCTGCGTTCCCGTGCCACCGCGTGTTCCTGCGCTACCGCGCGTTCCCGCGCCAGCGTACGTTCCCGGGCTACCCTGCGTTCCCGTGCCACCGCGTGTTCCCGTGCCGCCGGGTGTTCCCGTGCCGCCGGGTGTTCCCGTGCCACCCTGTGTTCCCGGGCCACCCTGCGTTCCCGGGCCACCCTGCGTTCCCGGGCCACCCTGGGCTCCTGCACCAGCCTGTGCTCCTGCACCCCGCGGCGCGGCGGTCGCAGGCCCTGTTCCCTGCGGCCCGCCGCCGGGTGGTGCTGTGCCTGTTGGTCCACCAGGCCCCGCCCCACCAGGCCCTGCCTTAGGCCCCGGCGGACTCGTGCCGCTGGGTGGTGCGCCGCCTGGCCTGGCTGGTTCGGTCTTGCCGCCGCCGCGTTCCGCTGGAGGCATCGGCCGGACCAGGCCGAGCGCCACGACCTCATTGGCGAGACGGGTGCGCCGGTTAGGGCCTTCTGGGATCCGGAACTTCTGGTAAAGACGAAGCAGGTGCTGCTTGACCGCGGCTTCGGTCACGACCAGGTCGGAAGCAATCTCCCTAGCGGTGGCGGGAGCGACGAACGCCTCATCCGACAGAGCCGGTCGGCATAGGGAGGTCAGCACATCGAGTTCGCGGCGGGTCAGTTCGGGCGCTGCGGACTTGCGCAGCTCGACTTCGGGAGTGATGTCTTCGTGGGGGACACCGCCCACCCGGCAGCGGGCGGCGCCAAAGCTTAAGACATCACCATCCTCGAGCACGCGGCGGGCTACTGGCCTGCCGTTCACCCGCGTCCCGTTCCGGGATAATCCGAGATCGACTACGTATGTGTATGGTCCGCGCCGGATTATCTCTGCGTGCAGCTGTGAGACAGTCGGATCCCCGAGCCGGACGTCTACCGCGTTGCCCCGTCCCACCGTTGTGACCTCGGACCGCAACGCAAAAAGCTCGCCGCTGTCCTCGACTCTTATGAATGGCCCCTCCAAGACAGACCCTCCCCGTGCTATCGGAGCCGTCACTCATGCCTAACGTGGCAGTTACCCTCCGGATGGCCCGTCGTACCGCATTTCCGCTGAGGTATTGCGCGCGGAGAGCTCAGCCGGGTGAATTCATGGGACCACATGGGACCAGATGAGACTAGTGGTCTGCAGGGGGAAGTTCTTGACGCCCAGGTGAGCAGCTTGCGGCCTTGTTGTCGTCGCGCGTAGCACCAGCTAGGCACGTCTCGAAGACAAGCACGTCAACGATCTAGCCCGGGCAGCGACTCTTCTAGGAGGTCGCCGACCTGCCACAGCGCGCCCCCGCATGCTTGACACTTGCCTCGTGCAGCACGCGGATAACCTCGTGCTGCACGCGGATAACACCGTGAACTCCCTTCGCGGCCCGCGTGGTGCCGCAACGCCATCTAACCTGCGGTCCGGCTAGTGGCTGCGCACCCCATCGGCGAAGGCGCCGGCTGCATGGCGGCGCCCAACGAACAGCCGATGCGTACACTCGAGGCAGTCAGGAGGAATGCGGACCAGATAGCGGCGGTGAGCGCCATCAAGCCGGAAATCCGGGCCCGGCAGGCGCAGAGCGAGCGGATCATGGGATCCAGGCACCCGTGCCTGCATGGCGGAGGATCCGCGGATAGCGCATGGGTGCCAAATGTCCGCCGAGCCCGCGGAACCGTGCCGCGACAGCGCGTGGTACCGCGTGAAGGAGGTGGTTTTCGCGAAGCAGAGCCTGTACTCGAATGCCGACTTTTGCGCGGCTTCCGTGTACCACAACCTCGGCATCCTGACCGGCCCGTGCACGCCGATCTTCTCGGTCAGCCGGTTGGCTGGCTGGGCCGCCGATGTGCTCGAACAGCACGCTGACGACTGGCTCGGCCGCCCGGGCGGCGAGTGCGTGGGCAAGCGCTGCCTAAGCTGGACCCCGCTGGCAGCCAGATGACACCGCGGGAGATCTCCGGCGCATCCCGTGTGCCTGCATCTGGCGCAGGTGCCGCGGGCCAGTCGCAGGAACAGGTGGCAACCGGGCAGCCGCCACGTGCGGCCGCGCGGCACAGCGCCGACGGTGGGGGTCCAAGGTCGGCGCGGCGTCGGGCCCCGCGGAGCGGGCCCGGCGGCCAGCCTGCCGCAAACCTGCCATACGTACTTGTGCTCGCCGGACTGCTCGGCGGCCTGCTATGGGTGTGGCTGAGCAAGGACCACGTCAAAGGCGGCATGCTGATGTTTGCCGTGTCGCTCCTGCTCGCAGGTGGGGCGCGGCTAGCGCTGGCCCCCGAGCGGGCCGGACTGCTCGCAAGCAGGCGCCGCGCCGTCGATGTGGCCGCATTCGCAGTTCTGGGTGCCGGATTGCTCGTGGCCGCCCTCCTGATCCCGAGCCCATCGTGATCGGGCACGGGCACCGCCCGCCGCGTCGTGCAGCCGCGGTAACGCTCAGGAGAGCGTCGCCCGGCGGCAAGGGCTACCCGCGCGACGAAAACGCCGCGAGGTGGCTGCCTGGGCGTCGTCGTGGACCGCAGGGAAGATTCATCACACTGGCCACTTCCGGCCGGGACGACCCCGGATCTGGGAGAGATAGCCTCACCAGAGGTGAGCCTCGAAGAGCCGGCCCAGGGACTGCGAACCCGTCACCCCGGAGGCAACGACCCAAGGACCCCTCCTGGGAGCAGTGGCTGGCGTGATGAAGGAGGAAAGCGGCATGCCCAAGATCAGGGTGGAGAATCCCGTCGTAGAACTTGACGGCGACGAGATGACGAGGATCATCTGGCAGTTCATCAAGGAACAGCTGATCTTGCCTTACCTGGATATCGACCTGAAGTACTTCGATCTTTCTATCCAGAACCGCGACGCCACCGACGACCAGGTGACGGTGGACGCGGCGAATGCGATCAGGCAATATGGGGTGGGTGTCAAGTGCGCCACGATCACGCCCGACGAGGCGCGGGTCGCGGAGTTCGGCCTGAAAAAGATGTGGCGATCGCCGAACGGGACGATCCGTAACATTCTCGGCGGTGTCGTTTTCCGCGAGCCGATAGTGATGGCCAATATCCCACGGCTGATACAGAGCTGGTCAAAACCAATCGTGATCGGCCGTCACGCGCACGGCGACCAGTACCGGGCGAGCGATTTCGTTGTGCCCGGACCCGGAACGGTGATGATCTCGTATCGGCCCGAGGACGGCGGCCAGCCGTTCGAGATCGAGGTTGCGAAGTTCACCGGTGGCGGCGTCGCAATGGCCATGTACAACTTCGACGACTCGATCCGCGACTTCGCGCGGGCGACGATGCGGTACGCGCTCGACCGCGGGTTTCCGTTGTACCTGTCCACGAAGAACACCATCCTCAAGGCGTACGACGGCAGGTTCAAGGTCCTGTTCGCCGAGGTGTTCGAGTCGGAGTTCAAGGCCGAATTCGAGGCCGCCGGCCTCACTTACGAACACCGGCTGATCGACGACATGGTGGCGCAGGTGCTCAAGTGGGAGGGAGGGATCGTCTGGGCGATGAAGAACTACGACGGTGACGTCGAATCCGATGTCGTCGCGCAGGGCTTCGGCTCGCTCGGCCTGATGACGAGCGTGCTGATGACACCGGACGGCCGCACCGTCGAGGCCGAGGCCGCGCATGGCACGGTGACCCGCCATTACCGGATGCACGAGCAGGGCAAGCCCACATCCACCAACCCGATTGCGTCCATCTTCGCCTGGACGCGAGGGCTTGCGCACCGCGGCAAGCTTGACGGTACACCGGAAGTCACCCTGTTCGCCCGGCTGCTCGAAGAGGTGTGCGCCGAGACCGTCGAGGCTGGACAAATGACCAAGGATCTGGCGATACTCATCGCCACCGACGCCCCATACTTGACCACACAGGAGTTCCTCGCCGCGCTCGACGAGAACTTGCGGAAGACGATGGAGACTGAATGAGCCGCCAGGGCAAGGTAGCGGTCATAGGCGCCGGATTCTACGGTTCCACGACGGCGCAACGACTCGCCGAGTACGACATCTTCAACGAGGTCGTGCTCACCGACATCATCGAGGGCAGGCCGGAAGGACTGGCCCTGGACATGAACCAGTCACGCCCGGTCGAAGGATTCGAGACCAAGGTCACCGGGGTTACCACTGGCGCGGACGGATCCGGATACGAAGCGCTGGTCGGCTCCGGCATCGTCATCATTACGGCTGGCCTGCCGCGTAAGCCAGGTATGAGCCGGATGGATCTGATCGGCGTCAATGCCAAGATCGTCCGCGAGGTAGCGGAGAATATCGCCAGGTACGCGCCTGATGCGGTGCTGATCGTGGTGTCCAACCCGCTGGACGAGATGACGGCGCTGGCCGCTAAGGTGTCAGGCTTCCCCGCGCACCGGGTAATGGGTCAGGCCGGAATGCTGGACACGGCCCGCTTCACGAATTTCGTCGCGCAGCGGCTCGGCGTGCCTGTTGGTTCGGTCCGTACCCTCACCCTCGGTTCGCACGGTGACACGATGGTTCCGGTGCCGTCCGCGTGCTCCGTGGAAGGCAAGCCATTGGCCGACCTGCTGCCAGCGACGGAGATCGAGGCGCTGGTCGAGCGCACAAGGAACGGCGGCGCGGAGGTCGTCGGACTGCTCAAGACCGGATCGGCGTTCTACGCGCCGTCCGCGGCTGCGGCCCGGATGGCGCGCGCCGTGGCCGAGGATTCTGGTGCGGTGCTGCCGGTGTGCGCATGGGTCGACGGCCAGTACGGCATTGCGGGCGTGTACCTCGGCGTGCAGGCGGAGATCGGCGCGTCAGGTGTCAGGCGCGTCGTCGAGCGCGATCTGACCGGGGCCGAACTGTCCGGCCTGCGGAATGCGGCCGAGGCGGTCCGCGCCAAGCAGGCGGACGTCGCCAATCTCTAAGAACAGGCCCTGAAGCCCGGCACGCGGTCGGGGCGCCCGCACCCTGGGAGCTGGGGGCGCCACGCCGCGGCGAGCGCGGCCGGTCAGTCTGCCGCGAGGCGGCGCAGGGCGAGCTCGGTCTACAGGGTGGCACCTTCGGGAAGCACGGCGTCGTCGAAGATGGCCTCTGCGGAGTGGTTGAAGGTGCCGCAATCGACGCCGCTACGCTTGGTGATCGGGGGAGCGTCCATGTCGGTGCGCAGCGGCACGACGGGTCCGGGTTCGCCGCCATTGAGGACCGCCGTCACCGGCGTCATGCGCTGGCCGGTTGGCGATTTCCAGCGGTAGCCCGTCGGGTTCGTCGAGCACCCTTTCCTGGGTGCGGGGCAGTCGCAGGCCGATCTCGGGCTCGCGGTGAATCGAATCGCATGGCGCGTTCTAGTCATCTCGCCCGTAAGGGCGGCGGCGTCGTCGTGTACTGACATGGCTCATCGTGCCCCATTGCCGCCCGGTCGGCCTTCGGCGGCGTGTCGCCTGGCAGCTGGATCGATCTAGTGCACGCGCGGTTACGCCACGCGCTGCGCACCCGACCGCGGCGCCGCGCGAATCACCTGCGGCGGCGCCCAGCCTCGCCGCCCGAACTCGGTCGCGACCGCATCGCTCACCTGGCCGGCCCGGCCAGCCGGGACCAACGCGATCACCGATCCACCGAACCCGCCACCGATCATGCGGGCGCCGAGTGCACCTGCCGCGTTGGCGGTGTTCACTGCGACGTCCGCCTCGGGCCAGGAGATCTCGAAATCATCACGGAGTGATAGGTGCGAAGCGTTGAGCAGCGCGCCGATTTCGCTCATGGCGTCCGCGCGCAGCAGGCCGACCACCGCCTGGACACGGTGATTTTCCGTGATGATGTGCCTGGCCCTGCGGCGCAGGACCGGATCGTGCAGCCGTCCGAGAGCGGCGTCAGGATCCGTCACATCGCGCAAGGCGGGCACCCCAAGCAGCCGGGCGGCCTCCGCACAGGCGCGGCGCCTGTCCGCGTAGGCGCCATCGGTCAGGTCGTGCCGCGCCCGCGTGTCCATGACAAGTAGCTCGAGGCCCGAGGCCGCGGGATCGAACGGGATCTGGCTGGTCGCCAGCGTCCGGCAGTCGAGCAACAGTGCGTGACCCTGGCAGCACAGCAGCGCCGCGGATTGATCCATGATCCCGCTCGGCACTCCGACAAACTCGTTCTCCGCTCGCCGCGCGATCCGCGCAAGCTCCTGCCGCGCTATCTCGATCCCGTACAACCCGGTGAGCGCGACCGCCACCGCGCATTCGAGCGCGGCAGACGAGGACAGGCCCGCGCCTTGCGGCAGATCGGAGTCGATGGCGAGCAGCGCACCGCTGACCTCGTAACTAGCCTCGCGCAGGGCCCACGCGACCCCCGCGGCGTACGCCGCCCAGCCGGTGACCGACCCAGGCGCCAGCGCCCCGATGCTGACCGCGACCCGCTCGGCCGGGGCCTGGCGTGAGGACAGCTCGAGCGTGTCGCCGCTGACGCGGGCCGCGGCGGCCCGCACGCCGAGCCCGAGCGCGAAGGGCAGCACCAACCCCTCGTTATAGTCGGTGTGCTCACCGATAAGGTTGACCCGGCCTGGTGCGTGCCAGACACCGTCCGCGCTCTCGCCGTACCTGTCGCGGAAGAATCCTGCCGCGCTGGCCACCGCCGCGTCGGTGCCGTCAGCCCGCCCGGTCATCGCTGCCCTGCCGAGGCGAACGCCCACGCGTCCGCCACTATCGCGCGCAGGTCGAGGCGGGCCTGCCAGCCGAGCTCGGCCTGGATGCGCGCCGAGGAGGCCACCAGGACCGCGGGATCGCCCGGCCGCCGCGGTGCTACCCGGGTGGGGATGTCGACGCCGGTGACGTCGCGGCACATGTCGATGACCTCGCGGACAGAAATCCCTGCGCCGTTGCCGAGGTTGTAGATCCGATGTGCGGCCGTGGGACCGGCGGAACACACGTCGAGCGCGCTGAGGTGCGCGCGGGCCAGGTCGGTCACGTGGATGTAATCCCTGACGCAGGTGCCGTCGGAGGTCGGGTAGTCGTCGCCGAAGATCTGCACCTCCTCGTCACCGCTCGCGGGACTTCCGGTTGTGGCGTCACTGTTTGTGGCAGCGCCGTTTGTGGCAGCCCGGTTTGTGCCAGGAGGGCCCAGCCGCGCCGCAACCGCGAGAACGTTCGGGATCAGGTGAGTCTCGTCCGCGTGCCGCTCGCCGAGCCACCCGGAGTCCGGGTCCTTGTATGCGCCCGCCACATTGAAGTACCGCAGGCTCACCCCACCGAGCCCGTGAAGCCGCGCGTATTCGCCGAGCGCGGTGTCCACGGCCAGTTTCGACTCCCCGTAAGGGCTGGTCGGCCGGGTAGGGGACGTCTCTTCGATCGGGATGTGTTCTGGGTCGCCGTACACAGCTGCGGTCGAGGAGAAGACAATCCTTTGCACACCTGCGACCCGCATCGCATCGATCAGCGCGAGCGTGCCGCCGAGGTTGTGCTCCCAGTACCTGGCGGGCTGCGCAACCGACTCGCCGACCAGGGATTTGGCGGCGAAATGCAGCACCGCCTCGATGCCGCCTTCGAGCACCCCGCGTGCCTCGTCCCGGATCGTGCCGCTGATGAACTCCGCCCCCTTGGGCACCGCGTCCGGGTGCCCGGTGGAAAGATCGTCGAGCACCGTGACCTGGTGACCTTCCCGCAGCAGTTGGGCCGCAACGACGCTGCCGATGTAACCAGCGCCGCCCGTGACGAGCAGCCTCACATGACCTCCCTGAGCTGTCGCGCCGCGGTTTCTGGCACGATGTCGTTGATCCACACCCCCATGCCGGATTCCGAGCCGGCCAGGTATTTGAGCTTGCCCGGCGCCCGCCGCACTGACAGTACTTGAAGGTGCAGCGCGAATTCCCCGGACCGGGCCGGACCGGACCTGACAGGCCCGGCGGATCCGGCCGGGCTGCCCCCGCCAGTAACGTCAGGGCTGCCCGCGGGGCCCGGTGCCTGGTGCCAGGCGGCGATGTAGGGTGCCGGGCCGCCGAACAGCGCGTCAAGGCGGCGAAGCACGTCCAGGTAGATTGGGCAGAAGGCGGCACGCGCCGCGTCAGGCAGCAGCGTCAGATCGGGCACCCGTTCGGCTGGGAAGAGCAAAATCTCGTATGGCCACCGGGCGGCGGCGGGGACGAAAGAGGTCCAGTGGGCATTACGCGCGACCACCCTGGCGCCCGCAGCCAGTTCGCCCGCGACCATGTCGTCGAACAGGTTGCCGCCGGTGCGCTCCGCGTATCGCCGCGCCTGCCCGAGCATTCTGGCGGTGCGCGGCGTGACGAACGGATAGGCATAGATTTGCCCATGCGGGTGATGCAGGGTGACCCCGATCTCCTCGCCGCGGTTCTCGAAGCAGAAGACCTCCTCGACCCCGTCGAGCGCGGACAGCGTGGCGGTCCGGTCCGCCCAAGTCTCGACCACGGTGCGCACCCTGGCGGGCGTCAAGTCGGCGAAGGACGCGTCGTGATCGGAGGTGAAGCAGACCACCTCGCACCTGCCGTAGCCTGGCCGCCGCGCGAACAGCCCAGGCTCGCCGCCGCCCAGCTGTGCCCGCGGTATCCGCAGTCCATGCTCTGCTCCAGAAAGCGAGGGAAAGCGGTTCTCGAAGACCACGACGTCGTAACTGTCCGCGGGGATCTCAGTGGGCCTCCCGGGCGCGGAGGGGTCGAGCGGGCACGCCTCGGCCGGCGGCAGGAACGTGCGGTCCTGCCGCTGCTCGGCGATGACCACCCATTCCCCCGCTAGTGGATCCCACCGCAGAACCGATGCGTCGCCTTCGGCTTGACCACCGAGGTCGCGGGTGTCCTTAACTGCCTCCCTAAGGAGCCCGGGCGATTCGTCGAAGTAGATGATCTCGCGCCCGTCGGCGAGCCTTGTCGCGTGTTTCCATACCGGATAGGGGTCCACAGAACCCACACGTTACTGCCACGCGCCGCCCGCTCACCCGCCCCGGCCGGTTGACCTCTTAGACTGTGCGAACACCATGCATCCAGGTGCCCGAAGGTCAGGAATCGAGCCGTGAGCAACATCGGCCGCGATATTGCCATCGTGCTCGCATTCATCCTCCTCGGCGGATTCTTCGCGGCGGCAGAGATGGCTCTCGTGTCGCTCCGTGAGGGCCAGGTGCGCTCGATCGCGCAGCGTGGCAAGCGCGGACAGCGCGCCGCCAGGCTGGCGCAGGACCCGAACCGCTTTCTTTCCTCGGTGCAGATCGGCGTCACGACTGCGACGCTGCTTTCCGGCGCCTTCGGCGCCGCGACTCTCGCCGCCGAGCTCAGGGGCGTGCTCCGCAGCAGCGGCGTTCCCGCCGGGCTCGCGGCTACCCTCTCGCTCGTCGCGGTGACGGTCGTGATCTCGTACTTCTCGCTGGTGCTTGGCGAGCTTGCTCCTAAACGGCTAGCGCTGCAGCGCCCGGAGCCTATCGCGCTGGCGGCAGCCCCGGTGCTCGACCGGATCTCGGCGGCAGCCCGCCCGCTCGTGTGGCTCTTGTCCAGGTCGGTGAACCTAGTGGTGCGGATACTCGGCGGGAATCCGAGGGTCGGGCGGGATGCCATCAGCTCGGAGGAGCTACTTGACATGGTGACCGCGAACACCGCTCTCGGCGCGGACGAGCGGCACATCGTGGGCGAGGTTTTCGGGGCGGGTAAGCGGCAGTTGCGCGAGGTACTGCTGCCCCGGACCGAGGTGGAGTTCCTCGACGCGGAGATGCCGATATACCGGGCCGCCAAGATCGCGGCGGCATCGACCCATTCGCGGTTCCCCGTGTACCGCGAGTCCTATGACAACGTGATCGGCTTCGTGCACCTGCGGGATCTGCTCAACCCGGAACTTGCGAACCGTTCGACGCCGGTCGGGGAGTTGCGCAGGCCGGTGAAGTATCTGCCGCAGAGTAAGACGGTCCTCGCGGCGCTCACCGAGATGCGCGACGACCGCTCCCACCTGGCGATTGTCATCGACGAGTACGGCGGGACCGCTGGCATCGTCACGCTCGAGGACCTGGTCGAGGAGCTGATCGGCGATATCAGGGACGAGTATGACATCGAGGCTGAGCAGGCCAGGCGGCTGCATGGCGGCGAGGTGGAAGTGGATGGGCTGCTCAACCTGGACGACTTCGCTGACGAGACTGGGTTCGCGCTGCCAGAGGGGCCGTACGAGACCGTCGCCGGTTATGTGATGGCGGCGCTTGGCAAGGTGCCCGCGCAAGGTGATCTTGTCGAGGTGTCTGGGCACCGGCTCACGGTGACCGAGATGGACGGCCGGCGGGTCGCCCGGATCCGGGTGGCGCCCATCCCCGGCGACCAGCCCGGCCAGGCCGCGCCCGGCCAGGCCGCGCCCGGCGAGGCCGCGCCCGGCCAGGCCGCCCCCGGGGAGACCGCGCGGGAACAACGGGCCGGCGACGCGGGCGACCGGCCGCCGTCGGCCGAGATTGGCCGATTGCGGGTCTCCGACAGCGACCGGGCAAGCACGGAAGGCGCGGCGCTCGCGGTCGGCCGCCAGCCGGGCGCCGACGGCGGGCGGGCGGGCGCCGAGGGTCAGGCCGGCGGTGTGGATGGCGGGCGTGCGGGTGCCGAGGGCCGGACGAAAGGCCCGGATGACGTCGCGGGTGCCAAGGGTCGGGCGGGTGGCGCCGATGCCGTGGCGGGTGCCGGTTACGGCCAGGTCGGCACTGAGGGCGGGGCAGCCGGCGCCAATGGCGCAGCGGGCGACGAGCACCGGTCGCAGGAAGCCGGGCAGGGGCGGGCCGACAGCCGTCGCGGGGGGGACCTTGAGGAAGGCGGCCATGCCGACGCGCAGGATGACGAGATGACGACGGACGGTAGCGATGGGCAACCGGGAGACGGCCGCGCGGAGTCATGATCCGCGTTCGTGTCAACTATCCAGCGCTTCGCCGGTTCGTCAATACGGCCAGGGATCATGGTCGAGGGCTAGGCACACGTCCCAGGGGCAGATCGGGGAGCCGGCGCTCGTTGCGGCGGTAGGCTGGCCACCACGCTGCGCTGCCGGCTTCCCGATACGTGCGGACCGATGCGGCGCATCATCCGCAGGTACCCATCCGCCAGGTCAGTCCGCGAGCACCACCCCGTATACACCCAACCGCATCCATCCACCCGCAAGCACCGATCCGCAGGCAGCGATCCGCCAGGCCGATCCAAGCCAGCACGATTCGGAAGCACGCACCGCACGCACCGATTCGCTACACCATCGTCCGAGGAAAGCCCGCATGTCCGACGCCGCGCCCCCCGCCAAGCCCCGTGTGCTGTCCGGCATCCAGCCGACGGCCGACTCCTTCCACCTTGGTAACTACCTCGGTGCGGTCCGCCAGTGGGTCGCGCTTCAGGACACCCGAGACGCGTTCTACTGCGTCGTCGACCTGCACGCGATCACGGTGCCCTTCGACCCGGCGCTGCTACGCCGACGTACCCGGGTAGCGGCCGCTCAGCTGTTCGCGGCCGGATTGGACCCAGACCGCTGCACCGTTTTCGTACAGAGCCACCTGCCCGAGCACACCGAGCTCAGCTGGGTCCTCAGCTGCATCACCGGTTTCGGCGAGGCGAGCCGGATGACTCAGTTCAAGGACAAGGCCACCAAGGGTGGCGCTGATCAGGCGAGCGTGGGCTTGTTCACCTATCCGGTCCTGCAGGCCGCCGACATCCTCATCTATCAGGCAAACGAGGTTCCCGTCGGCGAGGATCAGCGCCAGCACCTGGAGCTGAGCCGCGACCTGGCGCGGCGATTCAATCACCGGTTCGGCGAGACGTTCGCGGTTCCAGGTCCATTCATCCTCCCCGACGTGGCCAAGATCGCGGACCTGCAGGACCCCACGGCGAAGATGAGCAAATCATCGTCGTCCGGGCAGGGCATTCTTGACGTGCTCGACGATCCGGCCACGCTGCGCAGGAAGATCATGCGCGCGGTCACCGATCCAGGCAGCGACATCCGCTCAGACGAGGAAGCCAAGCCGGGCATCACGAACCTGCTGCGGATCTACTCGGCCCTGGCACGGACCACCGTGGCGGAGCTTGAAGCACGATACGCGGACAGCGGCTACGGTCGGCTCAAGAAGGATCTGGCCGAGGTCGTAGTGCAGGCGTTTGCCCCGATCAGGGAGCGCACGGAAAAACTGCTCGCTGACGAGGCGGAGCTAGACCGGCTGCTTGCGCAGGGCGCGGCCAGGGCTTCCGCTGTGGCGCAGCAGACGATGGTGCTGGTCAGGGATCGGATCGGACTGCTCCCGCCAGGTTGCTAGTGAGCTGCGATGGGGGCCGGGTCCGCTGAAAGACCACTAGCCGAGCTTGGACTGCCCCCGCCGCCGCCATGGTGGGCTGCTCGTCTGGATCAGTTTGGTAGCCAGGGTGACCTACCTCGCGGCAGCATGGACGGCTACGTTACGGCGCGGACCGGCGGCGCCTTGCGAGCCCGTGGGCGCCGACCGCGAGCCCTCCGGCGACTATGCCGCCCACAATGAAAAGCATGAGGATCCCGCCTGACGAAGACGCGTGCACCTGGGTCGCCGCCCGCCGCGCGGCAGGTGCGGGCCGGGCCGGTGCCGCCCGGTGCGCCACGGGCGAAGGCAGCGGGCTGACGAGCTGGCCCACCGGACGGATCTTGCCATCCAGCCGGAATCCCCAGTTGAGCATCGCCGTGGCCGAGGTGAACAGCGTCCCTGGCACCGCATGCAGCAGGGTGACGATAAGCGTGTGTCCCTGCCGCCTGGCCGTGCCGACATAGGTGGCCATGGCAGGAGTGGTCCAGCCGGTCTTGCCGCCGATGAAACCGCGGTAAGTCGTGAGCAGCCGGTCTTCGTTGAACAATTCGATCCGCTGCTTCGGGGTGATCGGGAACCAGGCGCTCGGCGTCCGGTCGTAACCAAGGAATGCGGGAATCTGCAGCGCCCGCCGCGCGATCAGCGCCTCATCGTACGCGGACACGTGCTGGCCACTTGCGTCGAGCCCGTTGGGCTGCCTGGCCACCGTGTCGTACGCCTGCAGGTGGTGCGCCTCGGCATTCATCAGCGCAATGCCCTTGTCGAGTGAGCCCGTCGCCTCGGCGAGCGCGATCGCAGCGTCATTGCCGGAGATGAGCAGCAACGCACGGAACAGATCTGCGATCTTGTACCGGTATCCCAGCTTCAGGCCGACGACGTCTGGCTCCACGCTGACGGCGCGTTTGGAGGCTACGACCGTCGCATCCGGGTTCAATACGGGAATGAGCGATACGGCTGTGAGGATCTTGAGCGTACTCGCGGGGCCGTAGAGCGCATGCGGTTTCATTGCGGCGAGGACCTGCCCGGTGGTGGCGTCGGCGACCACGAACGCGCCGGCCGGGATCTTGGGCACGCGCGGGGCGCGCGGCGACGGGTAATTGACGATGACGCCCGGCCTGGTCAGTTCCGCGCCGCCGACCGTGCCACGGGCGCCACCGACGGCCGTCACGGCCCGGTGAGCGGTGCGGCCCGGCTTGCCGGCGGGGCCGGCGCTGCCCGCGGCAGCGGGGCAGCCCGCTGCGAGAGCGACAGCTGCCGTGGCCGCTGCGGCAACGGCGGCGGCGCTTCGCCAAAATGTACGCATAGCAAGCCTCACGCTACCGCGTGTCGGCGGAGTCACACGCTCGTGCGGTCACGGCGCGCCGACGCCTTCACCCCTGCGCAGCCGTCGGTTGAGCCGCTCGAGTAGTTCGGGGTGAATTGAGAAGAACGTTGGGTTAGGTGCGCAGCATACCCTGATGCCATGACGGGCATCACCAATGGACCGGAGTCAGGGCTGCCCATCCAGCCCGTGTACGGGCCGGATGCGTTGAGAGGCTTCGATCCAGGCAGCAGCCTGGGCGAACCGGGCGGATACCCGTTCACCCGGGGCATCTATCCGGCGATGTACACCGAGCGGCCCTGGACGATGCGCCAATACGCGGGGTTCGCGACGGCCACGGAGTCGAACCGGCGCTACAAGCAGTTGATCGACGCGGGCACGACCGGCCTGTCCGTTGCCTTCGACCTGCCTACCCAGATGGGCTTCGATTCTGACGCGCCGCTGGCGGCCGGCGAGGTCGGCAAGGTGGGAGTGGCGATCGATTCGATCGATGATATGGGCCTCTTGTTTGACGGCATCCCCCTTGCCAAGGTCTCCACCTCGATGACGATCAACGCGCCAGCGGCGGTGCTGCTGCTGCTCTACCAGCTGATCGCCGAGGGTCAGGGAGTGAGCGCGGCCGAGCTCACCGGAACGATCCAAAACGACATTCTCAAGGAGTACATCGCCCGCGGCACCTACATCTACCCGCCGCAGCCGTCGATCCGCCTGGTCGCGGACACCTTCGCCTACTGCGGCAAGGAGATGCCGAAGTGGAACACCATCTCGATCTCTGGCTACCACATGGCGGAGGCCGGGGCGACTCCGGTTCAGGAGATCGCGTTCACCCTTGCCAACGCCAAGTCGTACGTGCAAGCCGCGATCGGCGCCGGCCTCGCGGTGGACGACTTCGCGCCGCGGCTGTCGTTCTTCTTCGTGGCCAGGACGGCGCTGCTTGAGGAGGTGGCGAAGTTCCGTGCCGCCCGGCGCCTGTGGGCCCGCATCATGCGTGATGAATTCGGCGCCCGCGATCCCCGGTCACAGATGCTGCGGTTCCACACCCAGACGGCTGGGGTTGAGCTGACGGCGCAGCAACCCGAGGTCAATATGGCCAGGGTTACCGTTCAGGCACTCGCGGCGGTATTCGGCGGTACGCAGTCTTTGCACACGAATTCTTATGACGAGGCGATCGCGCTGCCCAGCGAAAAGGCAGCCAGGCTGGCGCTGCGTACCCAGCAGGTGATCGCGTACGAAACTGATCTCACCTCGACAGTTGATCCGTTCGCGGGATCGTACGCGATCGAGTCGATGACCGATGATTTGGAGCAGCAGGCGGCGGGGCTCATCGCGCAGATCGACGAGCGCGGCGGCGCGGTCGCCGGTATTGACCAGGGATTCCAGAAAGCCGCGATCGAGCGCTCGGCGTACCAGGTGGCCCTGGCAGTGGAGGCGGGCAGCAGGGTGGTGGTCGGGGTCAACAGGTTTCGCACCGAGGGCGACGAGCCGCTCAAGGCGCCGTGGGTCAATCCGGAGCTCGAGCAGGAACAGGCGGATCGACTCGCGCGGCTGCGGCATGGGCGTGACGCGACCGCCCACCGGCGTGGTATCGATGATCTCAAGAAGGCGGCGGGCAGCACCCAGAATGTGCTCTATCCGCTGCGTGCAGCGCTCCAGGCGCGCGCTACCGTCGGTGAGGTGTGTGACGCGCTCCGCGATGTCTGGGGGGTTTACGAGCCCCCGGATGTGTCATAGCGCGCAGCTCGGGAATTATTGACCGCATACGGAGCTTCGAATCGTCGGTATGTGGTGTCGTAAGTGAAATATGTGGTCGTCGCCAGGTCCGGCCACAGGAAGGGTAATGAAAACGCCCGGGCTCGGGGCTGTGGCTGCTCCCTCCCAGACCCAACCACGATGACCTGGCGTGACGCCCGACGTCTCGATTTACGGCGCGGACGCGTCCGCGCCGCTAACGGTGACGAAGACACTGCTCTCAGCATCTGCGGACGGCCGCTCGCACCCCGCGCCCGTCCGCACCGGCTAGGTAACATTGGCCCCGCCGCGCGAGTTATGTGTGCCGTGCCGCTGTTGTCGCCCAGGATTAATCGCCATTTCATGCTTCATTTCTCTGGCTGGCTCCCGATTTTGGCCACGGGTATCTCGCTGACCTGGAAGGATTGAAGACGGAGGTCGAGTAGTGGTTATCGCGTGGAACGCTTCCCGTGGGGCAACGCTCGGCGTCGAATGGGAGCTTCAGCTCATCGACGCGCAGAGCAGGTTGCTGCGGCAGGACGCTGGTGCCGTGCTGGCCCTGCTGCCTGGGCTTAGCGAGGACGGTGAGCACCCCAGGATCCGGCATGAGCTCATGCAGTCGACCGTGGAGGTGGTTACCGGCATCTGCTCGACGGTGCCCGAGGCCAAGACGGATCTCGCCGCGACCATACGGGAACTCCAGCGAATCACCGATGCGCGAGGTACGATGCTGGCCTGCGCCGGGACGCATCCCGTCAGTGATTGGCGTGACGCGAGGATGGCGCCGATTCAGCGGTATGCGGACCTTGTCGAGCAAATGCAATGGCTTGCCCGCCGGATACAGACCTTCGGTGTGCACGTCCACGTGGGGCTGCGTGATGGGAGCAAGGCGATCCCGATCGTCAATGCCCTCGCTGCGTACCTTCCGCATTTTCTCGCGCTTACCGCCTCCAGCCCGTACTGGTGCGGGCAGGACACCGGGCTTGCCTCCAGCCGGTCGGTGGTATTCGGCGCGCTGCCCATGGCCGGGCCGCCGCACCAGCTCGCCAAATGGAGTGAGTTCGAGGACTACATGGACACGCTGCTTCGCGCCGGGACCATCCGGAGCATCAAAGAGGTGTGGTGGGACATCCGGCCGCACCCCGATTTCGGAACGGTGGAGGTCCGCATGTTCGACGGCGTTCCCACCCTCCGTGAGATCGGTATGGTCGCGGCGCTCACACAATGCCTGGTCCGGCAGTTCGACTTCCAGCTCGACCGCGGCTACACCCTGCCCAGCCAGGCGGCCTGGGTGATCAGGGACAATAAGTGGAGGGCCACGAGGTACGGGCTCGATGCGATGGTGATTACCGACGACACGGGGGCGACCGCGCCGCTCAGGGACGAGCTCTACGAGCTGGTCAGGGAGATGGAGCCCGTCGCCGACAGGATGGGCTGCGCGGACGAGCTCTGCGTTGTCTCGGACGTGCTCGAACACGGGGCCTCGTACGAGCGGCAACGCGAAATGATCGTCGGCGGTGGCGAGCTAACCGACGTGGTGGACGCCCTCGTCACAGAGTTCGCGGAGGACAGGTTCGTCGTACCCGGGGAGGTGACGTATGCGGGGACGTGATCGTGGCGCCGGGCTCGACAGTTTCGTGTCCGCCCACGCCGACGAGTTCGTCGCGTTCCGCAGGGATCTGCACGCGCATCCTGAGCTCGGCTACCACGAGAACCGGACGACTCGCCTCGTCGCCGCCAGGCTGGCCGCGGCCGGGCTGCGGCCAGCTGTCCTGCCGAAGGGCACCGGTATGGTCGTCGACATCGGCGATGGCACCGGACCGGTGATCGCCCTGCGCGCCGAGCTCGACGCGCTCCCGATATCAGACGAGAAGAACGTGCCCTACCGCTCGACCGTGCGTAACGCCTGCCACGCATGCGGGCACGACGTGCACACGGCGATCGTAATCGGCGCCGGGCTCTACCTTGCCCGCCTCGCCGCAGCCGGCGAGCTGCCTGGACGAGTCCGGCTGGTGTTCCAGCCGGCCGAGGAAGTCCCAGGCGGTGCGCTCGACGTGCTTGCCGCCGGCGGGATCGCGTCCGTTGACCGGATCTTCGCGCTGCACTGTGACCCGCGGCTCGATGTCGGCAAGATCGGCCTGCGCGCTGGGCCGATTACCGCTGCCTGCGACAAAATCGTGGTTCGGGTCGCGGGGCCTGGCGGCCATACCGCGCGGCCGCATCTCACCGCCGACCTGGTGTACGCGCTCGGCAAGATCGTGACCGAGCTTCCCGCCGCACTGTCCAGGCGGGTAGATCCCAGGTCCAGCCTGAGCCTGGTTTGGGGCAGGGTGAGCGCAGGCGCCGCGGCCAACGCCATACCCGATGACGGCATCGCGGAGGGGACCGTGCGCTGCCTCGGCGACGAAGCGTGGCATGCGGCGCCTAACCTGCTCAAGGCCCTGATCGACTCGGTGGCGAGTGCCTACGGCGTACTCGCCGAGCTCAGCTACCAGCGGAACGTGCCGCCCACGGTAAACGAGTCGGTCAGCGTGCAGATGCTCACCGACGCCGCCACGCAGGTGCTCGGCGGCGACGGGATCGCGGCGGCGCCGCAGAGCCTAGGCGGCGAGGACTTCGCCTGGTACCTGGAATCGATCCCTGGTGCGCTCGCGCGGCTCGGCACCCGGGGCGGGGATGTGGCAGCCGACATCGACATCCACCAGGGCACGTTCGACGTTGACGAACGGGCGATCGGAATCGGCGTGAAGGTACTGGTCGCCACGGCGCTCGGGGCGCTCGGCGGGGGCCGGGTGGCGCCCAGCCTGCCGCCACCCGCTGTCGCAAGCGCCGTGGATGGACAGGGGAGCGGACCTGACCATCACAGTGGGACCTGCCCTCACAACGGCACTGGCCAGCGCGGTGGGCCTGACCAGGACGGCGCGGCTGAGCAGTGCGCTGGGCTGACCGGTGCGCTCGGCTAACGACGCTGGGCTGGCCACTGCTCGCTAACCACTGCGTCGGGCTGGCCCTCGGCCCGCCCGGCGGCTGGGCGGTAGCCTGGCTTGCAAATGACGTACCAGCCGACACTTGACGAAATCAGGCGCGCTCCCAAGGTCCTGCTACACGACCACCTCGACGGTGGGTTGCGGCCGGGGACGATCACCGAACTTGCCCGCGATATCGGATACGGCGATCTGCCCAGTGACGATGCGGGCGAGCTCGCCGAATGGTTCGCGCAGATAGCTGATTCTGGCTCGCTGGAAAGATACCTGGAATCGTTCAACCACACCGTCGCCGTGATGCAGACCCGCGAAGGGCTCGCCCGTGTCGCCGCGGAATGTGCGGAAGACCTGGCCGCGGACGGCGTCGTGTACGCCGAGGTGCGGTTCGCGCCCGAGTTGCATACCGAGCGCGGGCTCAGCCTGGACGAGGTGGTCGAGGCCGTACTCGACGGATTCGCGGCCGGGACCAAGTCGGGTGCGATCCGGATTGGCGTGCTGCTCACCGCGATCAGGCATGCCGCTCGGTCGATGGAAATCGCCGAGCTCATGGTCAGGTACCGCGACGCCGGCGTCGCGGGGTTCGACATCGCCGGGCCAGAGGCGGGCTACCCGCCCACCCGCCATCTGGACGCGTTCGAGTACCTGCAGCGGGAGAACGCGCATTTCACGATCCACGCAGGTGAGGGATTCGGGCTGCCGTCCATCTGGCAGGCGATCCAGTGGTGCGGCGCGGACAGGCTAGGCCACGGTGTCCGGATCATCGATGACATCGCTGAGGCCGACGACGCACAAACGCCGAAGCTGGGGCGGCTGGCGGCGTATGTGCGTGACAAGCGGATCCCGCTCGAAATGTGCCCGACATCCAACGTGCACACCGGGGCCGCCCGTTCGGTCGCCGAGCACCCCATCGGCCTCCTGCGGCGCCTGTATTTCCGTGTCACGGTCAACACCGACAACCGGCTGATGAGCGCGACCAGCCTGTCAGGAGAATTCGCCCGGCTGGTCGATGCGTTCGGTTACGGCTGGGACGACCTACAGTGGTTCACTATCAATGCAATGAAATCGGCGTTCCTGCCCTTTGACGAGCGCCTGGAGCTTATCAACGGTGTCATCAAGCCAGGATTCGCACAGCTCAAGTGGCGCGGAAGCAAGCCACTCGCCTGACGCGCCCATCGCCGGGGCGGCACGTGAGGCACGTGCTGCCGGACGCAAGGTGTTGCGCTCCCCCGGGGCGGTAGCGATCTGGTACGTGTGGCTCGTTTTCGCCGGGCTCAACATGATCGATCTGGCCGTGCGGGGCCACGACCACACGTCGGCCGTGGTCGCGGCCAGCCTCGTGCTGATCACCGGGGTCGTTTTCGTCGTCGCGCTGCGCCCGCGGATCATCGCGGACGATGACGGGGTGACGGTGCGCAACCCGATGCGCGACATCAGGGTGCCTTGGGGCGCGGTAACGAGCATCGACCTGCATGAGATGGTCCGCTTGCACTACCTGGCCATGGCAGCTGAACCCGTCGCGGGCAGGGAACCGCGGCAGCGCGTGCTGCGCAGCTGGGCGCTCCAGTCGTCGCGCAGGAGCCGGATGAAGGCGCGGATGAGAGTCAGCGCCCGGACGGCCGAAGTAATCAGGGGCAGCCCGGGCTTCGCGCGCGCGCCGGCCGATGCGCAGGTGCTCACGGCCCAGCCCATCGCAGCGCGGGCGGTCGCCGAACTTGACGAGCTTCGCTCCGGCGCGGCTCAGCGAGGCGCTGCTGGCGGGCGGCCCGAGGTCAGTTGGGCCGCGGCGTCGGCCGCCGCACTGCTGCTGCCCGCCCTGCTGCTCGCCGTGGTCAGCCTTATTTCCTGAGCAGCTCGCGGCGAGGGCATGTCTCGCGGCTCGGCTCCTCGAGCACAAGCAGTGCCGTGCCGATCGCCGCCTTGATCATCGCCCGCATCCACCGAGATCTGCTAGGCCCTAGCGGGAGGCTCTCCCGGGGGGACTCGTGCTAGATGCCCGCGAGCAGCCCGGCGAGCAGCGCGCCGATCCTGGCCGCCGCGGGCTGGCCAGCGGCCAGCACGTCCGCGTGCTCGAGCGGCGCGCCGAGGCCCGCAGCCATGTTCGTGACCAAGGAGAAGGCGAGCACCTCCAGCCCCGCCTCGCGGGCCGCGATGGCCTCGAGCACGGTGGACATGCCAGCCAGGTCGGCGCCGAGTGTCCGCGCCATGCGGATCTCGGCCGGTGTTTCGTATTGAGGGCCCGGGAAGCATGCGTAGACCCCCTCGGCCAGGGACGGATCCTCGGCGTGGGCCAGCGCTCGCAGCCGCGGCGTGTAAAGCTCCGTCAGGTCCACGAATCTCGGCCCGCGTAGGGGCGACCGCCCGGTGAGGTTGATGTGATCGCTGATGAGCACCGGCTGGCCGATTGAGAAATCCGCGCTTATCGCACCCGCCGCGTTGGTCAGCACGATCGTTCGCACGCCTGCCGCGGCAGCCGTTCTGATGCTGTGTACCGTCGCGTCCGGTCCGCGGCCCTCGTACAGATGGGTTCGTCCGAGGAAGATCACTAGGCGGTGGCTACCGGCGGCCACGGAACGGATCCTGCCCGCATGCCCGCTGGTCGAGGGTGCCGCGAAGCCGGGCAGGTCGGCCGCCGCGAACTCGTGGCTTGGCGGCCCGAACGCGTCCGCGGCGTCGCTCCAGCCCGATCCGAGCACCACCGCCGCGGTATGCCCGTCGGCACCTGTGCGGTCTCGCAGAACGTCCGCGGCGGCGCGCGCGGCCTTGTACGGGTCGTCGTTCACGTCAGCCGACAGTACGCTGCCGCCGCACCATCACCCTGCTGGGGGCTCGTCGCCGAGCAGTCAGCGCCCGCCTGGACCGCCAGCTGCGGGCTGCTCGGATCCAATCAGCTCTGGTCGGTGCAGGCTTGCCAGCCGCCAATCGGCGGATGTGGCCGCACGGCTGGCTGGCGAGGGTGTCCGGATGGTGACCGGTGAAGTCAGACTGCTGGACGCCGGTGTCGTGGCCGTAGCCGAAACGCGGTTGACCGCGGCGTCGTCCTCATCGCGACCGGCGCGCATCCAAGAGTGCTGCCTGGCGCCGTGCCTGACAGTGAGCATGTTCTAGACTGGCGCCAGATCTATCACCTTACCGAAGTGCCGCGGCAGTTGATCGTAGTCGGCTCGGGGGTAACAGGCGCGGAGTTCGCCAGTGCGTACCAGGCGCTCGGTTCGCAGGTCATGCTGGTCTCGTCGCGCCAACGGGTGCTGCCGCACGAGGATGAGGACGCGGCGGTTGTGTTGGAGGACGTGTTCAGGCGGCGCGGCATGACCGTGCTCAGCAGATCGCGGGCGGCGGCCGTAAAACGCTCAGGGGACGGCGTGGTGGCAACCTTGGAGGACGCTCGGCGAGGCGGTGACGCCGCAGCGGCTCAGCCACGTCGCCGCCAGGCCGCCCGCAGGCTCACGCAGTCGCCGGCGAGCGTCTGTTGATACCTAACGGCTGCCGCGGATGGCCGCAGCACGCCCGGCGCCCCGCGGCCTGGAGGGAAGCGAGGTGCCGCGGGGTGAGTCGTCCGCACGGCTTTTCACAAGGGGACTGACAGCTCGTTCACAGAACATCCACGCGCGACTGACGAGGAGGTACCCGTGCCGCCACTTGACCGCGATACCGCCCGTGCCTGGATTGCCCGCTGGGACCGTCAGCAGGAGGTCTACCTACCCGACAGGGAAGATCGTTTCACTGTGCTGATCGACGCGGTCGAGGCCGCTGCGGGCCGCCCCGACCCGGTAGTTCTCGACCTCGGCTGCGGTCCTGGTTCGCTGGCCGGACGCCTGCTTGACCGGCTCCCCGCCGCCACGGTCATCGCGGTCGACGCAGATCCGCTGCTACTCGCCCTCGGCCGGGCAGCCGAACGGGGTCGCGGCGGGCTGCGCTTCGTCGATTGTGATCTGCGCGTACCCGGGTGGAGCGCGGCCCTCAGCCTGGACAGGCCCGCGGACGCGGCGGTGAGCACTACGGCGTTGCACTGGCTCACCGAGGCGGAGCTACGGGTGATGTACACCGAGGTCGCGGGGGCCCTGCGGCGGGGCGGCGTGCTACTCAACGGCGATCACTTCGTCGCGGACGCGCCGGCTCTTGCCCGCCTCGAGCGCGGCCTGATGGAGGCGCAGAAGCGCCGCTCACTGGCCGGTCATGCGGGCGGTCGCGGGCGGCCGTGCGGACACTCGGTCGACGGCACCGCCGCCACGGCAGGTCACGGCGGCGCGCATGAGAACTGGTCGCAGTGGTGGGCGGCGGTGGCGGCCGACCCGCGGCTTGCCGAGTTCAACGCGGAGCGCGAGCACCGCTGGGCAGCGGCCGCCCATCATGGCACGGAAAGCGGACGGCTTGCCGCCCACGTCGGTGCTCTTGAGGCCGCGGGGTTCTGCCAGATAGGCACGTTGTGGCAGCGTGCGGAGAACCGGCTCCTCTGCGGGTTCCGCCGCTGAGCCAAAGCCAAGCTCCTGCTGGCGAAGCGCCGCGGCAGCCGTTATGGCTGTGCTGCCCCCCGCGCCCCCGGATCGCCCGCTCCTAGTGAGTTGGGTGCCCAAGATCTGGATCGTCTGGGACCGCCAGGCCGTGCTGGCGCAGCCGCACGGCGCGGATGTCGTCCGCGTACACCGCCACCGTGAACACGCTCCCCGCGAGCGCGAGCGCGGGCACCATCAGCCGTAGCCAGACGGGTCCTGGCAGCAACGCGAGGAGCAGGCAGACCGGGACCATCACCGCGAGGTGCCGCGCGACCACGCGGCCACGCCAGCCCGCGTCGGTAAGTTCGTGGCGGACCCATTCCGAGTTCTCGGCGCGCAGCCGCATACCGACCGTGAACCGCAACCGGCCGGCCAGGCTCGGATCGCCGCGCAGCCGGGTCAGTTCACACCGCCGTGAGCGTTCATGGTTGCCTGAATCCTTGCTCCGGTGGTCAATCGGTAATTTTGCAGATGGCTTCGCCGCTTGAGACGCTCTGCCCGGCCGCGACGGCGAGCCCGGTCACGGTGCCGCCCTTATGCGCGGCTAGTGGCTGCTCCATTTTCATCGCCTCGAGTACGACGATGGTGTCTCCCGCTGATACCTGCTGGCCCTCACCGGCGACGAGCTTGACGATGGTGCCCTGCATGGGACTGACGAGGGTGTCACCGCCGGCGGACGCGGCCTTGCGCTTACCTCGCGGCGACGAGCGCTGCTGGCCGCTGGCGGCCCGGCCAGCCGAGCCGCCGTCGCCTGTCACGCCCGCCGCGTCGCCCACGACGAGGAACCCTGGGGGCAGCACCACCTCGAGCCGCTTGCCGCCGACTTCGACGGTGATCCGCTCGCGAGCACCCGGCTCGGCGCCGTCCACGGCGGCCTCGCCGCCGAACGGCTCGATGTCACCTTCGAACTCGGTCTCGATCCACCTGGTATGGACGCTGAACGGCTCCGCCGTGAACGCCGGGTCTGCCGCTACGGCGCGGTGGAACGGGAGCACGGTCGGCATCCCGCCGACCTCGAACTCGGCAAGCGCCCGCCTGGCACGTTGGAGTGCCTGGTGGCGGTCGGCGCCTGTCACGATGAGCTTGGCGATCAATGAGTCGAATGCCTGCGGCACGGTCATGCCCTCGCGGTACCCGGCGTCGAGGCGGACGCCGGGACCGGACGGGGCCTGCCAGTGTGTGATCTTCCCAGGCGCGGGCATGAAGTTGCGTCCCGGATCCTCGGCGTTGATCCGGAACTCGATCGAGTGAGCCCGCGGCGACGGATCCTCGTAGCCGATCCGCTCACCGTCGGAGAGCCTGAACATCTCCCGCACCAGGTCGATCCCGGTGACCTCCTCGGTGACCGGATGCTCGACCTGTAGCCGGGTGTTCACCTCGAGGAAGGAGACGATTCCGTCCGTGCCGACGAGGAATTCGCAGGTTCCCGCGCCCACGTAGCCGGCCGCGCGCAGGATCGCCTTGGACGACTCGTAGAGCACCTGTGTCTGCTCGGGATCCAGGAACGGCGCCGGCGCCTCCTCGACCAGCTTCTGGTGGCGGCGCTGCAGTGAGCAGTCGCGCGTCGAGATCACGACGACGCCGCCGTGGGCGTCGGCCAGACACTGGGTCTCGACGTGCCGCGGCCGGTCCAGATACCGCTCGGCGAAGCACTCGCCACGGCCGAACGCCGCGACCGCCTCCCGGACCGCCGATTCGTACTGGTGCTCGATCTCGTCGAGCGTGCGTGCCACCTTGAGGCCGCGGCCGCCGCCGCCGTAGGCGGCCTTGATGGCGACGGGCAGGCCGTGCTCGCGGGCGAACGCGACCACATCCGCGGCGCCGGCAACCGGGTCGGCCGTACCCGGCGCGAGCGGCGCGCCGGCGGCCAGCGCGATGTGCCGCGCGCTGACCTTGTCACCAAGCGCGTGGATGGCCGCGGGGGGCGGGCCGATCCAGGTCAGGCCGGCGTCAATGACGGCTTGCGCGAAAGCCGCGTTCTCCGCGAGGAAGCCGTAGCCAGGATGGATCGCGTCCGCGCCCGCCTGTGCCGCTACCTTGAGGATCTTCCCGGTGTCCAGGTAGGACTCGGCCGCGGTCTGCCCGCCGAGGGCGTATGCCTCGTCTGCCATCGTCACGTGCAGCCCGTCAACGTCGGGCTCCGCATAGACGGCAACGCTGACCATGCCCGCATCGCGGCAGGCACGGGCGATACGGATCGCGATCTCGCCGCGGTTAGCGATGAGGACCTTGCGCACGGTATGCCTCCTCTCAGCCGCAAGGAGTCTAAACGGTGCGGCCCGTCCTGCCGTAGGGCCGGCCGCCCCGATTAGCCGATCAGCGGGGCCGCGCGCTCGCGCGCCACCCGCCTGGCCCGTGCGGCACCGGCGCGGGCAACAGCCGCGACCGGTCACACCAGCCGGACATGGCCCGGGCGTCGGCGCGCCCCGAGCGCGGGCCGGCGCGGCCGGCGGCCTGCCTGGCGGCGACGCGAGTGATCGCGAGCGCTGCCACAAGGGCCGCGGTCTCCTCAGCGTTCGCGTCGCCTCGTACCACCCGCAGCAGTGGCCGCATGGACGCCTCAGTCACGTGCGATCCTCCAAGAGTTCGGGGTGCCGGTGTCAGGTCCGCGTCGTTCCCTATGCGCGCGTCTTCCCAATGCCGATACCGAATTCACGGTGCACGCGCTCCCAGAACGCGTCCCTGAGCCACTCCCTGGCCTCCTGGTAAGGACGCAGCGAGAGGCCGAGTTCCTTCTCCGCCTCGACGAGCAGCTCCTTGTCGATAACCGGCGGCAGGATTGGCCCGGGCAGCAGGTCGCGGATGTTGTCACTGCCGCGGGTGAGGATCCACTTCTGGGCCACGTGCTCGCCTGCCTCTTCGACCCGGTCACGGTCCGGGCCCAGACGCGTCGCCTGCGCGGTCATCAAGCTCTGCCCGAAAACCCTGGCGCGCGGCGGCCTGTCGCCGAACAGCTGGGCGGGTGAGGGTGCGACGTGGGTGACCACATTGTCGGGCCGCACCGGGTCGGTCACCGCGATCTGGTGCTTGGTGAAGTACGTCTTAAGGAAGCCGGCGTCAAGCACGTCAACGGTGTCGGATTCCCAGACCAGCCGCTCCGCCTGGTTGGTGCCGTACGGTGGTTCGACTCCCCACAGGTGGACCCGCACGCCGAACGCCTGCGCGGCCTCCACTGCGGGAACCATATCTTCGTCGCCGGCCACGAGCACGGCGTCCGTGATCGCCCGGTGCCTGGCAAGCGCCTCCATATCGGCGCGGATCTGCGCGTCCACGCCCTTTTGCTGGCCGCGTGCGTTGAGGTTGCCAAGACGCAACTTGACCCACGACATCTGGGCGATGACGCGCTGGTCGATCGTGGGAACCCGGTCCTTGGCGGCGTCGTACCAGTACACCCGCAGCAACTCGCCGCGAAGCTGGCTCGCGGCGAGCTGCGTCAGTGACTTGATGAGCTTGTCGGCGTCCACCCGGTACTCGCGCCGTGACCTCGCCTCGAAGAGGAGTTCGCCGGCCGCGGCGTAGATGTACCCGACATCCACCATGATCGCATAGCGCGCGACGAGGGGCAGCGGGCTCGCGAACTCTGTCATGGTGCCTTCGACTCTATGGCAGCACTTCCTGTCCCCGTGCCGTCACAGCGGGATGTTGCCGTGTTTCTTGGGTGGCAGCGTCTGCCGTTTGGTTCGCAGCGTGCGCAGCGCGCGAACCACATGACCACGGGTTTCTGCCGGGCTTATCACGGCGTCGACGTAGCCACGTTCCGCGGCACTGAAGGGATTGGCCAGTGCGTCCTCATATTCGGTGATTCGCTTCGCGCGCAGGCTGTCCGGGTCGTCCGCTCCGGCGAGTTCGCGCCTATGCAGAATGTTGACCGCGCCCTGCGCTCCCATCACGGCGATTTGTGCGGTGGGCCAGGCCAGGTTGATGTCGCCGCCGAGGTGCTTGGACCCCATGACGACGTAGGCGCCGCCGTACCCCTTGCGGGTGATCACGGTGATCTTGGGCACGGTCGCTTCGGCGTAGGCGTAGATAAGCTTGGCGCCGCGCCTGATGATGCCACCCCATTCCTGGCCGGTGCCCGGGAGGAATCCCGGCACGTCCACGAAGGTAAGTACGGGGATGTTGAACGCGTCACAGGTCCGCACGAATCTGGCGGCTTTCTCGGCTGCGTCGATGTCGAGGCAGCCCGCGAGGTGCATCGGCTGGTTGGCGACGACGCCGACGCTGCTGCCCTGCACCCGTCCGAACCCGACGATCAGGTTGGCCGCGAATCCCGCGTGCACTTCGAGGAACTCGCCGTCGTCGAGCACGTGCTCGATCACCGTGTGCATGTCGTATGGCTGATTCGTTGAGTCGGGTATGAGGACGTCGAGTTCGGCGTCCGCCTCGGTGATCTCGGCGTCAGCTTCGGTAATCGCGGCGTGGGCGTAGCTAGGTGGGTCTTCGAGGTTGTTGGACGGCAGGTAAGAGAGCAGGGCGCGGGCAAAGTCGAGGCAGTCGGCCTCGTCCGCGGCCTGGTAATGCGCCACGCCCGATTTGGTGTTGTGTGCGTGCGCGCCGCCGAGCTCTTCGAAGCTGACTTCCTCGCCGGTCACGGTCTTGATGACGTCGGGTCCGGTGATGAACATGTGCGACGTGTGATCCACCATCAGCGTGAAGTCGGTGATGGCGGGCGAGTAGACCGCACCACCGGCACACGGTCCCATGATCAGGGAGATCTGCGGGATCACCCCGGACGCGATCACGTTGCGGTAGAAGATCTCGCCGAACAGGCCGAGCGCGACCACCCCTTCCTGAATGCGCGCCCCGCCGCCGTCGTTGATCCCGACGATCGGGCAGCCGGTCTTGAGCGCGTGGTCCATTACCTTGACGATCTTGTTGCCGTAGACCTCGCCGAGTGAGCCGCCGAAGACGGTGAAGTCCTGGCTGAACACGCAGACGGGACGCCCGTCGACGGTGCCGAAACCGGTGACCACCCCGTCGCCGTAAGGCCGGTTCTCCTCGACGCCGAATCCGGTGGCGCGATGCCTGGCGTGCTCATCGAGTTCGGTAAACGAACCCGGGTCGAGAAACTGATCGATCCGCTCGCGTGCCGTCAGCTTGCCCCTGTCATGCTGTTTGGCGACGGCGCGCTGTGATCCGGCGTGGATCGCTTCGTTCCTCCGCCGGTCAAGGTCGGCGATTTTCTCCGCGGTCGTATGCGGTGCGGGTTCAGCGGACCCGCTGGATTCGGGTGTCTCGTCTTCCTCTTCTACCTCTTCCGCCTCTTCTGCCTCGACTGCCTCGATTGCCTCGGCTGTCTGCAATGTCTCGGGTGTCTCGGGTGTTTCGTCGGGATCGGGTTCGTGGCCGACGACAGGCGTATCTTCCGAGCTGGGTCGCGGACCGGTCGTGTCGCTGCGCATGGGTGCTTCGCTGGGCATGGGCTCAGGGTAACCACGTCACGTGCGGACGCTACCGGTTGCCATCCCTATATCAACAGTGACATCTCACATTAGAGATACCATGGAACGTATGGACGGCACGACACCAGAGCCGCAGCAGGTACAGTCGCGGCAGGCCGGGCCGCGGGAGGCGGAGCCGCGGGAGGCGCAGCCGCGGGAGGCGCAGCCGCGGCGGGCGCAGCCACAGCAGGCGCAGCCGCGGGAGGCAGAGCCGCGGCGGGCGCAGCCACAGCAGGCGCAGCCGCGGCAGGCACCACAGACGCCGGGGCTGTTGCCGCTGTTGCCTGGCTTCCGCGAGATCGCGATGCGGCGCATGTCGGAGGAACGGCGCAAACTGATCACGGACCTGGCGGCCCAGCGTCATGCGGCCAGGCTCTCCCAGACTGAGGTCGCCGCGCGGATGGGAACGTCGCAATCGGCGGTGGCGCGGCTGGAGACCGGTGCGGCCGACGTGCGGGCCTCCACGCTGGAACGCTACGCGGCGGCGATTGGCTGCGAGATCACCTGGCGGCTGCGGGATTGAAGGTCCCAGGGAGCCGTCAGGACGTACCGCCACGATGGGCGAAGCGCGACGGCCGCGACGACGAGCTACGGACCGCGACGATGAGCGAGGGACAGCAATGATGAGCGAGGGACAGCGATGACGAATTCAGCGGCGGGATATCCGTTCCCACCAGAGGTGCCCGGAGTGCCAGGCACTCCCTCCACTCCGCGATGGCCTGGCCACCCGGCCCCGCCTCCTGGCACACCGCTGCCGCCACGCTATCCGCCGCACCCACGGTCGCCCAGCCCGCGGCCGCGTCAGGAACCGTCACCCCTGGTCACGCCGGGACGCGCATGGATTGACTCCGGCGACTGGCAGAGCCGGCTGAACGAGCGACTGCTCGAACAGCGTGTCGTGATGGCACACGGCCATCTCGACGACACCGCGGCGACTGTGCTCTGTGCGCAGCTGCTCACCCTGGACGCGGAGAGTACCGACAGGACGGCGCCGATCCGGCTGCATATGCAAGGCCTGAGCGCGGACCTGGCGGCCGCCCTGACCGTGATGGACGCGCTCGACGCGGTCGGCGTTCCCGTGCACGCCATCGCGCGCGGCCACCTCAGTGGCCCCGCGCTGGGCGTGCTCGCAGCTGCGGGTCGCCGCGTCGGTTATCCAAATTCGGGCTTCCTGCTCGCCGAGCCTGAGGCTGCCTTCGAGGGCACGTCCGCCGACCTGGTCAGCCGGCAGCGGCAGTTCGAAACGATGCTTGATGCGCTGTACTTCCGGCTTGCCGACGTCACCTGCCGCGAGGTCGACGAGATCAGGGACGATGCACGGCGCGGCCGGTTCCTGACCGCCGATGAGGCCGTCGCCTACGGCCTGCTTCAGGAGGTGGCGCAGGCATCCCGTGGGTCCTGAAAGGTGTCACCAGTGCAGTGCCTGCTGGAGCACGCCGGCACCCGGCGTGCGACCTCCGCCAAGGTCCACGGGACGCCGGCTAAGCGTGGCCAGGAGTGCGGTGGGTAGGGCGGCTGGGTCATGGCGCGGGTGAGCAGCCAGCCCGATAATGGGGCTGTGACCAGTGCTCGGGCGGCGGAACGCAATGCGGCGCGCATGGAGATGCCCGCCCGGATGCGCCGTGACGTGCGGTTGCTCGGCGATCTGCTCGGCGAGGTGCTGAGCGAAACCGATGGTAAGGATCTGCTTGACGACGTCGAGCGGCTGCGCAGACTCGCGATCGCGGCGCGGGCGGGCAGCGCCGACGGTGCAGGTCAGGAGGGCGCTGGTCAGGAGGGCGCTGGTCAGGAGGGCGCTGGTCGCGAGGGTGCTGATTACCAGGGTGCTGATAACCAGCGTGCTGGTCACGACCGGATCGCCGCGCTCGTCGCGAGCTGGCCGCTGCAGCGCGCCGAATTGGTCGCGCGCGCTTTCACAGTCTATTTTCATCTCGTCAACCTCGCGGAAGAGCTTCAGCGGATCCGCACGCTGCGCGAGCGCGGCGCCGATGGCATGCCGGTTCGCGAGTCACTCGCGGCTGCCGTCGCCGAGATCAGCCATGATCACGGTCCGGATCGGCTGCACGAGCTGTTCCAGGCTCTTGAGGTCCACCCGGTATTCACCGCGCATCCCACGGAGGCCCGGCGCCGCGCGGTGGTTACGGCGCTGCAGCGGATCACCGGCCTGTTGTGGGATCTCGATGACGAAAGGCGCGGTGCGCACGAAACAGCCGAGACGCGGCGCCGCCTGCGCGAAGAAGTCGACCTGCTATGGCGCACCTCACCGCTGCGGGTGAAGGCGATGGGCCCGCTTGACGAGGTGCGCACGGTGATGGCGGTCTTCGATGAGACGATCTTCCGTGTCGTGCCTGCCTTCTACCGCGCGGTCGACCAGGTGCTGGCCGGCCCGCAGACCGGCGCCGTCGTGCCCTCGATGCGCGCGTTCCTGCGGTTCGGCAGCTGGGTGGGCGGCGACCGGGACGGCAACCCGTTCGTGACCGCGCAGGTCACCAGGGAGGCTGCGCTCATCCAGGCCGATCACGTGCTGCGCGCGCTCGAGAACGCCACCACCAGGATCGGCCGCGAGCTGACCACGCACTCCTCGACCACTCCGGCCTCGGACGCCCTGCGTCGCGGCCTCGCGGTAGCCGAGTCCGCGCACCCGGAACCGCTCGGGGAAATCGTTGCGAGGTCCCCGCAGGAGGCACATCGCCAGTACCTTCTTTACGCCGCGCAGCGGCTGCGCGCGACCCGCTTGAGGCATGCTGACCTCGCCTACCCGGGTGCGGCCGAGTTCCTGGCCGATCTCCGCCTGGTGCAGGAGTCGTTTGCCATGGCGGGTGCACACCGCCAGGCGTTCGGGGAATTGCAGCATTTGATCTGGCAAGCGGAGACGTTCGGGTTCCATCTGGCCGAGCTGGAGATCCGCCAGCACAGCGCCGTTCATGCGCGGGCGGTCGCGGAACTGCGCGCGGGCGGCCCGCGGTCGGCGCAGACCGAGGAGGTACTTGCCACTCTTCGGGTCGCTGGCTGGATCCAGGATCGGTTCGGAGCCGATGCCTGCCGCAGGTACGTGGTGAGCTTCACTCGTTCGGCGGCCGACATCGCGGCGGTCTACGAACTTGCCGCGCTCGCGATGCCGGACGGCCGCACGCTCTCGCTCGACGTGGTGCCGCTCCTTGAGAGCGGCGAAGATCTGCGCCGGGGCACCGATGTGCTCGACGAGATGCTCGCGCTGCCACCCGTGCGGAGCCGCCTTGGCGCCAATGGCCGGCGGATGGAGGTGATGCTGGGCTACTCGGACTCGGCGAAGGAACTCGGGCCGGTTACGGCGACGCTGCTGCTCTACGACACGCAGGAAGCGCTGACCCGCTGGGCGGCCGCGAACGACGTGCGGATGACGCTCTTCCACGGCAGGGGCGGTGCGCTGGGCCGTGGCGGCGGGCCGGCCGGGCGGGCCGTGCTCGCTCAGGCTCCAGGCTCCGTCGCCGGCCGGTTCAAGGTGACCGAGCAGGGCGAGGTGGTGCTGGCCAGGTACGGTCATCTGGCCATCGCCCAGCGGCACCTCGAGCAGGTGACGTCGGCGGTGTTGCTCGCGGAGACACCAGCCGCGGCCGGCCGCATCGCCGCGGCGGCGCAGCGATTCCGTGGCGTGGCCGACCAGATCGGGGCCGCGGCGCTGAGCGCTTACCGGGATCTGGTCGAGGCCGACGGCTTCGCGCAGTGGTTCGCGAGGATCAGCCCGCTGCATGAGATCGGTGGCCTGCGCATCGGCTCGCGACCAGCGAGGCGGGGTGCCGCGACCGGGCTTGAAGATCTGCGCGCCATCCCATGGGTGTTCGCGTGGACGCAGACCAGGGTGAACCTGCCTGGCTGGTACGGGCTGGGCAGCGGGATTGCGGCGGTCGCAGCGGAGCCGGGGGGAATGGACTTGCTAAGTGCGGCGTACCGCGAGTGGCCGTTGCTGCGGGTGCTCCTGGACAACGCGGAGATGAGCCTCGCCAAGACCGACCGCCACATTGCCGCGAGGTATCTCGCCCTCGGCGGCAGGGAGGACCTGACGGCGCTCGTGCTCGCCGAGTATGACACCACGATGGCGATGACGGCCGAGGTCACTGGACACGAGCGCCTGCTGGCCGGGCGCCCGGTCCTTTCACGAGCCGTAGCGTTGCGCAACCCCTACGTGGATGCGCTGTCACATCTTCAGTTGCGGGCGCTGGCAGCATTGCGCGGCCCTGGCGGCGCCATAGCCGGTGGCGGCCCGGCAGATGGCGGCCCGGCAGATGGCGGCCCGGCCGGTGGCGGCCCGGCCGGTGGCGGCCCGGCCGGTGGTGGCCCGGCCGATGACCTAGTCGATGGGGAGCCGCTCAGCCGCGGCCTACTTGAGCGGCTGCTGCTGCTGACCGTGAGCGGTGTCGCGGCCGGGCTGCAGAACACCGGCTGAGCGTGCCACATCGACGACCCGCCGCACCACACGTGGTTACGGTTGGGGCTGCGGCTGCGTCGTGGTCTTCTGGCCGGTTTCGCGCGGGCTGCCGGGTGCGCCTTCGGTGCCCTGGCCGCCAAGGCGAACGAAGGCGAGCGCGGCGGCGATGCAGGCGACAGGCACGGACGGAATCGTGTATCGCAGGTCGAAGTCGGCCGTCGCCACGGGGACGAGGAGCAGGCCGACAGCGGTGAGCCAGGGCAGCAGGGCGGGCCCGCCCCAGTCGCGCAGCCGCCGGATGCCGCCGTCGAGCCACGACCTGACGATGGCGGCGAAGCCGATGAGCAGGATGATCCCGAGGAGCGTGCCCCGCAGGTAGACGAAGCGCTGATATCCGCGCATGAAACCGGCGTAGGGCTCAATCGCCTTGGTCGCCGAGGACGGCGATCCCGAGTAGGCGCGCTGATCGGCGCGCAGGGTGCCACCGCCAGGGGTGCGCAAGTTTGGCGATACCCAGAGCCGCTCGGCCGCCGCGAACTGGTACTTGTCCGCGGTGTAGGAGCTCGGATGCTGCGGCCGGTTCCAGTAGAAGCTCAGGGTGAAGTCATGCAGGACGGCAGTGGCGTAGCCGACCGGCTGCGCCGTGATCGCGCGCAACGCGAAATTCTGCGCGAGGCTGTTGTTCTTGGTGGAGAACCTCCCACCAGGCATCTTGTTCAGCGGGGATTGCGGCACCCAGATGTAGCTCGACGCGCCCAGCCGGTGGGTGGTGGTTGGGCAGAGCGCGGCCTCGTCGGCGGGTGGCTTGATTACCGAGCAGTTGGCGAAGCTCATGGTCCTCGACCACAAAAAGATCCCGCTGCTCCTGGTGAAGTTCACGGACTGGAAGGTGGAACTGAACCAGGCGAGGTACATCACGAGCGGGATCGCCGCAGCGACAAGCGCGGCGCCAAAGACCCGCCAGCGGGCCCGGCGCAGCAGCAGATAGCAAAGGTAAAGCGCGACGAGCGGCAGCCCGATCGGCCGGATTATCGCGGAGACCGCGAGCAGCAGGCCGGCGGTGACGTCGGCCCAGGCGGGGCGATCCCCGCGCCACCACAACGCGACGATGATGGCCGCGGCCACGAGAGCCTCGAATACGACATCGGACAGGATCTCGTGTTCGAGCTGGATCTGGTAGGCGTCGAAGAGCACGGGCACCGCGGCGAGCGTGGCCCCCCACGCGGGCAGCAGGAAGCGCTGTCGCAGCAGCAGGTAGATGGCGAGCCCGATCAGCAGGCCGAGCAGATGCTGCACCGCCACGACCAGCATGAAGCTGTGGAAGGGGTGAAGGAGCCGCAAGAACAGCCCGTAACCTGATATTCGGCTGAGATCGGGCTTGTGCCGCAGCGCGACGGCCACGTAGCTCGCCGAGTCCCCGCCGAACCAGATCGCGGGCCTGAATGCGAGCATCGTCACCACCCGAACGGCTGCCGCGAGCAGGAATGCGACAGTGAAGGTGCGGTTGTGACCTGGGAATTCCCGGATCGCCTGCAGGCCCTTCATGATCTCCCATCGCGTCAGGTCCGCTAACCACCGGTCGCCGACGTCGCGCCCATGAAGTGCGCGACTGCTGGCTGCGGGCGGGGTGCCGCCGCCTGGCGATGTTCCCATCCGCTCGGCACCATGGGTGGCCAACATGATGGCGACCGCGAGTGCCCACGCTAGCATCGCTGCTTCCCAGGTCGGAGCATTGCCGCGGAACGTGGGGACGATAGGAACGGCGAATGGCCTTGTTGTCCCGATGAGCCCACATGCGGTCTGCGCCGTCGATCTTGGTCGCCTGAGCGGGGCGGCATGAGCGATCGCGGGTGGCGGATCGAGCCTGGCGATTTCAGATGATGTCGATGCCCAGTATCTCGATGGCAGGCCGACCCGCGGGGCGTGGTGGTGCAGTTCGGCTCGCCATTTCCGCGCCGCTGGACATGTCCGCGCCGCTGGACATGTCTGCGCCGCTGGACATGTCTGCGCCGCCGGCGATGTCGGCGCCTTCCGGCCGGTCGCGGCCGACGGTGCCCGGCGGTATGGGCTGAGGTGAACCCCGGCGGATGCGTGCCGGTATGGTCGCGAGGCCAGCCGCGATGCACGCGCAAGGAATGGCCGCGAGTACGTATCGGTAGCTGAAGCCAGCCGTGGCGGGCGGCACGACGACGAGCGTGACCGCCGCGCACCACGGCAGCAGGCCCGGCGCCCCACGCCGGCGTCCGCTGACCACCCAGGCCGCGCCGATCAGGAGGGTAATCAGCAGCAGTGGCCCGCGGAAGTAGACGTAACGCTGGTAACTGACAAGCAGCGATGAGTACGGTCGGTGGACGCGGGTGGTCAGGTTACCCGGCTCGTACGTGTGCAGGTCGGCGATCGGCGCCCACCCAGGCGGCGACGTGTCGCGGGTGCCGAACTGGTACTGCAGGGCTGTCGCAGGATCCGGGAATTGCAGGGAGCGGGTCCAGGCGAATGTGCGCCCTAGGTCCTTCGCCGTCGCCCACAGGTAGCCCGTCGGTTGCTTGCGGACCGCGAGCCACGCGAAGTCGCCGCCGAGCTTGCTCGCAGCCGGGCTCCACGGATCTCCCGTGTACGTGCGCAGCGGGTTCGCTTCCCAGATGTAGTCGGCCGAGGGCGGCCGTGCTGACGGCGGCCGGCTGTCGCACAGCGGCCGCAGGCGCGCGGGCGGGTTCAGCTTCGCGCACTCCGCGAAGGCCATCGCCCGGCTGTACAGGAAGGACCCGTCGCCCTGAGTGATGGTGTATTCCCCACGAGTGGCGTGGAACCAGCCAATGTAGGCAGCAATCGGCAGCAGTCCGGCCATGAGCAGGGCGGTGACCGGGCGCCAGCCGGCCCGCCGGACGATCAGGCATACGGCGGCTACCACAAGCAGTGGCCGTCCATCTGTGCGGACGATCGCCGATCCACCGAGCAACAGGCCTGCCGCCGCGGCTGCGATCCATCGGGGCTGGTTACGCAGGCAGAGGAGCACGATCGCGACCGTGATCAGGAACATGAACAAGGTGTCGGCCATCACCAGGTGCTCAAGCTGAATCTCGTAGGCATCCAACAGCACTGGTACGGCGGCGAGCGCCGCCACCCACGTCCGTACCCCCCGCACCCGGAGCACCGCGTACACGGCAATGCCGGTGGCAAGCCCGAGCAGATGCTGCGCGACAGTCACAAGCGCGAAGCTATGTAGCGGCTCAAGGGCCGCAAGAAACAACGCGTACCCGCTCGGCCGGATCGTTTCAGGGACAAGTGCCACGGCGGCGGTGACGTAGCTGTAGGAGTCGTTGAACCACTCCACCGGCCGGTACGCGAGGACCGCGAGCGCCCGCAGCACCCCGGCGAGCGCGAGCACCCCGGCGATCAACCAGTGGCGTGCCGCGAAGGAGCGGACGCGGTCACGTGCCGACACCGGCGTAACCGCCGGTGCATTCGGGACCACGGCCACCTCCGCGGCGTCCTCTGGCACAAGCCTCCTCCGCAGCGAGCTTCCCCGGTGAACACTTCGATCCCGACCACGCTACTAGAGCCGCAGCCGAACGATCTGAGCCTAAGGGTCACAATGGCGGGGAGCCGGAAAGGGGGAGCGATGACCAACGACCCAGTGGATGGGGAGCCGCCGCCGCTCGTGGCTGCCGACCTGGCGCAGGCGCTCATCCGGCCTGGTGGGCTGTGGCGGGAGATCCGGGTAGTGGCCGCCACGGGTTCGACCAACACGGGCCTGCTCAAGGCCGCCGCGGCCGGAGCCGCCGAGGGCGTGGTTCTGGCGGCCGAGACGCAGACCGCAGGTCGCGGGCGGATGGGCCGTAGCTGGGTGAGCCCGCCGCGAGCAGCGCTGATCTTCTCGGTGCTGCTGCGCCCCGCGGACGTGCCCGCGAGCCGCCGCGGCTGGGTGCCGCTGCTTACCGGTGTCGCCGCGGTGTCCGCACTGCGCCGGGTGGCCTCCGTCGACGCCGTCTTGAAATGGCCCAACGACGTGCTCGTGCGGCACAAGAAGCTGGCGGGCATCCTCGCGGAGCAAAACGGCGGTGCCATCGTCGCTGGCATCGGCATCAATGTCCACACGTCGCCGCCGGGTCCGGCGGGCGCCGCTGCCACCTCGCTCGAGGCGGAAGGAGCGCCGGTGTCAAGGGACCGGTTGCTGGCGGCCATGCTTTCCGAACTCGAGCACCTTTATCTGCGCTGGGCCCGCGATCCGGACGGATGCGGGCTGCGCGAGCAGTATCAGAGCATGTGCGACACGATCGGCCGCACGGTCCGGGTGGAACTGCCCGGAGGGCGGGTGCTCGCGGGTACGGCGGCCGACGTCGATGCGCACGGGCGGCTCGTGGTCCGGGACGCGGGCTCGCTCACCGCAGTCAGCGCAGGGGATGTCGTGCACGTCCGCTGATGGCGTTTCGTTTCGCGGCGCGCCATGTCAACATGAGCGCATGCGCCACGACAGCTCGCTCATTGAGGGCGAACAGTCCGTGTTCATCATGCACCCGCATTGGAAGACGGTCATAGGCCCGATCGTGATCCTGGCAGTCGTGGTCGTCGCAGCGGCCGCCGCGCTCGTGCTGATCCCGTTCGGCTCCGCCGCCACAATCGGCCGGGGCGTGGTCGCCGGAATCGCCTTGATCGTGGCCGCCGTCCTGTCCGGGATCCCCATTCTCCGCTGGCGGACCACGACCTATGAGCTCACCACGAGGCGATTGCGGATGCGGGAGGGGATCTTGTCCAGGTTCGGCAGGGACATCCCGCTGAACCGGGTCAATGACGTGTCGTTCTCGCACGGCATCATCGACCGGGTGCTCGGATGTGGCAAGCTCGTAGTTGAGTCCGCCGGGGAACACGGTCAGCTCGTGCTCACTGAGATTCCACAGGTGGAAAAGGTACAGAGCATCCTGTATCAGCTGGTCGAGGAGCAGCAGCAGACCGCGACGGCAATGCGGGAGGAACGCTGACCGCCGGTCAGCCCGGGCTCAGAACCTGAGCAGGCCCGGGTGGTGAGGGTGCCGCCCGGGGAGGTGAGCGGTACGGATCCGCGGGAGCTGCCGGAACCGGCGCGGATCGAGGAGTTGCTGCTCGGCCGAGGCCCCGCTGCACGCGCGAACGGACCGCCGCCCTGGCCGGCCTGGACTTCGAGTTCGCGAGGCGCCTGCGACGAGCGCTCGGTTTCGCTGAACTCCCTGCTGATGCCACGGCTTTCACCGAGAAGACGTCGCGGCCGCGCGGATCACGGCCGAGCTGCGGACCCGGGGCGCGTTGGGTGACGATCCGGTCCTGCCGGTGATGGGTGACGTCTTCGGCACTACCGTGAACCTGGCGAGCCAGCTCACGTCGCTTGCGCGGCCAGGCACGGTGCTCGTGGACGAGCACATGGCCGAGGTCCTTGCGCCTGGCAGTTTTGAGCTGACCCAGATCCTGCCCAGGCCAGCCCGTGGCCTTGGCCTGGTCCGGCCATACGTGCTCCGCACCAACATCAGCTGACCAGCCGCGCCCCAGCCCCGGTGGATACCGGTCAGCTGAGGTTTCACCCGGCCGGGATGAGGCGGTCCGTTGCTGCGGTTGCGAGGCTGCGCGCGACGCTGCGATCGGGCGCCCACCCTGACGCGCTCACTTGTGCCCGCAGCGGGGACAAGCCAGGAGGGCGCGATGAGCGAGCCGCGATTCGAGGACCGTACCGACTTCGACGATGCGGAAAGAGGCAAGATCGGCGCGCTCGAACCTTGCGTGGTGAAGGCCGCCAACGGCCGAGTGGTCTGGGACAACGATGCCTACTCGTTCCTGTCAGGGCCGTGCCCGGACAGCGCGAACCCCAGCCTGTGGCGGCAGTCCCAGCTGTGTGCGGAGCAGGGTCTTTATCACGTGGCTGAGGGGATCTTCCAGGTGCGCGGCCTCGACCTGTCGAACATTTCCTTTGTCGAGGGCAGCCGGGGTGTCATCGTCATCGACCCGCTGATCTCGGTGGAGACGGCGGCCGCCGCGCTCGGCCTCTACCGTGCGCACCGTGCCAGCGCTGTCGACCGACCGGTCACTGCCGTGATCTACACCCACTCGCATGGCGACCACTTCGGCGGCGTCCGCGGTGTGGTGCCGACCGGCGCTGACGTCCCGATCATCGCCCCGGCGGGGTTCCTCGAGCATGCGATCAGCGAAAATGTCTACGCGGGTACGGCGATGACCCGTCGCGCGGTCTACATGTATGGCCCGGAGCTCGAGCATGGGCCTGGCGGGCAGATCGGTTGCGGTCTCGGCCAGACGACCTCGACCGGCACGATCTCCTTGATCCCGCCCACCCTGGACATCACCCGCACCGGCCAGGAGGAAGTGGTGGACGGGGTGCGGATCGTCTTCCAGCTCACCCCCGGGACCGAGGCGCCTGCGGAGATGAACTTCCACTTCCCCGAGCGGCGTGCGGTGTGCATGGCCGAGAATGCCACGCACAACCTGCACAACCTGCTCACCCTGCGCGGCGCCGTGGTGCGTAACCCGCATACCTGGGCGAACTACCTCACCGAGGCGCTCGCGCTTTTCGCAGGAAAGTCCGACGTGCTCTTCGCCTCGCACCACTGGCCCACATTTGGCCAGGACCGGATCGCCGCGTTCTTGACCCAGCAGCGGGACCTATACGCCTACCTGCACGATCAGACCCTGCGGATGCTCAACCAGGGCTACACGGGCATCGAGATCGCCGAGATGATCGAACTGCCGCCCGCGCTGCGGGCTGCTTGGCACGCGCGCGGTTACTACGGCTCGGTCAGCCACAACGTCAAGGCCATCTACCAGCACTACCTGGGCTGGTTCGACGGCAACCCCGCACACTTGTGGGAACACCCGCCAGCCGAGTCAGCGGGCCGTTACGTCGAGTGCATGGGCGGCACGGAGGCGGTCATCAGCAAGGCACGCGGCTACATTTCCGGCGGGGACCTCCGCTTTGCCGCGCAGCTACTCAATCATGCCGTGTTCGCCGATCCGAGCAGCGTGGCTGCGAGGTCCCTGCTGGCCGAGGTGTACGAAAGGCTGGGCCATGGGGCGGAGAACGGCACCTGGCGCAACTTCTACCTGCAAGGTGCGCAGGAACTGCGGGGCAAGCTGGCCGCAACCGACATCGACACGATGGGTCCCGATCTTTTTGCCGCGCTCACCGTCGAGCAGGTCTTCGACTCACTCGCCATCCGCGTCAATGGGCCTAAGGCGTGGGATATCGACGTGACCATCGACTGGAAGTTCACCGACCTGAGTCAGCAGGTCAGGCTGCGGCTCGCGAACGGCGTCCTGGTGCAGTCCACCGCGCCGCCTGACGCCGGTGCGGCCGATCTGACCCTTGCGCTGACCAAGCCGCAGCTACTTAAGATGATCGCCACCCAGAGCCTGGACGGCATCCAGATGGACGGCGACCCGCGACACCTCGCCACCCTGCTCGGCGTGCTCGACAGCCCCAACAGGCAGTTCGCGATCGTCACGCCGTGACCGTCCGTTACTGCACCTGTAGCGGCCGGCAGGACACATGGGCCAGGCAATCGGAGGGTCGTTGCCGCTCGCGATCGGCATCGCGCTCAGCCCGATCCCGATTATCGCGGTGGTACTGATGCTTACCACGCCACGGGCCAGGGCCAACGGTCCTGCGTTCGTGCTCGGCTGGCTGCTCGGGCTGCGCCGTGGGAGCGCTTGTGCTCGCGGTCGCCGGTCCGGCTGATGCGGGCAGCACCGGTGAGCCCGCGACCTGGGTGAGCAGGCTCAAGATCGCGCTTGGCGCGGGTTTGCCGCGTGTCGCGGCCGCGCAGCCGTTCAGGATCATGCTCTTGTCACCAGCCACCGATAGTGATCGCTACACCGGGACGGTCCGTGTGCGCGGCCCGGCGCGCAGTACCTGCGATGGCAGCGTGTGCCCGACGATCCGCTCGGCCTCCGCGGCCACGCCGATCAGCCGCTCCAGGTCGACGCCGGTGGCCACGCCCATGTCCTCGACCATGTACACGAGTTCCTCGGTGGCGATGTTGCCTGTCGCGCCCGGCGCGTACGGACAGCCGCCGAGCCCACCGACAGAAGCGTCGAAGTCTGCCACGCCCATGTCGAGCGCGGCGAGCACGTTGGCCAGGCCAGCTCCCCGGGTGTTGTGGAAATGCAGGTTGAGCGGCACATCCGGGTGCTGCGACCGGAACGCACCTACCAGTTCCCGCACCCGGCACGGCGTCGCCATCCCCGTGGTGTCGCCGAACGACGCGGAATCCGCGCCGTCCGCGACCGCCCGCCCGGCCACGGCGGTGACCCGCTCGACCGGGACGTCGCCCTCGTATGGGCAGCCCCACGCGGTGGAGACGATCACCTGGCAGGTCGCGCCCCGGCTGTGCGCCAGGTCGATGAGCTGCGAAATATCGTCCAGCGACTGCGCGGTGGACCGGTTCACGTTCTTGCGGTTGTGGGTGTCGGACGCGGACACGAACGCTTCGAGTTCGGTGAATCCCGCGTCGAGTGCGCGCTGCGCGCCGCGCAGGTTAGGCACCAGCGCCGAGTACCTGACCTGGTCCGCGCGGCTGACCTGCTTCCACACGTCGTCGGCGTCGGCCATCTGCGGAATCGCCCGCGAGTGCACGAACGACACCGCTTCGATCCGCCCCACGCCGGTCGCGGAAAGCGCATCGATCAGCGCCACCTTGGCGCCGGTGCCGACCGGATCCTCGTTCTGCAGCCCGTCACGCGGCCCGACCTCGCGCAGTGAGATCCGGGCGGGAAGATCACTCACGGTGTCACTCTCCTGACCCTGCTGCCCACTTAGGGCGCCTTTTCTCATTGAACGCCGCGATGCCCTCTTTTCTGTCCGCGGACAGTGCTGCGGTCCGCCAAGCGGCGTCCTCGATGTCCAGGCCAGCCTCCAGTCCGATACCCCAGCCCTGCCGAAGGGCACGCTTAGCAGCCTTAACGGCTACCGCGGAGTTACCCGCGATCTGCCCGGCGAGGTCGAGTGCGGTCGTGCGCGCAGTCCCCGCTCGCACTCGCCTGTCCACCAGGCCGAGCCGCTCGGCCTCCGCGATGTCCACCCGGCGGCCGGTCAGTACCAGGTCGGCGGCCCGTGCCGTGCCGAGCCTGCGCAGCGCAAGCTGGGTGCCGCCACCCCCTGGCACCAGGCCGACGGTCGTCTCTGGCAGGCCGAACACGGCCGTCTCGTCCGCCACGATGAGGTCGCACGACAGCGCAAGCTCGCACCCGCCGCCCAGGGCGTAGCCGGCGACCGCGGCCACGGCGGGCTGCGGCAGGCCGAGCACCGCGCCGAACACACCGCGAAAGGCGTGCCGCTGCGCCATGACCTCCTGGTCGCTCATGGCGTTTCGCTCCTTGAGGTCCGCGCCCACGCAGAACGCGCGGTCACCCGAGGCGCTCAGCACGACGGCACGCGTGCCGTCGCTACCCTGGTCACTCGCGACCTGAGAGCATGTGTCGGTGAGCTGCGCTGCCAGGTCGGTGCTGATCGCGTTGAGCGCGCCGGGTCTGTTCAGCACGATCTCGGTGACACCGAGGTGGTCCGCCGAGTGCCGATGGATGGTAACGAGATCCATGGCCGCAGGCTACCGGTGCGCGCGCCGCCAGCCGATGGCTGCGCCGCCGCCATCCCCCATGACCGCCGCCATCCCCCCATAGCCGTGAATGTGCCATTCAGGGTCGGGCATGGTTTCGCGCAGTCGGTACGCTCGCCATCGTGGACTCAGCATCCGGCCATTCCCCTGACAGCCGTGACCCCGAGATCAGTGACGCACCGGGCCACCCGCACCTGGCGAAGCTGCGCGAGCAGATCGAGCGGGGAGGCGCGCCGAAGTATCACGAAGCCGCGGAGGCGCGCGGCAAGATGTTCGCCCGCGACCGGATCGCGCTACTCATCGACGCGGGCAGTTTCACCGAGGACGCGCGGTACGCGAACGCCGCCGCGGGTGACCTGCCCGCCGACGGTGTGGTGACCGGTACCGCCACCATCGGGGGCCGGCCGGTTGCGCTGATGGCGAACGACTCCACGGTCAAGGCGGGCTCGTGGGGCGCCCGGACGGTTGAAAAGATCATCCGTATCATTGAAAGGGCCTACCGGGCCGCGATTCCGATGGTCTACCTGGTCGACTCGGCCGGCGCCCGGATCACCGACCAGGTGGAGATGTTCCCCGGGCGGCGCGGTGCGGGGAAGATCTTCCATACCCAGGTGCGGGCCTCGGGCTCGGTGCCGCAGGTCTGCGCGCTGTTCGGCCCGTCCGCGGCCGGCGGTGCCTACATCCCAGCCTTCTGCGACTTCGTGGCAATGGTGGACGGTAACGCCTCCATGTACCTCGGCAGCCCTCGCATGGTGGAGATGGTGGTCAAGGAGAAGACCACGCTCGAGGAGATGGGCGGCGCGCGGATGCACTGCTCGGTCTCCGGCTGCGGCCACTACCTGGCGAAGGATGAGCCAGACGCGATCGGCGCGGTGCGACGCTTCCTGTCGTATCTGCCTGCCAGCTGGCAAGGCCGCCCGCCGCCGGTTGCGCCGCGCGAGGCGAAGCAAGCCGACCTGCGTGCCCTCGTGCCCGTCAGCGAGCGGCAGGCCTATGACATGCGCAAATACCTCGCGGGACTGGTGGACGAGGGATCGCTGTTCGAGGTGCACGCGCTCTGGGCGAAGGAGCTAGTTGTCGGGTTCGCCCGGCTTGCAGGAGAGGTCGTCGGCGTTGTGGCCAACAACCCGATGTTCAAGGGCGGCGTGCTCTTCGTGGACTCGGCCGATAAAGCGACCAGGTTCATCCAGCTGTGCGACGCCTTCAACGTACCGCTGCTCTTCCTCGCCGACGTGCCAGGGTTCATGGTGGGCACCGCGGTGGAGAAGCAGGGCATCATCAGGCACGGCGCGAAGATGATCAGCGCGGTGTCCGAGGCGACCGTGCCGAAGTTCTGTGTGGTGGTGCGCAAGGCCTACGGCGCCGGCCTGTACGCGATGGCAGGGCCCGGTTTCGATCCTGACGCGACGCTGGCGCTGCCGACCGCGAAGATCGCGGTGATGGGCGCAGAGGCGGCGATCAACGCCGTGTACTACAACAAGCTCGCGGCGTGGGGCGGCGAGGCCGAGCGGGAGCGGGAGACGCAGCGGCTTCGCGCCGAATACGAGGAAGACATCGACGTGCTCAGGCTCGCAGGCGAGCTAGTGGTGGACGACGTCGTCGAGCCTGAGGACCTGCGGGGCGAGCTGATCAGGCGGCTGGCCGCCGCGCGCGGTAAGAACCGGGACTTTTCCCGGCGCAGGCACGGCGTCACCCCGGTGTGAACCGCCGAGCAGGGCGGGCGGCCCTGGGCAGCCACCTCACCGCCTTGATCATTGGCCCGTTGGTGGCGCTAGAGTGCCACCAACCGGCCAACCACGACGGTGCGTAAGTTCGTGGGCTCGGCCGTTACAGGCACGTCCACCGCCGCCGCGATGCGTGCAATTGCCGCGAATGCAACGTCAGGCGGCATCTCGCCGTTGTCGGCATGGCCGAGGCTTGCGGCGACGGCGGCACTTGTCGTCGCCACCACGGGCGGCCCAGAAGCGGCCACAACAACGGCGGACGGCGGATCCCACACGTTGGCGAGCAGCAGCGGCTGGCCGGGTACGTGCAGCGACCTGAGCCGCACCGCGTCACGCATGGCGCCTCCTGTACCTCATGCGTATGTCGATCCGGGTGCATGTGGGCCATGTGCCGACCCTACGGGAATGCCGGTGTGCGCGATGGGCTGCGCCCGCGCAGCGGATACTGGATTTCATGCTCGGCCCAGACCCTGGCCACGGCCGTCTGGCAAGGAAAGACCGGTTACCCAGCGGAAGGGTCGCACCGATGGCAGGGGCACCGATGGCAGGGGCACCGATGGCGGGCGCACCGAAGGCAGGCGCGGTGCCAGAGGTCAGCAGGAACCAGGTGCTGGCCTACCGGGTGGCCGCTCACGAGCTGGATCGGGCCAAGAGCAGCGCACACGACCTTGCCGTATTGGATCTTGGCGTGCAGGACACGCCGTACGGCTCGGCGTGGCTCGCGCTCGCGGCCCGGATGGCCTCGCCGGTGCCCGAGGACCGGCTTGCGCTCGTGTGGTCGATCCGTGGCGCTCCGCACCTGCATAGGCGGGCCGGCCTGGCCACGCTCGCAGCGGCATTGTGGCCGCTCAGCGACGCCGACGCGACAGCCCGCATCGCGGACTCGCACATCAAGGAGGGTGCCAGGTTCGGCATGGCCGCTTTCACCGCCGTGGCACGGGCGATGCGCGCGGTCGTCGGGGGCATCGATGGGAAGCCGCTCGCCAAGGGAGTCGTCAGCGCGGCGGTGAGCAGCCAGGTGCCGGCGGCGCTGACCTACTGGTGCAAGGGCTGTCAGGCGCAGCACATTTCAGGCGGCCTGTTTCAGCAGGCAGGGCTGCCAGCAGGGGTGCAGCTTGCGTCGCCTGAGCTGGCGCCTGGCGCGCAGGGATCTGGGTCAAGACCCGCTACCCGATTGGCGCCGATCGGCGGCTGGCCCGGCGTGCCGGCCGTCGCAGCGGGCACCGGCTCTGTGATTGCCACCTACCTCCGGCTGCTCGGCCCGGCCACCCGGGCGGAGGTGGCGAAATTCCTCGGCACCACCCAGGCCGAGGTGCGGCGGGCGTGGCCCGACGGCCTGGCCGAGATACGGGTCGACGGCCGCCGCGCCTGGCTGCCAGGCGACCGCGTCGATGCTCTTCGCTCCGCAACCGCGCCACGCCTGGTACGGATGCTTCCCCCTGCTGACCCGTTCCTGCAGGCACGCGACCGCGGGTTGCTGGTGCCTGACCGCAGCCGCCAGGCGGCCGTGTGGCAGATCCTGGCCAATCCAGGCGCGCTGCTTGTGGATAGCGAGGTCGCAGGCATCTGGCGCGCTAGGCTCGCGGGCAAGCACCGGCTGGACATCACGGTCACGCCGTTCGAGGCACTCGACTCGGCTGCCCGTGCCGCTGTGGAGACCGAGGCCGGCCATGTCGCCGCCGCCCGCGGGGCTGCGGATTTCCGCGTGCTGCTCGCCAGCGAGTGAGTCTTATCGCCCGTAGCGCTGGAATAATCGCCGTTCCTGCGCATGCCCCACACGCGGGGCGGACGCGGCGCGCCGGGGGCAGCGGGCCTGATGCGGACAGGTCAATTCGAGCGCGGAATAGTATCTGGCCATGACACGCACCCGTGCCGACCTGCGGCGGGACCGGCGTTAGCGGCCTGCGGGAGCCAGGTGCGGGAGCCTGCGGCGTTCACGCGCCGCTCCCGGCGCCGAAAATCTGGTCCATGACCGCGGACGCCTTCGTGACCTTGTCGGCGATCTGGTGACGGTAGACCGTCCGCGTCACGTTCGAGTTGACGTGCCCGGCCGCGTCGGCGATGTCCTCGATGTCCACGCCGTGATCAGACAGCACGGACACGAAACTGTGGCGCAGCTCGTGCGGGTGCCAGTCGGAGCCGAGGCCCGCCGCGCCGCACAGCTTCTTGAACGAGTCATTCACGTTCTGCCGCCACCGCAACTGCCCCGCGTGGCCGCAGAACACGACCCCGAGGTCCGTGTAGTACCGGCCGAGGCGCAGCTTGTCCCCGGCCTGCGACGTCCTCAGCGACCGCAGGGCCTCGGCGACCGCGGCGGGCATGGCGAGCGTCCGCCTCGACTGCTCGGTCTTCAGGTCCTCGAGCTTGAGGACCAGCTTCCCCGTGGACGGGTCCTTGCTGGCCTTCGGTGACCTGCGGACCCGTATCACAGCCTCGGCGAAGTCGATGTCTTCCCACCGCAGCCCGAGCAGCTCACCGGGGCGCAGCCCGAGCATCACCCCGGCGAGCGTGTACGCCCGCCACCAGGCCGTCAGGTC
>DATIYI010000380.1:0-43744 GCA_035517695.1 Streptosporangiaceae bacterium
GTTGAGCTGGGCAAATGACTTTCACGCATTGCTGAGAACCCGATAGGAGATGATGACGCCATCCAGCCGCGCATGCGGCGGATGGGTGGCGCTGCGCCGCGCGGAGGTCCGGTTTGGCGCGCGAAGATGTGTCTCCGCCGAAACGGCTTGTGAAGCAATTAACAAAGCGCTTCCGCGGAAACTACGCCTGGCCTGTCCGCCACATCCTCCATCATCATCGCAGCAGGCCCGCCTGGGGGATCGAGACGGTCGGCCTGCCGCCACCGGGACACCGCGCCCGTGCACGCTGCGGAAGACAAAGCGGGTCGGCCGACCCTGGTATGGTAATCGGTATGGCAGCCAAGAAGGTGACGGTCACTCTCGATGAGACGCAACTCGACCGGATCCGTGCCCTCGTAGCAGCGGGAACGGCGGCGAGCGTATCTGGATTCGTGCAGCATGCCGTCGGCGTCGCCCTGGATGACGTGGCGGGGTGGGGGGCCCTGCTGGCCGAGGCGTTGCGGGAAACCGGCGGCGCGCTGTCCGACAGCGAGCGCGCCTGGGCCGATGAGGTGCTTGGCATTGGGAGCAGGTCAGCGGCTTGATGCCCGGCGTGACCTTTGACGCGGGCGGCCTGATCGCGCTGGACCGGAATGACCGCCGCGTAGTAGTCCTGCTTGCCCGCGCGCGGGAAACGGGCGCCCGCGTCACGGTTCCGGCGACCGCGCTGGCCCAGGCGGTCCGGCGGCCGGAGCGGCAGGTCAGGCTCGCCCGCCTGGTTCGTCAGCCGACGACTGACATTACGGACCTCGACCGGGTGGATGCCACGAACGTCGGCAGGCTGCTGGCAGCGAGCGGGACATCCGACATCGTCGATGCCCATGTGGTGATCTGCGCACGCCGCACCGGGCAGCATGTTGTCACCTCTGACCCTGGCGATCTCCGAGTTCTCGATCCGGGCATCCAGCTGATTGCCATCTGAGGATCTCGCACCACCAGGCCTAGTCGACGTGTGTGGTTATCGCTTGCACGGCGGACTGATGACACACTCACACACAGCCGTTGAACTGGGAAAACACTCTAGGGTGCTGATTCATCATCCGAAAATTGCCGCACTGGAGGATAGCTGCGGCATCGCCCGGAACGGCGGGGACCTGGCGCGGGTCGCCGGGTGGATGTCGAGCGAGGTTAGGCGTGCCTGGCATGACCGGTTCGTGATCTGCGACGTCATCGACCTGCACGCAGCCGCCGGAACCTTCAGGGTGTTCCTGGTCTGCAGTGGGCGGCCGAAAGATCAGTGACGAGCAGCAGGTGCTGAACCTCGCCGAGGCTGCAAACGAGCTTCTTCGACTGGTGAAGACAGGAGGATTCCGTCTCGCTAAAGAGGTCTCCGATCGCCTGCAATACCTGATCGCGCGGGATGAGGCCCCAGATCTCCGGAAGACGGCCCTAGAGTCCGGACACTTTAGAGGCGAGGGAAAAGAGCAGCTTACGCCCGGTGTCGGGCTCGGCACGCGCGGCCGTTACATGCCACCGCGAACCGAGCCAGGCGGTGAGAATCTCCGCCGAATCCATGCCCGCGGCGTAAAATTCATTAAGGTTGAACTGGACCATTCCTTTGAGTAAGCCGTTGCGTACTTCCTGTTCGCCGCCCTTCAGCAGTTCTATTTCGACGGTAACAAGTGCACCACAGGGTGTCGGCAATAGCGGTGACGCCGCGCCGCTACGCTGCGCCCCCCTTCACCACTATCGGGTAAAGACACTCCGCTGGCGCCGAAGACCATGCCGCGGCCGGGCATCGGGCAGCGGAGCGCGGTGTCCGGCGGTACAGTCGCTGCCGTTGAGGGTCCGGCTGGAGGGGGTGTTCATGGGTCGCGCCGCACGGGAACGGCTAGCCAGGCTGCTCGATGACGCCGAGGCGCCGGGGTCATTCAGTGCGCAGATCCTGGCGCCCGCGGACGCGCTGCAGGTCGAGGTCGTCGGGCTCGGGGCTGTGCAGGCTCCCGTGCGCGGGCCGCTGGCGAAGAAGCTGATCGCGGTGGGTAGGCCCGCGAAGTTCGGGCGCGCGGAGCAGACGCTGACCGACACCAGCGTGCGCGACACGTGGGAGATCACGCCGGACCTCGTCACGCTGGACGGCCCTGTTTGGGAGGCAACGCTCGGCGTCGTGCTGGACGACTTCCGGGGCGAGCTGGGACTGCCGCCCACGACAAGGCTGCGGGCCGAGCTGCATGCGATGCTGGTATACGGCAAGGGACAGTTCTTCCTGCCGCACCAGGACTCGGAGAAGAACGACGCGATGGTGGGCACGCTGGTCGTGTCGTTGCCCTCGGCGCACACGGGCGGGGAACTGATCGTCGAGCACGGCGGCGAGAGCGTTACGTACCGGACGTCGAAGCGGGACCTGTCTTTCGTCGCCTTCTACGCCGACTGCCGCCATGAGGTCAAGCCCGTGACGTCGGGGTACCGGGTGACGCTGACGTTCGACTTGCTCGCGGACGGCGAGGCCGATGTGCATGGGTCTGGGTCGGCTGCCGATCTGGCGCGCTGCCTGACCGAGCACTTCGCCGCGCCCGCCACGCCACGCTACGGCCGCACTGACCTCGATCCGCCGAGCCGGCTCGTCTACTTGCTCGATCACGAGTACACCCAGCGGGGCCTGAGCTGGAACCGGCTCAAAGGCGCTGACGCGGAGCGCGCCGCGTTGCTGCGCGCCGCAGCGGAGCGTGCTGGGTGCGAGGCGGTGCTGGCGCTGGCGGAGGTGAAGGAGACATGGGATGCCTGGCCGGCGGATGAGGATCCGTGGGACGACTACGACTACGACTACGAGGAGGAGAACGAAGACGAGGAGGACTACGACGACGCCTACCGGGACCGGGGCGGCAACCATGACGACTACCAGCTCAACGACCTGATCGACAACGAGATCACCCTCGGCTGGTGGACCAGCGCGGACGGCGCCGGCGGCGAGCCGATATCGCTGTACGTGCCCGACTCCCAGGTGTGTGCCAGCACCCCGAGCGCGGACCTGACGCCCTATCAGTCCGAATACGAGGGCTACATGGGCAACTACGGCAACACGCTGGACCGGTGGTACCGCCGGGCGGCGGTCGTGGTGTGGCCGCGGGAGCGGGCGTTCTCGGCGCGCGCCGAAGCCGGGTCGCGGTGGGCGCTGTCGCAACTGCACACTCGAGTCGAGGCCGGAGATCTGGCAGGGGCGCGTGCCGCCGCGGAGTCGCTCACGCCGTTCTGGAGGACAATCGGATCGCAGGCGGGACTGCTGGGTACCGCGCTGCAGGTGGCGGGTAACCTGGGTGTTGCCGGGACGGCGGCGATGCTGCTGGAGCCGTTCCGGGTGGAGATGCTCATGCCAGAGCACGCTGGCGGGCTCGCGGCGGCGGCCGGGCAGTACGGCGAGCAGTGGACCCGCGGCGTCATCGACAGGTGGTTCGGGTCGGGGCATCACTTCGAACCGGACAGGTACCAGTGGGTGGGGAGCCTGCCGGGGCTGTGCGCGGCACTGCGTGCCGCCGGGGCTTCGCAGGTGGCGCGGCTGCCGGCCGCCGGGGCCTGGGGCTGGATGGGTGACCAGCTGCGGTTCTGGACGGCCACCGCGCGGGCCGGGATGCGGGAGCCGCGGCTGGAGATGCTGAGCTCGCCGCTGACGGGGCTCCTGGAGGCGGCCGACGGCGAGTTGCGGGACGAGATCGTGGCGGCGCTGCGCGGGTACGGGGACAATGTGCTGGGGTGCTTGATGCCCGCGCTGCGTTCCGTGGCCGCGCTGCCGGCGGCCACGCGGCGGGCTGCGGGGCTTGACGTGGTCGCGCGGGACTGCACGCAACGGCTCGGCGCGATCATCGCGCGGCCGCTGCGCGCCGAAGACGACTGGTCGATCGGATGGACCGGATGCGGGTGCGACCTGTGCGGCACGCTGGGGGCGTTTCTGGATTCCCGGTCGCGGCGCACTTTCGAGTGGCCGCTGGCGACAGACGGGCGGCGGCACGTACACACCCGGATCGACTCGGCCGGGCTGCCGGTGGGGCACCAGACCCGGCGGAAGGGACGGCCTTACACGCTGGTACTGACGAAGACCGAGGAACTGTTCGCACGCGAGAAGGACGCGAGGCAACAGGCCGCTTCCGACCTGGCCTGGCTGACGTCGGCATGGAGTGACGGTTAGCGCCGCCTTTACTCGAAAGTGGCTGTTAGCCGGGGTAGCTGGCGGGGTGGTGGTGGTGTAGGTGCGCTGGATGGGACCGCCGTGTCAGGATCAGTCGGCTTCGACGAAGGCTACGCCCAGCTCGCGGTCGATGCGCACCGGCTCTGCGTCGGGGATATGGAGGTCGCAGCGGCACGGCAGACTGAGCAACATGTGTCGTTATCGTTTGCACGGCGGGCTCTTGTCACACACATGACAGGCAAGCTCGTGTGCCCTCCAGCGAGCTTGCCTGTCTGGATTCCCGGCTGATGTGCGTCAGCTTGCCCAGATCGTATCTGTAATGTTTCCCAGTACAAAGCTGTTAAGTTAACCAGAAATCCGTCCACCGGCTGCCGCGCATGGCATCCTGAAGTGCATGAAGGCTACTGGCGGGCTGCGCCCTCGCCGGCTCGCCGAAGTCGTCCCTCAGCGCATGAGCGAAGAGCCCCGTCGTGATTCTTACCGGGCCGCCTACCGTGGGCAAGAGCACTCCGCTCGCCGCGCTCGCCGCCGAGTTCGGCCGGCCGGTCCTCGACCTTGACCGCGCGGACGCGCGAGCGGCGGCGGCCAGCGCCCCGGCTTCATCGTCTCGGGGACCCGTTTTTGTGTGCTGCGAACTTAGCGCTCGCGCTTACCTGAGTGCCGCCCCGTTGCTGGACGCGCCGAGCGCTCTCAGGTGACCTGTCCGCCTATCAGGCTGCCCACCGCGAACGTCACCCCGACGGCGAGCGTGCCCAGGGCCAACTGGCGCAAGCCCGAGCGCAGGATCGGCCGGCCGGTGAGCCGACCGACGGCCATCCCGCCGATGACGAGCGCTACCGCCGAGATACCCAGGGCGGCACCCAGGACCGACAGCCCGGCGAGGTAGGGCAGCAGCGGCACAAGTGCCCCAAGTGAGAACGCGATCAGCGAAGAGATGCCCGCCAGTACAGGGGAGGGCAGCTCAAACGGGTCGACGCCGAGCTCTTCGCGGGTATGTACGCGCAGCGCGGTGTCCGGATCCCGGGACACCGCGGCAGCCATCCTGGCCGCAGTATCCGCGTCCGCGCCGTATCCGCGGAACGTATCGGCAAGCTCGGCCTGCTCGGCTGCAGGGAACCGCGCGTGCATCTTGCGTTCGACGGCGACCTCCGCGTGCACTAGTTCGTTCTGGTTGGTCACCGACAGGTACTCCCCGGTGCCCATGGAAAATGCCCCGGCCACCAGCGCCGCCACGCCGGTCAGGACGATGGCGTGCGCAGAAACACCGCCGCCGCCGAGCCCGGCAATCAGCGAGGCATTGGTTACCAGCCCGTCCACCGCCCCGAACACGGTAGGCCGCAACCAGCCGCCCGACACGTCGCGATGCCGATGTGACCAGCCTGCAGCAAGGGCCGCAGCACCGACCGCATGAGTCGGCTCTCGCCTTTCCTCGCCCACGTGCTGGATTATCCTCCGCGTGAGTCTTCGGTGAGCAGTTCGCCGTTCCAGGCCTCGCGACCTTCGCGCACCGCTACGAAGGCGACGGCCAGCGCGGCGATCGGGTCGGCCCACCGCCAACTGAAGGCGGCGAACAGGACCAGGCCCAGCAGGGTCGTGACCGCGAGTGTGGCGCAGAGCAGTGTTTGCGCGGCATCGGCCTGCACGAGCAAGTTGCGCAGGGATGTGCCGACCTGCCGCTTGCGCCAGCCCAGGAGCGGCATGACGACCAGCGAGGCGAAGGCAAGGCCCATACCGGCGGGTGAGCGTTGCGGGTGCGCCCCGGTGGCCAGGTCGATGGCTGAGCTGATGACCACATAGGTGGCCAGGAGGAAGAAGGTGACCGCGATGATCCGCAGTACCCTGCGTTCGGCGTGTTCATTGGTCCGGCCGGCGGTGAGTTCGGCCCGCAGGCGGCGTAGGACGAGATAGGCGCAGACAAGCTCGATGACCGAATCGAAGCCAAAGCTGCTCAGGGCGAGTGACCTAGCGACGATCCCCGCGGTCACCGCGACGCCTGCCTCGATCAGCATCCAGCCGACCGAGAACTGCTCCAGGCGGATGGCTTGCCGCAGGAGGTGGCTGCTGCGGGTCACGGTGAGTCGCGAGCCGGGGCGGATGCCCCCCGGTGGGGGGCAAGAACCTGGTGGGGGTCGGCGCCGCCGTGCGGCTCGGGGTCGGCATGGACGAGCGCGGCGGCCAGGCGCGGGATGGCATGCAGCAGGCCATGCTCTGCGGCGACCGCGACCTGGTGAGCCTGGAAGGCGGTGATGGCGGGGTCGACGATGACCTCGCATTCGGCCCGGATCTGGTGCCCGATCCAGCGCAGGCGGACCTGGCCGGTACCGAGCACTCCTGCGGTGGCGCGCAAGGTGCGCTCGGCCTGTCCGACGAGCGCCGGGTCGACGGCGTCCATCAGGCGCCGGTAGATCTCCGTGGCGGCCTGGCGGAGGACGGCCAGGATCGCCATCGTGATGAGCAGCCCGACGACCGGGTCGGCCCAGTCCCAGCCCAGCGCGACTCCGCCCGCGCCGAGCAGCACGGCCAGCGAGGTCAGCCCGTCGGTGCGGGCATGCAGGCCGTCGGCGACCAGGGCCGCTGAGCCGATCCTCCTGCCGGTCCGGATTCGGTAGCGGGCGACGAGCTCGTTGCCAGCGAATCCGACCAGTGCCGCGATGGCCACCGCGATCAGGTCGGTGACGTGGCGGGGGTGCGTCAGGCGATTGATCGCCTCGTAGGCGGCCAGCGCAGAAGATGCGGCGATGGTCAGCACGATCGCGATACCGGCCAGGTCTTCCGCGCGCCCGTACCCGTACGTGTAGCGGCGGTTCGGCGGGCGCCGTCCGACAACGAACGCGACGCCAAGCGGCACGGCCGTCAGCGCGTCAGCCGCGTTGTGCAAGGTGTCGCCCAGCAGCGCTACCGAGCCGGACATCGCGACGACGGCCGCCTGGATGAGCGCGGTGACGGCCAGCACCGCCAGTGAGATCCACAGCGTCCGCATGCCGTCCGCGCTGGCTTCCATCGCCGCATCCACCTGGTCGGCTGGTTCGTGGGAATGCGGCCGCAAGTGCCGCAACCGGGCCGCCAGCCCCGATCTAAGTTGATGATCCTGCTCATTCCCGTGATCGTGTTCGTGTCCTTCGGTGGGGCAGTGCGGGCCGCTCATGATGCCAGCATGCCGGGCGAAGCTTGATGCAGCACCTCGACCACAGCGGCACCGGGCACCTGCCACAAGGTCGCGGGCGCCTTACGGCATGATGCTGACATGAGTGTGAGCACACGTGCCTTAAGAGTCGGATCCCTGCGGGCGCTCAGGGTTCCAGAGATCACAGTCTACTTTTGGATCATCAAGGGCCTGTCGACAGCCATGGGCGAGTCGACGTCGGACTATCTCGTCCACAGCAGCCTGCACCCCGTTCCAGCGGTCGGACTGGGGTTCGCTGGTTTCGTGGTCGCACTAGCGCTGCAGTTCTCGATGCGCCGTTATCTCGCATGGACCTACTGGTTCGCGGTGGTCATGGTGGGCGTATTCGGCACGATGGCCGCGGACGTGCTCCACGTCGGATTTGGCGTCCCGTACTTCGCGTCCAGCGCCCTGTACGCGGTTGCGCTCGTCGCTGTCTTCGCGACCTGGCAGAAGACCGAGAAGACGATCTCGATTCATAGCATCGACACCGCACGCCGAGAGGCCTTTTATTGGGCCGCGGTCGTCGCCACTTTTGCGCTCGGCACCGCCGTCGGCGATCTGACGGCAACCACTTTCCAGCTGGGGTACTTCTTCTCGATGGTGTTCTTCGCCGGGCTTATTTGCATTCCCGCCATCGGCTACTGGCGGTTGAACTGGAATCCGATCTTCGCCTTCTGGTTCGCCTATGTGGTCACCCGGCCACTCGGCGCCTCGTTCGCCGACTGGCTGGGAAAGCCCACCAGCGTGGGTGGTCTCGGGTGGGGCGACGGACGGGTCAGCCTCGGCCTGACAATCATCATCGCCTGCCTCGTCGCCTACCTCGCCATCACCCGCACGGACGTACCGAGCCGCGGGGCGAACGCGCGCGAAGGGTTGTGAAGCCACCTCCAAGGTCGAGCCTCGAAGGCCTGGCCCTGGGAAGGTTCGCCTCGCGGCTATGAGCTGTCTCGCCGCCGCTGGGTTGCGGGACGTTGACAGGAGCCGGCGGCTGGGCGGTCGCGCTCGCGCACGGTAACGCCAGTATCGGGTTCTTCCTGGCCCGCCTGGCGCAGGAGACCGGCGTACAGCGGTTTCAGGAGGCCAGTCTCGGCGCGACGAAGTGGATCATTACCACGTTTGCGCGAGCTGTCACCTCGATGAGAAGACCCCGGTGCCGTGCCGGATGGTCGCCCGCAAGCCCGAGGGCTGACCGCTGGGCCAAGCAGGCCCGGGGCGGTGTGGTCGTGGCGCGCGTGGATGATCTGCGGCGACAGCCCCGCCGAAGGTGCCGGCCGCGACACCGGCAGCGGTGGCCGCCGCTCACCCGCCGACCTGCGCCGCCCGCGCCGCGGCCAAGCCGTCTGTACGGAGCCGGTACAGGTGGCCCCGGCGGGCGACCGCCCAGGATCCCCGCGCAGCAGTGGATGCGCATCCGCGGCAGCAGTTAGGGATAATCCTCATCTCGCACCCACCGGGTGTGCGTCCCGGTCAGGGCAGCCGGGCCGAAGGCCGAGGGGGTTGGCAAGCTACGCGACGATCCGGTACTCCTCAAGCAGTCGGCGGCCCACGATCATCATCTGGATCTCGGCGGTACCCTCGCCGATCAGCAGCATCGGGGCCTCACGGTACAGGCGCTCGATCTCGTACTCCTTGGAGAATCCATAGCCGCCGTGGATGCGGAAGGAGTCCTCGACGACTTCCTTGCAGTATTCGGAGGCGAGGTATTTGGCCATGCCCGCCTCGAGGTCGTTGCGGCGGCCGGAGTCCTTCGTGCGGGCCGCCATCACCATCATTTGGTGCGCGGCCTCGATCTTGGTGGCCATCTCGGCCAGCTTGAACTGGATCGCCTGGTGCTGCGCGATCGGCTTGCCGAAGGCGTACCGCTGCTGTGCGTAGGCAATGCCGAGCTCGAAGGCGCGGATGGCGACGCCGCAGCCGCGCGCGGCGACGTTGACCCGGCCGACCTCTATGCCGTCCATCATCTGGTAGAAGCCGCGGCCTGGGGCTCCGCCGAGCACCCGGTCGGCGGGGATGCGGACGTCCTCAAGGATCATCTCGGTGGTGTCGACGCCCTTGTACCCCATCTTCTCGATCTTCCCGGGCACGGTCAGGCCCGGTACCGTCCTGTTGGCGCCGAAGCCAGGCTCCTTCTCGATCAGGAAGGTGGTCATATTCCGGTGCGGCGCGTCGTGGCCCTCGTCGGTCCGGCAGAGCACCGCCACCAGATTGGCCGTGCCGCCATTGGTCAGCCACATCTTCTGGCCGTTGATCACATAGTCATTGCCGTCTGCCACCGCCCTGGTGCGGATCGCCGAGACGTCCGAGCCCAAGCCCGGCTCCGACATGGAGAAGGCGCCGCGCACCTCACCGGCCGCCATGGGGTGCAGAAAGTGGTCCTTCTGCTCCTGGGTGCCGTGCTGGGCGATTATGTGGGCGACGATGAAGTGGGTGTTGATGATGCCCGACACTGACATCCAGCCGCGGGCGATCTCCTCCACAACCAGGGCGTAGGTGAGCAGCGACTCGCCGAGGCCGCCGTACTCCTCTGGAATGGTCAGCCCGAACAGGCCAAGCTGCTTCATCCCCTCGACGATCTGGGCGGGGTACTCGTCCTTGTGCTCCAGTTCGGTGGCGACCGGAATGATCTCTTTGTCGACAAAGTCCCGCACGGTAGCGAGGATGTCCCGCTGGATCTCGGTCAGGCCGTCGGTCTGTGCCAGGCGTCCCATGGTGCGGCTCCGTATCTGCTGGTGCAAGTCTCGCTCTGGTGGCGCAAGTCTCGCTCTGGTGGTGCAAGTCTCGCTCTGGTGGTGGAGGTCTAGCTGCGGTCAGGCGCTCGGCTCGGGACGGCCGGCCTGCTCGCCGCCGCGCTCCTTGATATATGTCTCGGTCGGCACCATCACCTTCCTGCGGAAGACGCAGACCAGGGTGCCGTTCTGGTTGTAACCGCGGGTCTCGACGTGGACGATGCCCCGGTCGTTCTTCGACCTGGAAGGCCACTTGTCGAGCACCGTGGTCTCGCCGTAGATGGTGTCGCCGTGGAAGGTCGGCGCCACGTGCTTCAGCGACTCGACCTCCAGGTTGGCGATGGCCTTGCCTGAGACGTCGGGCACCGACATGCCGAGCAGCAGCGAGTAGATGTAGTTGCCCACCACCACGTTCTTGCCGAAATCGGTGGTCTGCTCCGCGAAGTTGGCGTCCAGGTGCAGCGGGTGGTGGTTCATCGTGAGGAGGCAGAACAGGTGGTCGTCGTACTCGGTGACCGTCTTGCCCGGCCAGTGCTTGTACACCGCACCGACCTCGAACTCCTCGTAGGTCCGTCCGAACTGCATCGCCGGTGTCCTTCGCTCCGCGGGTAGGTGGTGGGTTATCGCCAGCAGCATGCGCCTGGCTCAGGCCTGCGGGGGCTCGAACTTCGACGTCCGCTGCATGCCCGCTGCCCGGCCCTTGCCCGCGATCACCAGGGCCATCTTGCGGGAGGCCTCGTCGATCATCGCGTCGCCGATCATGGCCGATCCCTTGGCCCCGCCGGCTTCGGAGGTGCACCACTCGTAGGCGTCAAGGATCAGCTCCGCCTGGTCGTAGTCCTCCTGCGAGGGGGAGAAGATCTCGTTGGCGGCGGCGATCTGGTCCGGGTGCAGCACCCATTTGCCGTCGAAGCCAAGGGCAGCGGCCCGCCTGGCGACCGCGCGGTAACCCTGCTGATTGCGGACCTGCAGGTAGGGGCCGTCGATGGCCTGCAGATCATAGGTGCGGGCGGCCATCAGGATGCGCATGAGGATGTAGTGGTAGGCGTCCGCGGGGTAGCCCGGTGGCTGCTCGCCGACCACCAGCGACTTCATGTTGATCGAAGCCATGAAGTCGGCCGGGCCGAAGATGATGGTTTCGATCCGTGGCGAGGAGGCGGCGATCGCGTCGACGTTCACCAGGCCCTTGGCGTTCTCGATCTGGGCTTCGATGCCGATCCTGCCGACCTCGAAACCCATCGTCTTCTCGATCTGGGTCAGCAGCAGGTCCAGCGCCGTGACCTGGTCGGCGTCCTGCACCTTTGGCAGCATGATGCAGTCCAGGTTGGGGCCAGCGCCCTCCACCACCGTGACCACATCTCGGTAGGTCCAGTGGGTGGTCCAGTCGTTGACCCGGACGGCCCGGGTTTTACCACTCCAGTCGCCGTTGTTCAGCGCGTCGACGACGGTGTGCCTGGCGCTCTCCTTGACCAGCGGCGCGCAGGCGTCCTCGAGGTCCAGGAACACCTGGTCGGCGGGCAGGCCCTGGGCCTTCTCCAGGAAGCGCGGGTTGCTGCCAGGGACGGCCAGGCAGGAGCGGCGGGGACGCAGGCGGTTGATCGTGGTGGCGGCGGTGGTCATGTCCTGTCGTGCCATCCTTCGAAGGTTGTGGTGGTGTCCGTATGCACGGTCCCACTAGGTCGTCCCGGCGAGGCTGCCCTGCCGACTTGGCCACGGCTGGAGCCCGTGAGCGAGCCGGATCTCGTCCACGATACGGCCGATGATGGTGGTGATGCCGAAGTCCCTGGGGGTGAATACGGCGGCCACTCCTTGGGAGAGCAGGGACTGCGCATCGGGGGCCGGGATGATCCCGCCGACCACAACCGTGATGTCGTCCGCCCCGGCCAGATGCAGCCCGCGCAGCACCTCGGGCACCAGGCTGGCATGCGCACCTGAGAGGATCGACAGGCCGACGCAGTGCACGTCCTCGGCAACCGCGGCGGCCGCGATCTGCTCAGGGGTGAGCCGGATGCCCTGGTAGATGACCTCGAAACCGGCGTCGCGGGCCCGTACCGCGATCTGCTCGGCACCGTTGGAGTGGCCGTCCAGGCCGGGCTTGCCCACCAGCAGGCGCAGTTTGCCCACCCCGAGTTCCTCGGCTGTGGCCGTCACGGCAGCGCGGACGGCTGCGAGTTCACCGCCCGGCTCGGTGGCAACCGCAGAGGTGGCGCTGCCGACACCGGTGGGCGCGCGGTACTCGCCGAACACGTCCCGCAGCGCGAAGGCCCACTCGCCGGTGGTAACGCCTGCCCGGGCGCAGGCCAGGGTGGCCGCCACCAGGTTGACGCCGTCTTGCGCGGCGTCGGCCTTGAGCCTGTCGATGGCGGTGAGCACCGCGCTCTCGTCGCGCTGCTTGCGCCATTCCTCAAGGTGGGCCACGACTGCCTGCTCAGAGGCCGGGTCCACCTGCTGGATCGCGGCTTGCAGGTCCGCTGTAAGCGGATTGGGCTCGGTGGTCTGGAAGCAGTTGACGCCAACCACCTTGTCCTCGCCGGACTCGATACGGGCGCGCCTGCGCGCATGCGAGGCGACGAGCTGTGCCTTGAGGTAGCCGGACTCGACCGCCGGTATCACCCCGCCCATCGCAAGCACCTTGGCGATCTCCGCTTCGGCGCCTGCCAGCAGGTCAGCGGTCTTGGCTGCCACCACATGGGAGCCGTCGAACAGGTCGCCGTACTCCAGCAGGTCAGACTCATATGCGAGCACCTGTTGGATGCGCAGGCTCCACTGCTGGTCCCAGGGCCGCGGCAGGCCAAGCGCCTCGTTCCAGGCGGGAAGCTGCACGGCGCGGGCACGGGCGTCCTTGGACAGGGTGACACCGAGCATCTCGAGCACGATCCGCTGGATGTTGTTCTCCGGCTGCGCCTCGGTCAGGCCCAGTGAGTTGACCTGCACGCCGTAGCGGAAACGGCGGCGCACGGGGTCGGCGATCCCGTACCTGTCGCTGGTGACCTTATCCCAGAGCTGGGAGAAGGCCCGCATCTTACACATCTCCTCTACGAAGCGGACGCCCGCGTTAACGAAGAAGGAGATCCGCGCGACGACCTCACCCATCCGGTCCCGTGGCACCTGCCCGGAGTCGCGGACGGCATCCAGGACCGAGATCGCTGTGCACATCGCGTACGCGATCTCCTGCACCGGGGTCGCCCCAGCCTCCTGGAGATGGTAACTGCAGATATTGATCGGGTTCCACATGGGGATGTGGGCGACCGTATAGGCGATCAGGTCGGTGGTGAGGCGGAGCGAGGCGGCTGGCGGGAAGACGTACGTCCCGCGCGACAGGTATTCCTTGACGATGTCGTTCTGGGTGGTGCCGGTGAGTTTGGCGAGATCCGCACCCTGCTCTTCCGCGACGACTTGGTAAAGAGCCAACAGCCACATTGCTGTGGCGTTGATGGTCATCGAGGTGTTGGTCCGCTCAAGCGGGATGCCGTCGAAGAGGGCACGCATGTCGCCGAGGTGCCCGATTGGGACGCCCACCCGGCCGACCTCACCGCGTGCGAGTATGTGGTCTGCGTCGTAACCGATCTGGGTGGGCAGGTCGAAAGCGACCGATAGGCCCGTCTGGCCCTTAGCGATGTTGCGGCGGTAGAGCGCGTTGGACTCCTTCGCGGAGGTGTGTCCTGCGTAAGTCCGCATCAGCCAGGGACGGTCCCTGGTGGGCCGCCCCGGCTGCCGGTCGCTCGACTCGGTCATGTCGGTCCTGTCCTACACGTTACGGAAGCGGTTGATCTCGGCCAGGTGCTTGGAGCGCAGCTCGGCGTCCCGCACACCGAGGCCCTCCCGCGGAGCGAGGCAGAGCACCCCGACCTTGCCATGGTGCAGATTGTGGTGGACGTCCAGAGCGGCCTGGCCGGTCTCGGCCAGCGGGTAGACCTTGGAGGTGGTCGGGTGGATCTTGCCCTTGGCGATCAGCCGGTTGGCTTCCCACGCCTCGCGGTAGTTGGCGAAGTGTGAGCCGACGATGCGCTTGAGGCTCATCCACAGGTAGCGGTTGTCATACTGATGCATGTACCCCGATGTGGAGGCACAAGTCACGATGGTGCCGCCTCTGCGGGTCACATACACCGAGGCGCCGAAGGTCTCCCTGCCGGGGTGCTCGAAGACGATGTCCACGTCCTCGCCGCCGGTGAGTTCGCGGATCTTGGTGCCGAGGCGTTTCCACTCTTTCGGGTCCTGGTTGTGCTCGTCCTTCCAGAACCGGAAGTCCTCGGCGCGGCGGTCGATGATGAGCTCGGCGCCCATCGCCCGGCAGAGGCCGCCCTTCTGGTCGCTGGATACGACGCAGATCGGGATGGCCCCGCCCGCCAAGGCGTACTGGGTGGCGTATGAGCCGAGGCCGCCGCTGGCGCCCCAGATGAGGACGTTGTCGCCCTGCTTCATCCCCGCGCCGTTGCGCGAGACCAGTTGCCGGTAGGCGGTCGAGTTCACCAGGCCCGGAGAGGCGGCCTCCTCCCACGTGAGGTGCTTGGCCTTGGGCATCAACTGGTTGGCCTTAACGAGCGAAAGCTCGGCCAGGCCGCCGAAGTTGGTCTCGAAGCCCCAGATGCGCTGCTCCGGGTCGAGCATGGTGTCGTTATGACCGTCGGCGCTCTCCAATTCGACGGACAGGCAGTGGGCGACCACCTCATCGCCGGGCTTCCAGGCGTTGACTCCAGGCCCGGTTCGCAGCACCACGCCTGCGAGGTCCGAGCCGAGCACGTGGTAGGGGAGGTCGTGCTTTGCGGTGAGCGGCGAGAGTTTTCCGTAGCGGCGCAAGAACGCGAAGGTCGAGACCGGCTCGAAGATCGAACTCCACACGGTGTTGTAGTTGACGGCGCTCGCCATGACGGCGATCAGTGCCTCACCCAGCCCGAGTTCGGGCACCGGCACCTCTTCCACGTGCAGGGACTTGCGCGGGTCCTTGTCGCGGCTGGCGAGGCCGTCGAATATATGCTCGTCCTCCCTGTGCAGGGTGGCCGCCCGGTAGCTCTCGGGCACGGGCAACGCGGCGAAATCCGCGGCCTGGCTGTCGGAGTTGAGTATCGCGTCGAGAATTTCCTTCAAGGCTGCCTCCGGAGGCGTACCTGCAAGCGCCGGCGTCTTTGCGAGCTGGAGCGGAGGCCGGCTTGTGGTCCAGGTCCAGAAATGCGCTGTCGCAGGCCTGGTGGCTGCGCGCAGCGTCGACGCACAGTCTCACGCCGCCCTAGTACCAACAAGATGATACCGGTTGGTAACAATCTAACTGCCCCCCACGCCGCTCGTAAAGACAGGCCGGGTGAGCTGTTCGTCACCGCGTGCCGCGTCAACCCGTTGGGGGGCACGGGCTGACGTCGGGGCGGCCTCGGTCGGTGAGCCAGATCGGGTCGTTGATCGGCGCCGCCTGCTCAATACCATCGCGGTAAGCGGCACGGCCGCCTACGTTGCCGCCGCCACCAGGTCCCTGACCCGCTACCGGCGCCGTGCGTGCGGATAGACAGCAGAACGGTGCTGGAAAGACAGGATGTCCGGGTTTTGGATGACGCCGTCACGGATCTCGATGGCCCGCATGATGGTGCGGTTGGCATCCCACGCCCGCGGACCAGTGAGCACGGTCTGCAGGTGCGGCAGCAGGGCTTCGCTGATTTCCCAAGTGGCGGAATTCCACAGCAGCGATGGGCTGTGATCGACGCCGTAGTAATGGATGTTGTCGCCCGGGACGAGCATCGGCTCCGCGAACGATGTGGGCCGCGCCCAACTGAAGCCCATCCCCTCGTCGCACGAAACGTCGACGATGAGGCTGCCTGGCCTGAAGGCCGCAAGCTCGTCGCTGGTCACGAACATCAGCGGCGCGCCGGTGTGCTGTAGCACGCAGTTGACCACAATGTCGAACCCGGCGAGGAAAGCGGCCAGCTGCACAGGGCCGTCGTCGCAGAGCGCCTGGCAGCGGCCCCGCTCGTCAGCGTCAGGCTCGAAGTGCACCATCTGGGCCGAGTGGATCGGCGAGGCGACCGCGGTGACGTCACGGTGGGTGAGGATATGGACGTCGCTCACGCCGTGCGCGTTGAGGGCCGTTACAGCCCCCCGGCCGGTCGCCCCGAAGCCGATGACGGCCGCTCGGAGCCGCTGGCCGTATTCACCCGTCGTTCCGACGAGCTCCATGGCATGCAACACGGAGCAGTAACCGGCAAGCTCGTTGTTCTTGTGAAAGACGTGCAGGCCGAACGAGCCATCATGGGACCAGTGGTTCATCGCCTCAAAGGCGATCAGGGTCAGCCGCCGGTCGACGGCCAATTGTGTGACCTCCTCGTTCTGCACGCAGTGCGGCCATCCCCACAGCACCTGACCCTCGCGAAGCTCCCTGAAATCGTCCGGCAGCGGCTTGGGAAGCAGGACGACGTCGCATTGCGCGATGAGCTGCTCGTGGGTGCGCAAGCCGGCGACATGCGGCGACAGCCGCTCATCGGGCACGCCGAAACGCGCGCCGTAGCCACACTCGAGATAGATGCGTGCCCGCAGGTCGGCTGCAATCCGCTCCACGTGGAGCGGATGGATCGCCAGCCTGCGCTCGTTCTCCTTCCGTGACCGGGCGATGACGCCGAGGCTGAGCTGATCCACGCGGGCCCCCAACCGGTAGTGGGCCGTCCTCAGTGGTTGGCCGCCGTCCTCGCGCGGCGTTTATGGCAGGGACAACCACCCTACGGCCGCGTTGCGGTGATCGATCATAACGCTCGCGTGGCCGTCTCGATCTTGGTGGGCGGATTGGCCAACGGGGGTCCCTGGGGTTGTCCGGAAGGCTGCGTCTCGGACCCATAGGGAGACCACGCACGTTGCCCTGGGACGCGAACCCGCAGATCCTGTCCACAACAGAGCCCGCCTGGGCCTATGGCGAAGCCTGGCACATATATCAGGGCACACAGATCAGATATCAGGGCACACAGATCAGAGCACACATATCAGGGCGGCGGGATCCGCCTCGCCTACCGGCGCCAGGCGCTCCGCCGATGGTGTTACTTGCTGCGACGCTCGGCACGCGCGAGGCGCGCGAGTTGGGCCGTAGCAGGTTTGTCCGGCACGCTTGAAGCATGGCAGAAACCTTGACCCTGATGGCCGTGCACGCTCATCCGGACGATGAGGCATCGAGCACGGGTGGTGTGCTTGCTGCCTATTCCGGCCAGGGAGTCCGCACCATCGTGGTGACCTGTACGAATGGCGAGTTCGGGGATGCGCCAGGAGGTGTCAAGCCTGGTCATGATGCGCACGATGAGGAGGAGGTGGCACGGCTGCGGCTGGCTGAGCTGCGTGCGGCGTGCAGGATTCTCGGCGTCGCCGACCTTGAGCTGCTCGGTTACCACGACTCTGGCATGCCCGACTGGGACTACAAGGACCGGCCCGAGGCGTTCTGCAACATCCCGACGGTCGACGTGGCCGCCCGGATCGGCGCTCTGATTGAGCGGTACCGGCCGCAGGTCGTGGTCACCTATGACGACAAGGGCCCCTACCAGCACCCGGACCATGTGCACGCGGCCCAGGCGGCTACCGAAGCCGTGGCCGCCACCGGCATCCCAGCCAAGCTTTACTTCACCGCCATGCGCGGCAGCGACTGGGAGAAGATACTGGAGGCACTGCGCGAACTCGGCGAAGACGTGCCGGATCCCAGCGTCACCCCGCAGATGCGGCAGCAGATGGCCGAGGCCGAGGAGCGCATCACCACCACGGTCGACATCCGGCCGGTGCTTGGCCGTAAGCGAGACGCGCTGCTTGCGCACGCGAGCCAGATCAATGAGTCCTGGTTCAGCAAGATTCCACCGGAAGTCGGGGAAGCCGCCTTCGGCCGGGAAAGCTTCATCAGGGCGAGTGATACCACTGGGGCGCCGGTGCCTGAGGATGACCTGTTTTCCGGGCTCCGAGCATGAGCGGTGATCCAGGCGGGACCGGGCAAAGGCCCTGCTTGTTCTTGGGGACCCCGGGGGGACGGCCCCCGGGGGATCCCCCGCAGCAGTAGAGGCCGCATCCGCGGCAGCCGTTAGCTTAGGGCTGTATTGCCCCGGGGGGACGACCGGGGACGACCCTCCGGGATCTCCCCGCAGCAGTGGATGCCCCATCCGCGGCAGCCGTTAAGGCTGTGTTGCCCCCGGGGGACGACTCCCCCCGGATCTCCCCGCAGCAGTGGATGCCGCATCCGCGGCAGCCGTTAAGGCTGTATTGCCCCCGGGGCGCGTGCGCCGAGCGGCCGCCGTGCTTGCCTTCCCTCAATCACATTGCTGCGATATCGGACAAATTGACCCCGCAAACGCAGGCCCGAATGTGCTTGCGGCTGCACGTTGCGTTTGCACAATAAGGTGCGTTGCGGGCTAAAACGCCCTATACCAGGCTGTAGTAGAACGCATAGTAAATCGGTGGCCGCAAGATTCGGAATTCAGCGAGAATGTCTGTGGAGCGGTGGCATTCGATCTTCTTTACCGCCACTATGTGACTCGACGGAATGAGCTGTTGCCCCAGCTCAAGCAACGGGTTCCTGTGGTCACAGGAAGCCGTCACCACATCTTTCACGAGGAGGTTCGAGCAGTCATGACTCTACGCCGGGTACACGATCCAGGCGAGAGGTCTCAATCCGACGGTCACAAGGCCTTGTCCGCAGCTTGCCTGACGGCGGGCGCCACTTTCGCTGCCGTGGTCGTGTTCCTCGGCGGCATAATTGCCGCCTGACACCGGCAGCGGCGTGCGAGTCTCCAGGAAAATCAGCCGCGGGGGTGGCGCGCCGCGTGCCGAGGTATCCGCCGAGGTCGAGCGACCCGGGCACGAGCGGGCAGCGCAGCGCTCCAGACCGGCAATCCTCCCCGGCGGGTCCGCCGGTCGCGCAGGAATGGCCTTCCGCCTCGGCGACGATTGCGAGCGCCTCGGCGACCTCGAGGGAGCCATCACCTGGTTCCGCCGGGCCGCGGAGGCAGATCACCCGGATGCCGCCATGCGGCTGGGCGGACTCCTCGGGCGGTTAATCGACCAGCGCTCCGCGGGCAACCGCGCCGCCGCGGAACATCACCAGGCACGGCGCACCGACCTCACCATGATGGCCGAGGCAACCCGATGGCTGGCCGCGGCCCGCGGCAGCCACCGGCTCGAGATGATGGAGCTCGTTCTGTTGATGCTGGACCGGCAGCAAGCCCTCGCCGCCGGGCACCTGCCAGGCGCCCCGGCGGCCGGATCGCTTCCGTGCCACCGATGACCGTGCTGCCGAGTTCCGCTCGACCGCCGCTCTGGGTGGGCCGTTCAGTCCCGTGTGTCAACCTAGTCTCATTGACACCGCCCGCAAGCCGATTGGGGGCTGGCGCCCGGACGGATCACACCGGCGGGAATTTCCTGCAGCTACACCGTCAGCCCGGGCGCCTGGCCGAGTTGTCCGGCGAGATGGGCCCGCGGCACCTCGGCGAGGACTTCCAGCTGGTTGGGAAAACCTTTCACCGGATCGCCGAGGAGTGTGTCCGCCCGCACGCCCGAGCGAGTGCATCGGCACAATGCCGACATCACGCGTCCTGAGATCCTGACCCGAGCCCTCGTCCGGGGCAGACCCAAGGCAGAAGCGCGAGTGGCTCCCTCGAGTCGCCAGCGGCGAGGTCATGGTGGCCGTCGCGGTGACCGAACCAGACCATGCTTGCGACCGCGCTCACCACCTCGGCCGCGCGAACGGACGGCGGGTGGCTCGTGAACGGCGTGAAGACGTGGTGCATGTTCGCGGCGCGGGCGGAAGCGGTCATGCTGCTCGCCTGGACCGATCCCGACATCTCGTCGGCGTATCGGGGACTGTCCGTCTTCATCGTCGAGAAGCCACGGTGCGAGGGCACGGGCTTTGTACTGACCCAGGACCGCGGTGCCAGCGCCCGCTGATCGGGCAGGCCCTCGCGTTCGGCGACCGCCAGCCCTTCGTGGCGGCGCTGCTGGCCCTGGACGGCGAGGTCGCGCCCGCCTGGGCCAAGGCACGCGGCATCGAGGCCGGAGGCGTCCGGGCACCAGCTCCGCATCCTCGGCCCCGACCATCCCGCCACCCTGAAGCCCGCCGGCCTCGCCCAGCCTGCCGAACAGGCCGGGGAAATGGCCGTCTCAGTCCTCGCGATGTACTTCGGCGGGATCCTTATCGGGGCGAAGTCCGCGCCAGGCCGGGTGGCGCAGCAGATCGTCGCTGGTCCATTCGGTAAAGGCGACCTCGCCGACGAGCTCGGGTTCTGCCCATTGGGCGTCGCGGGTGTGCCGTGCCGGCAGGGGAGTGCCAAAGGGACTGTCGGGCCGGCGGAGCGGGCGCAGCCGCCGCGCCAGATCGCGCAGCATGGGCTCGGTGAAGCCGGTGCCGACATGACCGGCGTAGCGCAGCCGCCCGCCTGAGTCGTTGATGCCAAGCAGCAGAGAGCCGATCATGCCAGCGCGTGAGCCTTCGCCTGGTTTCCAGCCGGCGACGATGACTTCCTGGTGGCGGACGTTCTTAACCTTGATCCATTCGCGTCGTTTGCCCGGATAGTAACGCGACGTCAGCGGCTTGCCCACGACGCCTTCCAGACCGCGCTCGAGGCTGGCCGCCAGCACTTCCTCGGCGTTGTCGGGGTACCACGGCGGGGTACGGACCGGCTCGGTGTCGAGAGCGAGATCGGCCAGTCGCTCGCGGCGCACCGTGTACGGCTCGCCAAGCAGCGACCGGCCGCCATCGTGCAGCAGGTCGAACACGTAGTAGGAGACCGGCACCGCTGCGAGCAGCCGCTGCGGCGGTTGCCTGACGTGCATCCGGGTCTGCAGGGTGCCGAAATCAGGTCGGCCGTCGCGGAGGGCGACGATCTCGCCGTCGAGCACCACCGCCGCACCGGCGAGGCCGCCGAGCGCGCGAAGTTCCGGGTAACTCGCGGTCATGTCCTTGTCGTTGCGTGACAGCAGCCGGATCTCGCCGCCCGACACGTAGGCGATCGCGCGCACGCCGTCCCACTTGTGCTCCCACCCGTAGCGGTCCTTGTCCACGGGCAGTTCGCGGGTCAGCGTCGCCATCATCGGCGTGATTCGCGGCAGGGCCTCCACCGGTGCCACCCCCTTCGCACACGGGTGCTACCCACCTGCCGCCGTGCTACCCACCTGCCGCTATTGTGCACCTGCGGAAGGTCGCGGAGGCGGTCAAGCGCGGAGTCTGGCAGGCCGGTGGGTGGTCGCTTGAGTTCCCGACGATGTCCCTCGGCGAGCCGGTGATGCGGCCCACCGCCATGCTTTTCCGCAACCTCATGTTCATGGAAGTCGAGGAAACGCTGCGGGCCAACCCGCTCGACGGGGTTGTGCTGCTGTCCGGCTGTGACAAGACGACCCCTGCGATGCTCATGGCGGCAGCGAGCGTCGACCTGCCAGCCATCATGGTGACCGGTGGCCCGATGCTCAACGGCAAGTACAAGGGCGCCGACGTCGGTTCAGGCACCGATCTCTGGAAATTCGAGCAAGAACCAGTTACGGGCCGGATCACAGAAGAGGAATGTGTGTTCGCTGAGGGCTGCATGGCCCGGTCCAACGGGCACTGCATGACCATGGGCACCGCGTCCACGATGGCCTGCATGGCCGCGGCTCTCGGCATGCAGCTCCCTGGGTCCGCAGCCTGGCCAGCGGTCGATTCCCGGCGCTTCGTTACAGCGCAGCGCGCGGGGCAGCGCCGTTGACCTAGTGCGGGAGGACTCCGCCCGTCGCAGATCATGACCAGGCAGGCGTTCGAGAATGCTATCAGGGTCAACGCGGCGATCGGCGGGTCGACGAACGCGGTCATCCATCTGCTCGCCCTGGCCGGCCGGCTCGGTGTCCCGCTCTGGCTTGACGACTTCGACGTGCTGGCCCGGCCGGTGCCCTCGCTGGTCAACCGGTCGACGAGTCCACCGTCCTTTTCGTCCGTGGCGCGGGTCCGAAGGGTTACCCGGGCATGCCCGAGGTCGGCAACTTCGTGCTACCGCGCAAGCTCCTCGAACGAGGTGTCACCGACATGGTCCGGGTTTCCGACGCCCGGATGCGCGGCACCGGGTTCGGCACCGTCGTGCTGCACGTCGCGCCCGAAGCCGCGGCGGGCGGCCCGCTCGCGTTCGTCCGCGCCGGCGACTGGGTGGCACTCGACGTGCCCGCTCGCACGCTCAACCTCGAGGTGGCCGACGATGAACTCGAGCGGCGCCGGGCAGGCTGGACGCCTCCACGGACCCCGTATCGGCGCGGCTACGCCCGCCTGTACCTCGACCATGTGCTGCAAGCAGATCGGGGCGCTGACCTGGACTTCCTGGTCGGCGCCAGTGGCAGTGAGGTTCCACGCGACAACTACTAGCCGGGTGCTGCTAGGCCCGCGGGCGGTTCAATCTAGCGGCGCCGGCCGGCTGCCGCTGCGGCAGCTAATGACGGGCAACCGTATAGAATCACGATTGAATCATCTTGATCCCGGCGTAAGCGTGCGTGGCCAGCGGAGGTAACCCATGCATATCGTGTCGGCACTTATCGTCTTGTGGCTCATCATCGGAGCCTTCGCCGCTGGTCAGCGCCATTACTACACTCCAACATCTAGCCTAAATTGTAATAAAGCGGCAACAATCGCTGTCACGATTGTCGCTGGTCCGCTTAACTACCTAGGCGCCGATCCGAAGATTTCGTGCAAAACACCGCAGCCGAGCAAGTGAGACCGGGCAGTGAGACCGCGCTGCCCACCGCGCTCTTGTTGTGCTCTAGGTGACCTTTGAGCCCCAGCTGATCTCGTCGCGGAGGCGGCGCTTGAGCAACTTCCCGCCAGCATTGCGGGGCAGGACATCGCGCCGAACGACGACGTACTGTGGCACCTTAAAGTCGGCGATCCGCTCCCGCAGGTAGCCAAGCACTGCTTCGACGTCGAGCGTGGTGCCTGGGACGGGCACGAGGACCGCTCCGACCTTTTCGCCCATCACCTTGTCGGGAACGCCGACCACGGCCGCCTCGTACACCCCTGGCGCGCCGGCCAGGGCGTTTTCGACCTCGACGCAGTAGACGTTCTCGCCGCCGCGGTTGATCATGTCCTTCGCCCGGTCGACGATGTAGATGAGACCTTCGGCGTCGATGCGGGCAAGGTCGCCGGTGTGCAGCCATCCGCCGGTGAATACCGCGGCGGTGGCGTCCTGGTTGTTCCAGTAGCCGGCCACCACGTTGGGCCCGCGGACGAGCAACTCACCGACGTCTTGCCCGCCGAAGGTGTCGATCCTGACGTCGCACACCGGCACCGGGAAGCCCACCGAGTCCGCATGCAGTGCGGCGTACTCGTGCGGCAGGTAACTGGTGACGCTTGACGTCTCGGTGAGGCCGAAGCCGTTACCTACCCGAGCGGCTGGAAACGCCTTCATAATCCTGCCCACCAGTTCCGGCGCGATCGGCGCGCCACCGTAAGACAGCGCCCGGACCGTGGACACGTCGGTCTCGGCAAACCGTGGCTGGTTGATCGCCAGCCAGTAGATCGCCGGGACGGTGGTCAGCACGTCGATCCGCTCCGCCTCGATCGCCCGCAGGAACGTGCCAACGTCGAACTGCGGCATGATGACACTGGTGCCCGCCAGGTACACGGCGAAGAGGAGCTGGCTGTTGCAACCAGTGACGTGGAACAGCGGCACCGAGATCAGCGTCCGCGGTGGCTCATCCACGCTGCTCGTCCTCAGGACCCGCCGGCAGGTCTCACAGTTCGACAGGAAGTTCTCGTGTGTGGTGACCGCGCCCTTGGGGAAGCCGGTCGTGCCGCTGGTATAGAAGATTGCCGCCGGGTCGCCGGGTCCCGCGTCGTCGATCGCCAGCGGCTCGCGGTCCGGCAACGGGTCGCCGGGCGCGACGATGAGCGAGGCGCCGCTGTCTGACACGACGAAGGCCACCTCGGATTCCGTCAGCCTCGTGTTGACGGGCACGACGATGCCGCCGGCCAGCACCGTGCCGAAGAACGCGAGCACCCAGTCGGCGCCGTTGCCGAGCCGCAGCGCGACGCGGTCGCCCCGCTGCACGCCGGCCGCGCGTAGCCCGCCCGCCACCCGTGCGGCGCGGTCCCACAGCTCGCGGTAGGTGAGCCGGGGCCCGCCGCCGGTCTCGGCGAGCGCCTCGCGGCCCGGATGGGCTTCAACGCTGCCCCGCAGCATGTGGACCAGGTTGTCGGGCAGCCCGTCGTACCGCTTGATGCCGTCCGTGCCCCGCGTCACCCCTGCGGTGTCGAACCGCGCGCTCATGACGCGCTCCCGCCGAAGTACCTGCGCGGATTGGCCACCAGCAGCTGCTCGATCTGTGCGTCGGTGACCCCGGCATCGCGCAAGGCGGGGACCACGTCGTCGCTGATATGCGTGTAGTGCCAGTTCGGCGCGGCCGCCGCTTTGGCCGCGTCGTGGCCGGCCCCGAACCAGTCGATGAAGCAGTTCGCGTCGTGCGCGAGCACCATCCGGTCGGCGTAGCCGCGCGCGGCAAGCGCCGCGATCGTCCGCACCCGGTCGGGCGTCGGGTTGAACAGATCGAGCCCGAACCTGTCCATGCCGAGCGTCGCACCCGAGTCGGCCAGTTCCATCAGGTAGTCGAGGTCGTTGCTGTCCCCTGCGTGCCCGATGACCAGCTTGGTCAGGTCGGCGCCCTCCTTGCGGAACAGGTTGACCACCAGCCGCCCTGACTGCGCCGGGCCCGAGGTGTGCACGGTGACCGGCGCGCCCGTCTCGACGTGCGTGCGGGCAACGGCACGGGCGATGCGCTCCACCCCAGGAGTGAGGCCGGGCGCCTCAACGCAGCACTTGAGGAAGGCCGCCTTCACGCCGGTGGTGCCGATGCCCTGCGTGATGTCGCGGCTGAAGTCGGCGACCATCGGCTCCGGCATGTCAAGCAGCAGGCCTGGGCCACGGTAGGTGTACTGGTGCGGCAGTTCCTCGTACACGTACAGGCCGGTGGCCACGACGATGTTCAGCGGGACCTGCTCGGCGATCCGCTGGATCCGCGGGATGTAGCGGCCGAGCCCCCAGACGGTCGGGTCGACGATCGTGGTGATTCCCTTGCCGCGCAGCGCGCGGAGACGGGCGACCGCGTCCGCAACCCGCGCCTCCTCGTCCCACCACAGGCCGTCACCGTAGTTCTGCACGTGCTCGGTGGACAGGACGAAAACGTGTTCGTGCATCAGGGTGGGGCCCAGATCGCCGACACCGACCGGCCCTCGTACCGTCTCGACTGTTGCCACGGCACCTCCTCCGCTGCGACTCGCAGCCTACGCGGCGCGCCACGCGGGGGTCGCAGGGGGTTACTCATGTCGGGGCAGGACGGTGAACGGGCGCATCATGTCGTTGTCCTCATGCTCGACGATGTGGCAGTGATGCACATAGGTCTGCGGTCCCTTGACGCCCTTCGGCAGGTCGAACCTTGCCCGGATCGTGGTGAAATAGCCGGGGTTCGCCTTGACCGTGTCCTTGAAACCCCGCTCATCGGGCGTCGGCGGAACCATTGGCCCGGTCGCGAACGGTGCCGGGTCGATCCCGCCTGGAACTCCGTTCTTGCCGCCGTGGGCCTTCTGGTAGGCGTCATCGTTGAACGGCGTCCTGCCGACCACCTGGAAGGTGACAAGGTGCACGTGCATCGGGTGGGTGTCTGGGGTCAGGTTGACGAAGACCCAGTCCTCCACCGTGCCTGCCCGCGGGGTCTCGGTCACCGGCCTCTCGTCGAAGTGGACGCCATTCAGGTTGAGGTACCAGCCGGCCGTCTCCGGCGCGATCTCGTTGAGCGTGATGTACCGCGTCTTGACCGGATGGCGCAGCCTGGCCCGCTGTCCTGGCAGGCTCGACGGGATCGATTTCGGTCCGCGATGGGTGACCCTGGTGCCGACACGGATTCGCATCACGTCGGCCAGCGGGGGAGCCGGGGTCGATACGGGCGCCGCGGGCCTGCTGTTGCTCAGCACAAGCGACCGGCCGGCCAGCCCGCGGAAGTCGACGATGACGTCAGCCCGCTCGGCGGGAGCAAGGACGAGGCGCCGCACACGCACGGGCACGTCGAACAGCCCGCCCTCGGCGCCGATCTGCCACATCGGCAGGCCGCCCATGCTCAGGCTCATGATCCGTGCGTTGCAGCCGTTCAGGATCCGGAATCTGTACATCCGTGGCTCGACATCCAGGTACGGCCAGACCTTGCCGTTGACCAGCATGGCATCACCGAAGTACTCGCCGATCCAGGTGACGCCGTGGATCTCGCTGACCGGGTAGTGGAAGGTGCCGTCCGCGCTGAACTGCCTGTCCTGGATCACGAGCGGGATCTCGTAGGCACCACCGGGGACCCCGATCGGGTTGGGTTCGGCGCCGGTGTCGTAGCCGTCGCGGATGAGGTAAGCCGCGGCGAGGCCGGCGAAGACGTCAAGCCGGGTGGTGCCAAGCCCGTGGTCGTGGAACCAGCGCAGCGAGGCCGGCATCTGCGGCAGCTGGTTGGTGTAGCTGACGTGCTGGGTCTCGCCCCGGCCGAACCCGTCAGGGGTCACTGTCGGGTTGCCGTCGCTGGCGGCCGCCACGAAGCCGCCGTGCAGGTGCGTCATCAGCCGCACGTGCCGGCCGCGCGGCGTCAGCCGGGTATCGACGGGGATCCAGGCCGGGTACCTCTCCGGCAGATCGTTGGTGTAGCTGACCTTGATCGGCGTTCCGCTCTGCGCCACGATCGCCATCCCGAACGAGCCTGCCTGGCCGGCCAGCCCTGAGCCGTCGTCATAGGCCCATATCGGGGTCGGTCGCAGGTCAGGGTGCAGCTGCCGGCTGATCTGACGCTGGGTGAACGCATACCGGCCTGGCCCGCGCGGCGCCGCCACAACGATGCCCGCCCCTGGCAGCGGCACCGGCTGGATGAACTTCCTCAGCTTCCCGCCCGTCGTGCCTGCCGCGGCGGGCACGAGCCTCGGCGAGGCCGCCGCCGGTAGCGCCAGCGCGGCGCCCGTGCCCATGCTGTACCGCAGGAACTGCCGGCGCGTCGTACCGGTCATTGTCTTCCCACCCCCGCGTGGTTTGGCGGTCATCGAGTGATCGCCTGGGCGGCGAAAGCTCCGCCCGTCCGTCAGCCAGAAGGTGACAGTGCCAGCGGTAACGGGAACAGGCTGAAACTTGCTGTCACCATAAACAGCGACCAATCGGGGTCGAACTCAGCCGATCCGTTTGTCATGGAATGGCCGACGGGCCCCATCTGGAAGGGGCCAAAGGCCTACGCTATGGGGGCCTTTGGTCCCCCAGGCCCGCGTGTCATGGGTTACGTTGGGGCGGAGGCCGCGGGCACGGAGGGAGTGACGGATGACCGGGGTACGGGTACTTGTCGGGACGCGCAAGGGTGCCTTCGTCCTGACATCAGACGGCAGCCGTGCGCAATGGGACGTCAGCGGCCCGCACTTCGGCGGCTGGGAGATCTACCACCTCAAGGGATCTCCCGCCGACCAGGCGCGGCTGTACGCGTCGCAGTCCAACGGCTGGTTCGGGCAGCAGATCCAGCGTTCCGACGACGGTGGCAAGACATGGGAGCCGGCCGGTAACAAGTTCGATTACGACGGTGTCCCTGGCACCCATCAGTGGTACGACGGCACGCCGCACCCATGGGAGTTCGCGCGGGTATGGCATCTCGAACCTTCGCTCACCGATCCCGACACGATCTACGCCGGGGTGGAGGACGCCGCCTTGTTCCGCTCCATCGACGGCGGGCAGGAGTGGCACGAACTCGCCGGACTGCGCGGCCACGGGTCCGGGCCCTCCTGGCAACCAGGTGCCGGCGGAATGTGCCTGCACACGATAGTGCTCGATCCGGACGATCCCGGGCGGATCCTCGTGGCCATCTCGGCGGCGGGCGTATTCAGGAGCGATGACGCGGGAAGGACGTGGCGGGCGGCGAACCGAGGCCTGCACTCCGAGGGCATCCCTGACCCGGACGCCGAGGTCGGCCACTGCGTGCACCGCGTCGCCATGCACCCGTCGCGGCCCGGCGTGCTGTTCATGCAGAAGCATTGGGACGTGATGCGCAGCGACGACGGCGGCGACTCGTGGCGGGAAATCAGCGGCAACCTGCCGACCGACTTCGGCTTTCCGATCGACGTGCACGCGCACGAACCTGACACCATCTACGTCGTTCCGATCAAGAGCGACTCCGAGCATTACCCGCCCGATGGGAAGCTGCGGGTGTACCGCAGCCGGACCGGCGGGGACGAGTGGGAGCCGCTGACGAAAGGACTGCCGCAAAGCAACTGCTACGTCAACGTGCTGCGGGACGCGATGGCCGTCGACGCTCTCGATTCGTGCGGCGTCTACTTCGGCACCACCGGCGGGCAGGTGTACGCGTCGTCCGACGCGGGCGACAGCTGGACACCTATCGTCCGGGATCTTCCCGCGGTGCTGTCTGTGGAAGTTCAGACGCTGTCGTGATCCGGGTCGTGCTCCCTGCGCACCTGCGGGCGCTCGCAGGTGTCGATGGCGAGGTTGAGCTGGCGCTGACAGGACGGGCCACGCAGCGTTTGGTGCTCGATGAGCTCGAGGAACGCTATCCAACGCTGCGCGGAACGATCCGCGACCGCAGCACCAAACAGCGTCGGCCTTTCATCAGGTTCTTCGCCTGCGAGATTGACCTGTCCCACCAGCCGCCTGACGCGCCGCTGCCCGACGCTGTCGCTACCGGGGCGCAGCCGTTGCTTGTCGTCGGGGCCATGGCGGGCGGTTAGACCTGGCAGGCTGGTGGTCTGTACCGACCGGGCAGGTTGCGATGGCGGCATGGCGAGAGATAGCGAAGGACGCTGCTGAATTCGCCGCGCGAGTACGCGGCCGCTTCGACGTGGGCACGAACAAGACCATCGCGACGCTGCGGCGCGATGGCGCACCGCGCATCAGCGCCTCCGAGCTCGAGTTCTCCGGCGGGGAGGTAACGCTGGGGATGATGGGCGGCTCGATGAAGCTGCTCGACGTGCGCCGTGACCCCCGGATAGCCGTGCACAGCCCGACGATAGAACCGCCGCAGCACGGCCCAGCCTCGTGGCCAGGGGAAGCGAAGCTGGCCGGCACGGTCATCGAGACGGTGCCGCCGGCGGACAATCCCCATCAGGGCGCCGGGTTCTTCAAGCTCGACATCACCGAGGTGGTGCTCACCTACCTGGGCACTGCCGCCGACCAGCTCGTCATCGAGTCGTGGCACCCGGGGCGCGGCTGGCAACGGCGGACCCGCCGCTAACCCGTTACGGCAAGCTCGGGCTAACGGCAGGCCGCCGGTGTGAGTTGATCACTCCCGGCGGTCGAGATCACCCGTGGCTGCCACACGATGGGCCATCGCGTGTCACGGTGGACCCGCTGTCCCGGGCGCAGGGGACATTTGGCTGCCAGGACAGGGCTTAGGGCCCTTTGGGACCTCACGGGGCGGGAGAACGCTGACGATCAAAAGGGTCGCGAGGTGAGAGCCATGAAGGAGATCGCACGACTGGAGCTCGGCTACTACTGGCCAGACGGACGCCGCGCCTTCACCGTTGTCGACACCGAGGGGAACAGGCATCGTGGCGTGCTGGACGATCCCGACCTCGTCGGCGAATATCTCGACTATCTCGACTCGCTCGGGCTCGAACCGCCCATCGTGACCGGAGTGGGCCCCGGGGGACCCGCGCCGGCCGCTACGCAAGCACCTCACCCCAGTGCTGCGCCACCACCTGGCCCGCCCATCGCCACCGCAGGTGACGCAGGCGAAAAGGTCTTCAAGCGCGGCGAATCCGTCGCGGACGTTGCGCCGATCCCGATGGACAAGATCGGCTACCTGTTCGCCACCGCGGCACGCGCACCTTCCCTGCACAACACGCAGCCGTGGCGGTTTGGGGTCGAGGGATCCGCACTGGAGGTGCACGCGGACCGCAGCCGGTTGCTGCACAACTCCGATCCAACCGGCAGGGAGATGCTCATCAGCTGCGGCGCGGCGCTTTTCGGCCTGCGGCTCGCCGTCCGGGGTATCGGCTACCTCCCGCTGGTTCAGCTCCTGCCTTCGCGAGCCGACTACGACCTGCTCGCCCGTGTGCGGCTCGGCGCTTCCGTCCCCATGACCTCGGGCGAGCGTCACCTGCTCGCCGCGATCAGCCACAGGCACACGCACCGCGGGCCTTTCAACGGTGACCCGCTGCCGCCTGGCATGCTCGCGGGCCTGCAGCGCGATGCGGCGGCCGAGGGCGCCACGCTTGTGCTGCTCGATCGCCCCGGTCCGTATCAGCAGCTCGCGGAGCTGGTGAGCGCGGCCGAGCGGGCGCAGAACGAGAACTCGCTTATGCGGGCAGAACGTCGGCGTTGGACCCGCAGGCCCGGCAGCCCGGCAGGCGACGGTGTTCCTGTCCGCGCCTATGCGGCCGAGCCCGCGCACTTGCCCGGCGCTCTCGCGCCGCGCGACTTCGACCTCGGCCGCCACTGGGGGCAACTCGAGGCGGGCGGCGCATCGCCTCAGATCACCGCCATCCTCACCACGATGGGGGATGAACGCGCCGACTGGCTGCGGGCCGGGCAGGCGCTGCACCGACTGCTTGTGCATGCCGCCAGCCGGTGGGTTTTCGCGAGCCTGCACACGCAGCCGCTGGAGTCGGCGCCATTGCGCGCCGAGATCACAGAGCGTCTCCACTTGCCAGGTGCGCCGCAGATGCTGCTGCAATTCGGCCGGGCGGGCACAACCCAGGTGACCCCCCGCCGGCCGGTGGAGGAGATGCTGATCGAGCCCTGACCCAATGGCCGTGACATGCGCCGCGCACTAGCGGGTCTTCCATCGGCCGTGGGACGCGCGCCATGCTCGCCCGGCCGATTCCTCCTGCTCCAGCCAGCGATCTAGCGACTTGGGCTCCGGGGCGATCCCCTCCACCGCCATCATCGCGAGCAGGCGGGTAGCGGTGGCCCCCCAAATGCCGGTGCTGTCCAGGATCTCCAGCATCCGCTTGCGGGCGTACGTGGCGGCTTGGCCGTTCGCCAGCCCCGCGACGATCTCGGCAAATTCGCGGCCGGAGTCGTCGGCGTGCGCCCCGAGGTGCGGCGGCAGCGCAACTGGCTCCCCATCTGCTTGCCTGCTTGCTCCCCGCAGATGCCCCGCCCGCTCCATCGACCAGCGGCGCCGGTAGTCCTCACCCAGTGCCTCGGCGAGCACATGGTCGGGCGCGGGACGGGCCGGACCTGACCGCTGCGCGAGCCCCGCGATCCGGTCATAGTCCAGCCGGTAGAACTTCGCCGGCACCGGGCGGCCGTCGCGGGACTGCACGATCCCCGAACCTGGATGGGCCAGGCGCGCCAGGTCGGCGGCGATGTGCAGGTCGTCGGGGACGACCAGGCGGGCGTCAGCCTCGGTCGCGACGCCGAGCCCGATCCGTAGCGCGCACTGCGACTTCAGGTCAGCGCTGCCGATCATGGTTACGGCACCTCGCTGCGTGACCAGGACAGGGTCGATGGCCTCGCTCCTGCCAAGCTGGGTGACCTGGGTGCCGAGGCCGGCCAGCGTTGAGTTCGTAGTTCCCTCCAGGGACGTGCGTGGCCCGCTGTTCATGCCGAAGATCACCGCGACCTCCTCGACGATGAGAATCACCGCGGGCAGGTCGGGGGATGGCGTGATCTTCTCGCCCCCCGCGCCCGAGTGCGCTCGGGCATCGATGCCGCGTAGCACGGCGCGGAGCATCCGCTCGGCTTCTTCCCTCGTGGTGGCCACCCAGTCGATGACCGGGCAGGCGGCGCGTCCCTCCAGCCAGGGCCGCAGCCAGGGCAGCGCCGTCCGCCCGCCCTTCAGGTCGATCATGAAGATCACCGTGTCAGCGCACCTGGACAGCTGCGCGATCAGAACGTTTATGAGGTTTGACTTGCCCGAGCCGCGAAGACCGACAATCAGCGCCGCGACCTCGCGCAAGGTGACGGTGCAGATTGTCCCGTCTTCATGCAAGCCGACCGGCAGTGGCCGGTTGACGGTCAGCGGCTGCGGGTCATCAGGCAATGGGATCGGATCCGCGAGCACGTCACGCTCGGATACGTGCAACAGCACCTCGTCCGCTCGCCCGCCCCGTTCGACCCGCACGGCGCCGCGGCGCAGCCTTGCGGCGATCTCGATCCTCTCGGTGGCCTCCGCGAGCGTGCCGTACCTAACCTTGCCGCTCGGCGGGAGGCCGAGCCTGATGGTGTGGCCTGATCTGGTTTCCGCCTGCCCGCGATATGAGATGCCCGGGTGGCCCAGGCGCTCGAGCAGGTCCGGCCACTTACGCGTGCCCGCCTTCTTGCGTTCCTCTTCGGCGCGCCGGCAGGCCTCCTGCACCAGGTACTGGTGATGGCCGCGGACGGCAGGGTAGAGGAGCCCGAGAGCCGGCGGGAGCACGGCAAGGGCCGTTACCGCGATCCACGTGCTTGGTGAGGCGACCGCCGTATAGACAAGCCATCCTCCTGCCGCGAGCGCGCAGGCAAGTGTGTAACCGGCCACCACGCCTGGGCCGGTGCGTGCCAGCACGGGGATCAGCGCCGCGGCGGCGCCCACCGCGGCGATGACACCTGTCAGCCACACCGGCGCGCCGCTGAGATGGACGATCCAGCCCACCGCGTAGACGGCCGCCGCGATGACCGACACGAGCGCGACGATCTCGAGCGGCCCTGCCCGCAGGGTCCGCCCCATCCGTGGCACCCGCAGGGTCCGCACCATCCGTGGCGCCCGCAGGTTCTGATCGGGTTGCTGAGACTGGTAGTCCTGTTGAGACTGGTGGTCCTCTTGAGACTCGGTCTCCTGCTGAGACTGGCGGTGCTCTCGAGACTGTTGTTCCTGTCGAGACTGCTGGTCCTCTCGAGACTGCTGATCCTCTCGAGACTGCTGCTCCTCTCGAGACTGTTGTTCCTGTCGAGACTGGTGGTTCAATTGGGTGTGTTGTTGGGTGTGCTGGGTGTATTGGGCTTGTTGGGCCTGTTGGGTGTGCTGGGCCTGTTGGGTGTGCTGGACCTGGTTGGCCTGCGTTGGTTGGTTACTGCGTGTTGACATCCCAGAGATCCTCACCTGGCCGCGGGTTCTCGATGCGTTCAAGCTCGCGATCATGAGCAGTCCGGTGCAAGCTCCACGCCTCCTCGGCGAATTCCGCGCTCCCGGCAGAAACGGCAGCGAGTTCCCGCAGGTGCTCGTGCACGCTGGGATCCACCGGCAGATCACTGCCAAACCGGTCGGCTAGCTGGGCCAGGGCCTCAGCGGTGCTTTCGAACAGGCGGGGCAGATCTTGCAGGAACCGGTCAAGCTCGGTTGCCGTCTCCGGGGTGAACCCACCGATGTGCTGCTGAACCGCCTCCGCGGCGGCCTCTACCGGGCTGCTCGCCATGGTCGTCTCCTTCCGCTAGGCGCACGGCCGCTCGATTGCCGACCATGTGCGGGCACTGGGCGGCCATCAGCTGGCTGGCCGAAGGAACAGGCCGATCTTTGTCCTGTGCGGGGGACTGCCGACGCCGGGCGGCAGGAGAGGAATCACGGCGGTCATGTTGTCCTTCGTGTCGTAACGTGACGGGCCTGTGGCTCCAGTCGCCTGGCTGGCACTAACCGAACCGGGCAAACGGAACAGCTTCATGGTGAGGCTGGATCGGCCCGGCAGCAAGTCTAGGCATACGATCTGTCCCCATCCGGTGCCGTGGCGCAGCCGTCTGGTTTCCGTGATTTCGGTAGCCAAATGGCATCTGGGCCTCATTCTCTGTGCTCAGTGCGGCCGCTGCGGCTGAAACCGCCGAAGACACGCGAGGTATGCAGTGACCGAGAGTAGCGGGACCGGCCCGGCAGGTAGGAAGGAACCTGAAAGCCAGCCGAACCTGCCAGCCGAACATCCGTTGCGGCGGCACAATGTTGCGGCGGCACAATGTTGCGGCGGCACAAAGTCAGGTGGAGGACTAGGTTCTGGAGTGATGAGAGTGATTAGCGCCCTCTTCCGCCGCTCAGCCGGCTCGTGGCGGCGCTTGGCGTCGGTCGAGATGATGCCGCGCGGGGGATACGACAAGAACCTAACGGTTGGGTAGCTTCGAATCATGCGACTCGGTGTCCTGGATGTTGGCTCCAACACGGTGCACCTTCTTGTGGTTGATGCGCACGAGGGAGCGCGGCCCATCGCCGCTTACTCGCACAAGGCGGAGCTCAGGCTCGCCGACCACATCCAGAAGGGCAACCAGCTCACCAGCGCGGGCGCCGAGCAGTTGCGGGCCTTCGTCGGCGAGGCCTTGCAGGTCGCCGAAGACAAGGGCGTCGAGGAACTGCTCTCGTTCGCCACCTCGGCGATCCGTGACGCGGTCAACGGGGAAGAAGTGCTCGCCAAGATAAGAGCCGAGACTGACGTGAACATCCGGGTGCTGACCGGCGAGGACGAGTCACGCCTGACGTTCCTGGCGGGGCGCCGCTGGTTCGGCTGGTCCTCGGGCAGGCTGCTCGTGGTGGACATCGGGGGCGGCTCGCTCGAGATCGCGGCGGGCCCTGACGAGGAACCCGACGTAGCAATCTCACTGCCGCTCGGCGCGATTAGGCTCACCCGCGAGTGGTTTTCCAGCGACCCGCCGTCCGCTGACGAGGTGCGCAAGCTGCGCAGGCACGTGCGCACCGAAATCGCCCGCACCGTCGGCGACCTGATGCGGCATGGTCCAGCCGATCACGCGGTGGCGACCTCCAAGACGTTCAGGCAGCTCGCCCGCATCATCGGTGCGGCACCCTCGAACGAGGGCCCTTATGTCAGGCGCGTGATCAGCCATGGCAAGCTGATGCGGTGCGTTGATCGCCTTGCCGCCATGACGGCCGCGCAGCGGGCAGAGTTGCCAGGAGTCTCAGGCGGGCGGGCCGGCCAGCTACTCGCGGGTGCGATCGTGGCGGACGCCGCGATGGACCTGTTCGGCGTAGCCGAGCTCGAGGTGTGCCCCTGGGCGCTGCGTGAGGGAATCATCTTGCGGCGCATCGACGTCATGTCGGCGGAGCCGCCCGAGCCGGTCGGCCGTTGAGCGGCGCTTTGCCAATCACCGCCCGCATCCAGCGAGATCTGCGAGGCATGCCGCATCGAAGGCGGGCTGCACGACGTGACGCTGTCAGAGAAGCCGGTGCGCGAGCACGTCTACGATGAACTCGGCCGCTGGCTCGGTGCCTACCTGTCCGGCCAGGTGCGTGACCGCTTGCTGTAATCGGAGGCCACATGCGGCAGCCGTTCAGGATCTTGTTTGTCTGCACAGGGAATATGTGCAGGTCGCCGCTGTGCGAACGGCTGGCCCGTAGCTGGCTCGCCGGCTGCGGTGTGATGTCGATCGACGTGTCTAGCGCGGGCACGCATGCGGTCGTCGGCGCGCCTATCTACGCAGAAAGCGAGGTCGTGCTGCGTCGGCTCGGCGGCGATCCGACCGGGTTCGTCGCGCGCCAGCTGACCCCGCGGATCACCCGTGGCGCGGACCTGATTCTCACGGCCGCCCGCTCGCACCGCGAGTTCGTGCAGCATCAAACGGTCGGGCTATGCCCAGACGCCGTCATGCGAACGTTCACGCTGCGCGAGTTCGCGGCGCTCACCGCGGTCATCCCGCACCGTGACATCAGCCGGATAGACGACGCAGCCGGGCGGGCTCGGGTGCTCACCGCCGCCGCCGATCCGCTGCGCGGGCGTCTCGCCGCCTGGCCGCAGGACAGGCTCGATGTGCCCGACCCTGTCGGCCAGCCGATGGCGGTGCAGGAGGCCACCGCCGCCATGATCGCAGACGCGCTCGCGGGCCCGCTCGGCCTGATCGCGGGCGCACCGGGCGCATTCCCTGCGACAGGCAGGGACGTATGCCTATGACCGCCACCGCGGGTCCTGACCCGGCGCATCCCGGCGGCGCGCACCCGGGGCGAACCGCCTGCCACGCCCTCGCGATTTCGGCTGGCGCCGCTTATCTGGTGAGCATCGCGCTGCTCGCGACCGTGATGGCGCTCGGCCCGTCGGCGGCGGTGCCGCGAATGGGCCCGGGCGGGCCCATGTGGTCGCTGTCGGCGGCGCCTTCTGCCGCCACGGTCATCGCGCTCGAGCGGTCAGGCTTGCTGCTCGGGGCGATCGCCGTGACCATCGGTCTGGCCGCCGTCAGGCGTGGCTGGCGGCCGTCTGCCACGCTGCTGATCGGCGCCGGGTCCGCCACGGCGGCGCTCTTCGTATTCCTGCCGCCCGCCGGATCCATCGACGTGCTCAACTACGCCATCTACGGGCGGATCGTGAGCCTCGGCCACAACCCCTATGTGCTGCGGCCCGCGGAGTTGTACCGCAGCGGTGACCCGGTCGGGTTGTTCGCACCTGCGAACTGGCGAACCCTGCCGACCATTTATGGCCCGGTCGCGACGGCGGTCCAGTGGGCAGCCGCCGCGCTTGGCGGCACGTCGATGGCACGGATCGTTTTCTGGATCAGGCTGGGCAACGCGATCGCATTTGTTACCACGGCCGTCTGCCTGGTCCGGCTCGCTGGACGGGACCGAGCCAGCCAGGGCCGGGTGTGCCTGATGTGGGCGGTCAACCCGCTGATGCTGTTCTGGCTGGTCGGCAGCGGTCACGTTGACGTGCTGCTGGCTCTGCTCGCCGTCGCCGCGCTGCTTATGCTCCGGCGCCGCGGCATCATCGCGGGAGCTGTCACCGGTCTCATCGTCGGTGCCGCGACGGCGATCAAGACGCCGTTCGCGCTGGTCGCCGCCGGCATGGCGTGGGTCACCCGCGCGTCGCCTCGCACCGTCGCCGCCGGGCTCGTCGGCGCCGCCGCCGTGCTCGTCCCGAGCTTTCTGCTTCCTGGCGCCCTGAACACCGCCGTCCTTAGCCGCCGGCTCACCGTCAGCGCAGGATTCATCTATCCGGTGCCGGCCGTGATCGGGTCCAAGCCCGTGGTCTTTGCGGCCCTGGTGCTGCTCTTTACCCTGGCCCTCGCGCTGCTCCTGCTGTGGCGCCTTCCGCCGGGCCATCGAGCGCTTCCCGCGGTCCGCCCGGCCGTGGCCCTGGCCATCGCCTGGCTGGTGCTCTTCCCGGTGCAGGCGCCCTGGTATGACGCTCTGATCTTCCCCTTGCTCGCGCTGATGCCCGCCAGCGGGCTCGACTACCTGCTGATCGCGCGGTGCCTGCTGCTCAGCGAGATGCTGCTTCCCGGTGTGCTGCCTAACTCCGGGTCCGTGAGCATCGCGATCGCCAGGTTCAGCCATCTTGGCCTGCTGTTCCTGCTCGGCGTGCTCGCCGTCACGGGTGTCCTCGGCGCCTGGGGTGCCGGCAAGCCTGAGCTCCCTGACCCGGGCACGGACCCGGCGGGTAGCGCGGATCCCGGGCCAGAAATCGGGGCCGTGGCGGTACCCGATTCCGGCCAGGCGCGACATGCTCGCTGAGACGAGCCCGACCAGTTCGGCATGCCGGGTCGGTGCCGCCGTGCGGCGCGCGTCAGGCAGAGACAGTCACCTGGACGGCGTCCCATCCCTCGGCTCCGTTCGGGAACGGGCTGACCTGGGAGGCAGGCTGGGTGTAACCGGTCTCATCGGTCGCGCGCACCTCAAGCTGGTGCCCGCCGGTCGCGGCGTCCCATTCCCACACCCACTGCCGCCACGTGTCGATTCCGGGGACGGTAGCGAGCCGCGCCTCATGCCATGGCCCGCCGTCCACCCGAACTTCGACCGCCGCGATCCCGCGGTGCTGTGCCCACGCCACCCCGGCGACCGCCACCCGACCGGGCCTGACAGCGCCGCTGCCGCTCGGCACGTCGATGCGCGACTCGGTCTTGATCACCGCCTGCTGCGCCCAGCCCTGCTGCACCCAGTAAGCCTGCTGGGCCGCGAACGTGGTGACGTTTATGTCCGTCAGCCATTTGATGGCCGACACGTAGCCGTAGAGGCCGGGCACCACCATCCGAACGGGAAAGCCATGCGCGATGGGCAGCGGTGCGCCGTCCATCGCCACCGCGAGCAAGGCGTTCCTGCCGTCCATCACGGTCGCGACAGGAGTGCCGCTGGTAAATCCGTCGGTGGAGGTGCAAAGCAGCTGCTGCGCGCCTGGCTGGATACCAGCCTCGCGGAGGACGCCGGCCAGCGGGACGCCGAGCCAGCGGGTGTTGCTGATGTACGGGCCACCCACCGGGTTGGAGACACAGCAGAGGGCGATGTCAGCCTCGGTGAGCGGCCGGCGCAGCAGATCATCGAAGGTGATGCTGAGTTCGCGGTTCACCATGCCGTGCACGCGCAGCCGCCATGAGCCAGGCTGCACCTGCGGGATGATCAGCGCCGTGTCGACGCGGTAGAAGCTGCCGTTCGGGGTCAAGAACGGGCTGAGGCCCGGGATGTGCAGGTCGTCGCTGGCTGCCAGGGGCGGCAACTGCTTGGCTGGCGGGGGGATCCGTACCAGCGCGCGAGAGCGGGTGACGGTCGAACGCTGCGACAGCAGGTGGCCGGCCAGCCCACCGGCCGCGGCGCCTGCGGCGGCGACGGCGCCGGTGGCCAGGAAGCTGCGCCGCCCGTAGCTCGGCGCGGTCGCACCTAGGCGCGGTGCTGGCTCACCGGTTGCGCTGGTCTCGCCGAAGGTAGCCCGGCCGGCGGCCCGGTCCGTGGCGGCCCGGTCCGTGTCCGTGGCGGCCCGGTCCGTGTCACGGGCGGCCCGGTCGGCGGCAGTGGCTTGGCTGGCCCCGGCCGTACCCGTGGGTCCGATCGCCCCGGCCGTCGGTCCGATTGCCCCCGCCGGACCCATGGCTCCAGCGGCACGGACGAGTCGTGTCAACGCGTAGGCGCCGACCGCGGCTCCGGCAAGGGTAGGGATCAGATCCCCAGGGGAGGAGTCTGGGCGGGTCGCCACGGCGAGCAGGCCTATCGCGGCGAAGATCGTGAGACCCGCGTAGCCCGCGCCTATCCTGCGCATTGCCGCGATGCCGAAGGCGGCGGCGAATAGAGCCAGTAGAACGACAATGCTGGTAAGCAAGACTGTCTTGTCGTGTGGGCCGAATATCTTGATGACGAAGTCGGTGACCGGCCGTGGGGTGAGTCCGATCACGGATTGGCCGACAGCCACGACAGGGGACCCCACCGGCCCCGTGATCCCGGCCACAAGCTGGGCCACGCCGAGCGCGACGGCGGCGGCAAGCAGGCCCGTCACGGCGCCGAGGATGAGGTATCGGCCGTAGGGCGGACCGTCATGCTTAATCATCACGCGTGGTATTCGTTGCGGCTCGCGCGTTGGATTGGCGTCTCCCACGGGCGCAATTCAACTCCCTCTGCGCCTGTCCGGTCGCCCATGTCGACCATCTTGGCCATCTCGGCTGGTGGCCCGGCGGGTGGGAGATTGCTGCGGCGGCCTGGTGGCAGTGAGGCGGCAGTGGGGCGGCACTTTTCTGGTCACAGTAATCTCCACGGATGCTTTGATCTTGGCCCGGCAGGCGTCACCGCGTGCCGCCATGCTGGATTGCCGTCAATCCAGCATGCTGATTGACGGCAATCCAGCATGGCGGCGGCTCCGAATGAAAGGTGTGCGGATGGGCGAATGGTCCGAGCCCGGTGAGACTCGGGCAGGCCGGCCCCTTGATCTGGGCGCCCTGCTGGCCCGGGTGGCGCGCGGCGACGAGGCGGCCTTCGAGACCGTCTACGACGGCGTCGCGCCCTCGGTGTTCGGCCTGGTGCGCCGGGTGGTACGCGATCCCGCGCAATCGGAGGAGGTCACCCAGGACGTGCTGCTCGAGCTGTGGCGAACGGCGTACAGATTCGAGACCGCCAAGGGCAGCGCCATGACGTGGGTGATGACGCTCGCGCACCGGCGGGCGGTGGACAGGGTCCGGTCCGCACAGGCCGCGGCTGCGCGGGAGGCGCGGGCAGCGACGCCCGAGGCCGACCCGCAGGACGCCGCGGAAGCCGCGCTTGACCGGATCGACAAAGAGCGGGTGCGGCGCTGCCTCGGTGCCCTGACCGAACTGCAGCGCGAGGCGGTGACACTCGCCTATTACAGCGGATACACCTACCAGCAGGTAGCTGGCTTGCTCGGTGTCGCGCTCGGTACGGTCAAGACCCGCATGCGCGACGGCTTGATCCGGCTGCGCGACTGCATGGGGGTGGAGTGGTGAGCATCCGCGGCTTCGGCCACCCCGCACTTCATACGCTGGCGGGCGCCTATGTGCTCGACGCACTCGATGACGCCGACCGTGCCAGGTTCGAGCGGCACGTGGCACGCTGCGACAGTTGCCTGCAGGAGGTCCGTGGCCTGCGCGAAACCACAGCCTTGCTTGGATCTGCCGTAGCCGAGCGGCCGCCGGAGCGGCTGCGTGCGCAGGTGCTCGCGGCTGCGGCGCGGACACGCCAGCAACCCCTGGCTGGCGCGGCAGATAGGCGCGCAGGACCCGGCTGGCCCGGTAACCGGGTGTGGCGGGACCTGGCCGGCAGGCGCGGCTGGCTGCCGCGAGTGGCACTGGCGACCGCCGCCGCGTCGCTCGCCATTGCGGTGGCGCTCGCCGTGGTGTCGGTCACCACGCAGCATAGGCTCAACGGTGCCGAGGAGCGCAACCGTCAGGTGGCCGCGGTGCTCACCTCGCGCGACGCCGTGCTGATCACGGCACCCGTCACGACCGGCGGGACGGCGACTGTGGTGATGTCCCACGCCAGCCGGATGATCGTCTTTTCCGCTCGTGGCCTACGCGGGCTGCCCAGTGCGAGAAGCTACGAGCTGTGGCTGATCGGACCGGAGGGAACCAGGCCAGCGGGCATGCTGCCGCCGCCAACCCACGGCATGACGGCTCCCATGGTCGCCGCCGGCGTCGCGGCGGGGGACAAGGTCGGGGTCACGGTGGAGCCTGCCCAGGGATCGCGGCAGCCGACGATGCCGCCGGTCCTGATGCTCCCGCTGCCGGACTGAACGGCTGGGCGGCGCCGACGGCGGGCTCGGCTCATTCCTCGAAGACCCAGCGGGTGGGTGATCCGGTGAAATCCGCCCCCCGCAGGCCGAACACGCGGGCCGGGCGCACCCCGATCGTCGCGTTCAGCTCCGGATCGAGGAAGCCGAGCCCGTAATCGGTGCTGTACTTCGCGTTCATCAGGTCGATGACCCGCTGCAACACGGTCGGCTGCGTGAAGACACGCGCCGTGCCCTCGATCACGACCGGGTCGCCGGCGTCCTCGGTGGTGACCACGCAACGCGGGTCGCATACCAGATTGCGGGTCTTGCGTGACTTCGCGCTGCTGCTGAACCAGAGCACGGCGTCGTCCCACATACCCCAGACGGGCATGACGTGCGGCCTGCCGTCCGGCCATACACTGGCCACCCAGTAGTTGCGCGCCGCGCTGAGCCGCTCGGCGGCCCACGACCAGGGGAGAAGGCCGCTGCCTTCGTCCCGGCCTACGATGCCGTAACCCGGCATGTACGGGCGGTCCACCCGCGGTATCTCCATGATGGTCAGGTCTACCGCAGAACGCCCCCCGGCGGACGGGAAGATTCAGGTGATCGGGGAGGCAGCGCATGTTTTTGAACCAGGCACTAACGTTGGGACCCGTGAAGGCATCTCCCCAGGAGCAGCTGCGCCTGCTTGAATTGGCCGCCCTTGACGCCGAGCTTGGCCGACTTGAGCATCGTCGCCGCGGGCTGCCCGAACACGCCGAGGTTGAACGGCTGGACGCGCGGGCAGCCGAACTACACGACGGGATCGTCACCGCGGAAACCGAGGTCGGCGATCTGACTCGGGAGCAGAACAAGGCGGAAGGTGACGTCGAGCAGGTCAGGGCGAGGGTCGACCGCGACCGCAAGCGCCTCGACGCGGGTCAGGTCTCGTCGCCGCGTGAGCTGGAGAATCTCCAGTCAGAGATCGGGTCACTGCACCGCAGGCAGTCCGATCTGGAGGAGATCGTGCTTGACGTCATGGAGCGCCTTGAGGCAGTGGACAACCGGCTTGCGTCGCTGTCCGCGGAGCAGGCGCGGCTCGGCGGTGAGCGTGCGGACGCCGCGGCGCGGCGCGGCGCGGCTCTTACGGACATCGCCGCCCGGGCGGGCGAACTGGGTGAGCGGCGCGCCGGCATCGCCGAGCGCGTGCCAGCCGACGTGCTCGGGCTCTACGAGAAGCTGCGCGACCAGCACGGGGTGGGTGCCGCGGCGCTGCGCCGCGGCCGGTGCGAGGGATGTCATCTCGCGCTGGGCACCGTTGATCTGAATCGCATTCGCGCGGCCGATCCCGATGAGGTCCTGCGCTGCGAGGAGTGCCGCAGGATCCTTGTCCGCACCCCCGAGTCCGGGCTGTGACAGCGGCGCAACGGCCCGCTGCCGCCGCCTCCGGTCCCAACGACCGTCCGGTAAGCAGGAGCCTCATTGTCGAGGCCGACGGCGGTTCACGCGGCAATCCCGGCCGGGCGGGCTACGGTGCGCTGGTCGCTGACGCCGAGACCGGCGAGGTTCTTTCCGAGGTCGGGGAGGGGATCGGGCACGCGACCAACAACGTGGCCGAGTACCGCGGGCTGATCGCCGGCCTGCGGGAGGCGGCGCGGATCGCGCCAGGCGCGGCCGTCGAGGCCCGGCTGGACTCAAAGCTGGTGGTGGAGCAGATGTCGGGCCGCTGGCAGATCAAGCATCCGGACCTGCAACCGCTCGCACGCGCCGCCCGCGAAGCCGCGAGTGCGCTGCGGCGCGTGTCATACGTGTGGGTTCCGCGTGAACGCAATCGCCGTGCGGACAAGCTGGCAAATGACGCGATGGACGGTTCTGAACGGCTGCCGCATGGCGCGGCGAAGCGGCCAGGTGGCGCCCCCACGGGGCAGTCCTCCGGGGCCGCCGGCGAATCTGACCAGCCGGATGCATCGGCGCAGCTGACCCTCGGCGAGCCGGAGCCGCCACCCTCGGGTCAGGTGGCCGAACGGCCCGGGGCGGACCGGGTCGGGGCGGAGCGATCCGGGGCGGACCGGGCCGGGGCGGACCGGCGCAGGACGGAGCGGGCAGGGGCGGACCGGGCCGGCGCGGAGCGCGCCGGGGAAGGACGCGTCACTGCCGGGAGCGGCTGGGGGACTCACAGCACGCGCAGCGAGCCGCCGGTCAGCACCGTGCTGCTCAGGCACGGGCAGACCCCGCTGTCGGCCGAGCGGCGGTTCGCGGGAAGCGGGGACATCGACCTGACCGAGCTTGGCGCGCGCCAGGCCAAGGCCGCCGCGCAGCGGCTCACCCGACGCGGCGATGAGGCTGCGATCGGGGCGATCGTCACATCGCCGTTGCGCCGGGCGCGGCGGACCGCGGAGGAGGCGGCCCGCGCGACAGGGGCGCCCCTGCGGGTGGAGGCGGATTTCAGGGAGACCGACTTCGGTGCCTGGGAGGGGCTGACGTTCGCCGAGGCGGAGCAGAAGTGGCCAGCCGAGCTGGCGGCGTGGCTCGCCGACCCCGGCACCGCACCGCCAGGCGGTGAGAGCTTCACCGATGTCGACCGCAGGGTCATGGCCGCTCTTGATCGCCTGCTCGCCCGGTACGCGGGCACGACGGTGCTCGTGGTCAGCCACGTCACGCCGATCAAGACGCTCGTCCGCCACGCGCTGCTGGCTCCCATCGAGGCGCTTTACCGTATGCACCTGGATGTCGCCAGCCTGTGCGAGGTCGACTGGTACTCCGGTGGTCCAGCGGTCGTTCGCTCGCTCAACGACACCGCGCACTTGACTGACTGACTGACTGACTGACTGACTGACTGACTGACTGACTGACTGACTGACTGACTGACTGACTGACTGACTGACTGACCGACCGACCGACCGACCGACCGACCGACCGACCGACCGACCGACCGACCG